>NZ_JBIVOW010000041.1:0-32917 GCF_044754325.1 Streptomyces sp. NPDC093097
CACGATCAACGCCAAGAACAGCAGGCCGCCGACCTGGCCGTACGGCAGGTCCGGAATGCCTAAGCGTCGGTAGCCGGCCGCTGGGAACTCACCGCCGACCGCGAGTGCCCAGGACACCGCACTCAACACCGGAAACCACCAGCCCAGCCGAACCCGCGCAGCCGCGGCCCGGCGCTGACGAGCCACAACATCCATGCTCACCCGGTACTCGTCCATCCACTCACTCCCACACGCAAAGTAACTTTCCAAATGGAAAGTACTTTCTAGGCTCGCGTTTGACAACCCGAGCACGAAGAGCCCGCCAGTGGCGACGCCGTTGCCATGGGTTCACAAACTCGACCTCAGCGGTGGTCCTCGACGGTGTCGACCTTGTGTCACTGGGCCTGGAGCCCCTCCAGGGGCCCGTAGTCGGCCTGCCGCAGGGGGTGGTGGTGGCCCACGCGGTCGCCTGGGGCGGCCCTACCGGCGGACCCGTGGTCGCCTGTACTGTTGCCCGCCCCACCCCCGCGCCCACCTCGGCCTCCGCTCCTACGCCGGCTGCCGAGCCGTGTTCGTGGCGCGCCGTGGCGGTGGTGTGTGCGCTATCCAGCAACCATATGAAACTCAGGACGGTTCGCTTCTCTGACCATCAAAGATGGTGAAGCGAGCGAGAAATCCGCTCGGTTATCGGGACGTTGAGCGAGAATGGTTCGTCTGGCCTCCAGCGAGGTGGAGCAGGTTCTCCGAACTCGTCTCGTGCGGAACGTCATCGCCATTATCACCGGCGAACAGTCGGGCTGCTGGGGCCCAACCACGACTGCCAAGTACGTGTGCGGGGGGGCTCAAGGCAAGGCTCGGCGACTGGTCTTGCGTCGCGGTCGACGTGGGGAACCCAGTCGCCGACAGGGCGCGGCTCAGGCGAGTCTTACCGCCATCACCCCTGTCAAGGGCACTGTGCGCCCGTCTCCCGCCCTCCGGCCCCCTCGACTTCCCTTGGCGGGGCGAGCTATGTTCGACTCCCTGACGGGCGCTGAGGGCCAAACGAACCGGTGGGCGTTGAGGTGGGCCCCACGCCGCTGTCCCGTCTCTGCTGAAGTGGTCCCCGCGTCAACTGATGTGGGCCGATTCGCCTCTGGTCTCAGGTGTCTTGTGAGGCCTGACCACCATGCCAGGCGACCGGCTGGGGTACAGCGGAGATTCGCCTGCGTCGAGAGCGGCTGGGCCGTACTGTTTCACGCGCTCACCGGAGCCAGAGACGGAGGAATCGTGCCGCAGACACCGAGGCAGTTACTCGAACGCTTTCAGCAGGCAATGCTGGACTTCTCGCCGGATGCGCTGGCTGACCTGTTCGCCGAGGACGCCGTCTATGAGTTTCCCTTCCTTGCCCCGCAGCGCGAGGCGTCCCGCTACGAGGGGCGCGAACAGATCCGTGCGGGTTTCACCCGGGCTTGGGCCTCGCCGCATCCGTCACCCGTGGTCGGGTTCCCTGACGTGCGGGTGCACGACACGTCGGACCCGGAGCTGATCATCGCCGAGCACGAGTTCGACGCCGTCAACCACGCCACAGGAGAGACGTTCGCATCAGGGTTCGTACTCTTCCTGCGGGCCCGCAGATCACAGATCGTCCACGTGCGCGACTACGCCGACGTTCTGCGGCTCTCAGCCGGCTTCGGGCGGCTGCCCCAACTGTTCGAGCAACTGCGCAACACCGACCAGGCGTAAGGCACGGGACGGCTGACCACCCAGGTGGGGTTCGAGTTCGAAACCCCAGACGGACCAGACCAACTGAGACGGCAACAGGCATCCGCCTTCCCGGGGCCACTTCAACCGAGATGCCCGGCGTCCTCACGTCTCACTCGTTCCGGTCGGCCCAGGTCGCAGCAACCGCCGCGGACCAGATCATTTACGACGGGGCACCACGTCACGGAATATCGAGCAGGACCCTCCCGACCACGCCCTGCTCAAGCGCGCTGTGGGCGTCAGCGGCGCGCTCCAGCGCGAAGCGGTGCAGCGGCATCCCGGCCTCCTCGCCCACGAGCAGCGCACCCGCGTCCACAGCCGCCGCGACATCGGTGAGCGCCTGCTGCTTCGCGGCAGGCGGCACGGTGTAGACGAAGACGCTCTGCCAACGCAGGTTCGCCGCCAACGAGGAGAGCACCGGGACGGAGAGCCGCTCGTCCTCGCCACCCGAGTAGTAGGCCACCACAGCCCCCGGGGCGGCCACCGCGACGTCGAGAGCGGCGTTGGCGCCCGGTGCGACCTCCACGACGATGTCGACGCCCCCGGGGGCGAAGGCCAGGATGTCCGCGGTCGCGTCCTGCCTGCGGTAGTCGACCACCTGGTGGGCACCGGCCGCGCGCGCCAGCGCGGCCTTGGCAGGGCTGCTGACCGTGGTGACCACACGCGCTCCGGCCCAACGGGCGAGCTGGACGGCCGCGTTGCCGACGGCACCGGCGCCGCCCGCCACCAGTACGGTCGCGCCCCGCAGGGTGCCGGGCGCGATACGCCCCGGTCCACCGTCGTGAACGGTCAGCGCGCGGTGGGCGGTCAGGGCCGGGATGCCCAGGGCGGCGCCGAGTTCGAACGAGGCGTGGTCGGGCAGGTCGACGGCATGCCGGTCGGGCACGAGTGTGTACTGCTGCGCCGTTCCCCAAGGCCGCTCCCACGCGGCCTCCCAGACCCACACTCGCTGCCCGACCCGCGCCGGGTCGACCTGCGAACCGACGGCATCGATGACCCCGGCGCCGTCCTGATGGGGCACCTGCTCGGTCATGCCCGGCGGCAACGCGCGTCGGCGGCTGCGCCAGTCGGTGGGGTTGACACCCGAGATGTGCACACGGACCCGCACCTCCTCCGGTCCGGGCTCGGGCACCGGACGCTCGACGAGTCGGAGGACCTCGGGGCCACCGGCAGCCGTCCGGATGACGGACTTCACCTCTCACTCTCCCTTCGCTCGCCCCTGGCAAAGCCATCGCCCAAGGAGAACACCGCTCCGCACGGGGCACCCTCGCAACCCCCTTACGCAGCAAGATATTCCGGGAGCCTCGGCGAACCCCGCCGGAGCCTTGAGCACCGCCGGGCCGTCCAGTTCGCCGCCTGCCAGGAGGCACGTAGGGCGGGCGATGGTCAGGCCGCCGACCGCCCTATGATCCAAGGCGCGCAGATGTTCCCGTGCGCGTCGGGAACAACCGGTCGGGCCGGCACTGTTGCCCGACCAAGAGACCGGCACCGCACCGACAGGCAAGGCGAAGACCACAAGGCCCTCCGCCCCGATGGAGCCGGCCCCTTGAGAATGCGGTACGCCCGCCGCGCACCCGGACCGAGACGTATTTCTGCAGGAGGACTTTTCATGACCGACCGGCCCTTGACGCTCATGGCGGTGCACGCCCATCCCGACGACGAGGCCACCGGAACCGGAGGGATCCTCGCACGCTACGCGGCGGAGGGCATCCGCACGGTGCTCGTGACGTGTACCGACGGCCGTCACGGTGACGGGCCGGGGGGTGCCAAGCCGGGCGATCCCGGACATGATCCGTCGGCCGTCGCCTTGATACGCCGTCAAGAACTCAAGGCCAGCTGTGACGTCCTGAAGATCAGCCGTCTGGAGATGCTGGACTACGCCGACTCCGGGATGATGGGCTGGCCGAGCAACGACGCCCCCCAGTCCTTCTGGCAGACCCCCGTGGAGGAAGGCGCCGCCCGACTCGCAGAACTCATGCGGCACTACCGACCCGATGTGGTCGTCACCTACGACGAGAACGGCTTCTACGGCCACCCCGACCACATCCAGGCCCACCGCATCACGATGGCGGCGCTGAAGACGACCGCGCTGACACCGAAGGTGTACTGGACGACGATGCCCCGCTCGATGATGCAGCGGTTCGGCCAGATCATGCGCGAGTTCCATGAGGACATGCCGGAACCGGATCCCGCCGAGGCCGCCGCGATGGCCGAGATCGGCCTCCCCGACGAGGACATCACCACGTGGGTGGACACCACCGCGTTCAGCGGCCAGAAGTTCGACGCGCTGGCCGCACACGCCAGTCAGAGCGAAAGCATCTTCTTCCTCAAGATGGGCAAGGAGCGGTTCGGCGAGCTGATGGGCATGGAGACCTTCGTCCGTGTCCAGGACGCCACCGGCGCGGCCGTACCCGAGAACGACCTCTTCGCCGGACTGCGCTGACCACCCGCCCGACCGGGACCAGGCCGTCTCAGTAGACATCGTCCCGCTCGGAGGGCGGCCCGTACTGCTCGATGAGGACGCAGGCGCAGGTGCCGCCCTCGTACAGCGTCTTGTCACACTCGTCGTGGTGGTTCTGCCGCGGCAATCGCTTCGCCGGAGTGGGCCGCGTGGTGCCTGCGGTGGCCCGGGCCGGAGCGGGCTGGGCGGCAGCCTGGAGTTCGATGTCCGCGACGGTGGAGGCGATCTCGTCCTTGCACCACTTCTCAGGGGAGTTGCAGTTCACCAAGCCGCCCGCACAGGCCATGCGCAGCAGTTCGGCCTGGTGCGGTTGCGCACCAGTTCGCTCACGCGCCTCACCTGCTCCCTGCCTCGCGCTGCCTGGGTCTCGCGCCCTTCCGCCGGCATGCTCTCGCTTCGGCCGTGGCGTTCAAGTACCTGCGCGTCCGACGGCTCGGGCCGGATGCCCCCCGACGCAGCAGGGCGGCCGGACCGGCTCGGCACCGGCGCGGCCTTCGCCCAGGTGACGCCCACATGGCCAGGGCGGTGTCCTTCGACAGCGACGTCTGACAGCGACGTCAGTCATGGCACCGCCCCGACCTTGGCCGACCGGGTCGGACGTCAACGAGCCTGCTCGTGCTGACAGGCAACCGAGTACGTCATCACTTGGCCGCCGAGCGCTTTTCCGGCTCATCCGCCAACTGAACCCGGCCGCAGTGATGCGGCGGCGGTGATCAGCGCGGTGACGTGGTCACGGTGGTCGTGTTCCCGGCGGGCGATGACGATCTGGCTCGGTCCTGCGTCGGCGACGGGAACGCACGCGATTCCCGGGGGCGCGGGCGTGATGAGCGAGCGGGGCACGACGGCGACGACGCGGCCGATCCTGACCAGCGCGATGAGTTCGGCGGCATGGGCGATCTCGGGGCCGTCCCCCTCGCCGGGAACACCTGGCCACCGAGGGAAGACCTCGTCGCTCAGATCGTCCAGGTTGATGCCGTCGCGCTCGGCGAGCCGGTGTCCCTCCGGGAGGACGGCCACGCGGTCCTCGACGTGAAGGGTCTCGGCGGCGAGCCCGGTGAGGTCGTCGAAGGGAGCGTAGAGCAGGGCCGCGTCGGCGCGTCCGTCGTGGAGATGATCGGTCCGGTCGGTGGCGCCGCTGAAGAGGATGTCGACCTGCCGGGCGCAGGGATGTTGGGCGTAGGCGGCGAGGATTCCGGAGAGCAGGTTCGCATCCCCGCCGGGTTTGATGACGAACCTGAGCGGTTTGTCGCCGGCGGCGCGCTGTGCGTTCTGCACGGCGACCGTCATCGCGTTCAGCGCATGCCGGCCGTGCTCGAGCAGAGCGGCGCCGGCGGGTGTCAGCGCGACACTGCGACTGGTGCGGTCGAACAGCTGCACATGGAGCCGTGACTCGATGCGCCGGATGGTCTTCGACAGCGCGGGCTGCGCGATGGCCAGCCTGGCGGCGGCATGGCCGAAGTGCAGTTCCTCGGCGACGGCGACGAAATACCGCAGCTCCCTGATCTCCAACAGATCCATTCCCTCAGGTTATCGAACAAGGCGAGATAGATCTTGGACGCGACCGGCAGTCCGGTGGTCGGATAGGGACATGATCAACCACACACTGCTCGTCCAGTTCACCGAACCGATTCCCGACACCGCCCTGGACCAATACCTGGCGGACGTGGAAAAGGCGACGAAGAACACCGGCTCGCTCCTGACTTTCGCCGCACAGCGCCACATCCCGGTCCCCGGCGAGGAAAAGATCCCGGCATTCATCGCCACCGTCGTCCTCCAACTCGGCGTCGCCGACCAGCAGACGCTGGAAACCCTCTTCGCCTCACCGGAGGTCGACGAGGTGTTCGACACATGGCGGACCCGCTACCCGTACAAGGCCGCGTGGGCGAACCACGAGACACTCGCATGAGCGACTTCACCGGCAAGGTCGGCCTGGTCACCGGGTCCGGCAGCGGGATCGGACGCGCCATCGCGTCCGGTCTCGCCCGCCGTGGCGCAGCGGTGGCGGTCCTCGACCTGAACGAGGCCGCAGCGCACGCGAGCACCGAGGCGATCACCGCCGCAGGCGGCTCGGCGCTCGCCCTCCCCATCGACATCGCCGACGAGGACTCCGTCCGCTCGGCGATCCGCAGAACCGTAACCGCATTCGGACGGCTGGACCTGGCGGTCAACAACGCAGCCGTCCCCTCCAGCGGCCAGGAACTGACCGAGATGACGGCACCGGAATGGGAGCGTGTGCTGCGCATCAATCTGACCGGCACGTTCTTCTGCCTCAAGCACGAAATCCCCGAACTGCGCCGGGCCGGGGGCGGGGCGATCACCAACATCGCCTCCGGCGGCGGCCTGCACGCCATCCCGCGCTCTCCCGCGTACGTGGCCGGCAAGCACGGCGTCATCGGCCTGACGAAGGCCGCCGCCATCGACTACGCCCCAGCCGGCATCCGCGTCAACGCCCTGGCTCCCGGAATGACCCGCACCGCGAAACTGGACCAGCTCGCCGAGGGCACCGACATGATCGCCCAACACCAGGCACTCACCCCGCTCGGCCGCCTCGCCACCCCCGACGAGATCGCCGACGCCGCCATCTGGCTCTGCTCAGAGGAGTCCTCCTACGTCACCGGCACCACGCTGTCGATCGACGGCGGACGCCGCACCTGACCGCCCTCGACATCCAGACCACCGGGCTCGACACGGCCTGAGCCGTACAGATCGGCGCCACCGACCAGGACGCCAACACCTCTTCGACGAACGCGCCGACCCGCCCGCCGACATCACGCCCCAGGCCACACCCCTCCACAGTCCCGCCCCGAATACCGAGCGGCTTGCCCAGCTCCCACCGGCAGGCTTGCCCAGTGACCCGGCCGGCACGACGACGCCGGCTCCCCGCCGGACCGGCGGCTCGGCGCCAAGTTTGGCAGCCGGCCACGGACAGACGGGCGCCTGTGGGACCGCGTGGCGGCCGCTCTCAGCCCGTGCGCGGAACTGCTGGCGATGACACCGAACCGCGCGACGCCGCGTGTGCGAAGGTCCGGCGGTAGGCGGTGGGAGTGGTGTCCAACGTGCGCCGGAAATGCAACCGCAGATTGGCTGCCGTGCCCAACCCGCAATCCCGCGCCACCTGATCCACAGAGAGGCCCGTGGTTTCCAACAGCTCCCGCGCCCTGCCGAGCCGAGCGTTGAGCACCCACTGCAACGGGGTCGTACCCGTCTCCTCGGTGAACCGGCGCATGAACGTGCGTTGCGACAAGCCCGCATGCCGGGCAAGCACACGCAGCGTGAGCGGCTCACCGAGCCGGTGCAGAGCCCATCCACGGGTACCGGACAACGACGCCTCACCAGCCACCGCGACGGGAGCCGGCACATACTGAGCCTGCCCACCGTCCCGGTGCGGAGCGGCGACCAGACCACGGGCGATCTGATTGGCCACCTCCGCGCCCAGGTCGCGGCGCACGATGTGCAGACACAGGTCGATACCGCAACACACCCCGGCCGAAGTGAGCACCTCGCCCTCGTCGACATAGAGCACGTCGCGATCGACCGTCACGGCCGGGAAGTCCCGCTCGAATTCATCGATGTGCTTCCAGTGAGTCGTGGCATGCAGCCCGTCCAGCACGCCCGCCTCGGCCAGCGCAAAAGCACCCGTGCAGATCGACACCACACGCCTACCTCGGCCGCGGGCTTCAGCCAGCGTGTCCAACACGACGTCCGGCAACGGGAGAACCGGCTCGAACCCCGGCACGATCACAGTGTCGGCGGCGCGCACCTGCTCCAGACATCCGTCGGCGATCAGCGCGAAACCCGCACTGGTGGCCACCTTCGGGCCCAACGCACACAGGGTCATCTCGTAGGGGGTTTCCGGCCGGGTGGTGAAGATCTGCGTCGGGATCGCCAGGTCGAGCGGGGTGACCCCGTCCAACGCCAGCACCGCGACTCGATGAGCTGCCATGGCAAGATTCTAACGAAGTAAGGAAATATTGCCTCTCGCCAGGTCACAGCGGTCGCAGTCAGGCTGAGGACATGACCGGACCTCACCTCGAGACGACCGCCGACCCGATCGCCCTGCCCAGCACACCACTTGCCGACGCGGTCATAAACCTCATCCGACCGGTAGAAACACCGTCCGTCTTCAACCACAGCATCCGCAGCTACCTGTTCGCCCGCCTGGCCGCCGACCATCTCGGCCTGACCGCCGACCACGACTACAGGGACGACCTGCTGTTCGCCGCGTGCGCAATGCACGACCTCGGACTCGCGTCAGACGGCGCGCACCGACAGCGGTTCGAAGTCGAAGGCGCCGACCGAGCCGCCGAACTCCTCATCCAACAAGGGACGTCCACGGCCGACGCCGACCAGGTCTGGCAGGCCATCGCCCTACACACCTCCCCAGGCATCGCGGAACGCCGCGGCACGCTGTGCGTGCTCGTCCGCGAAGGCGTCACCCTCGACTTCGGCGGCCCGGCGGGCGCCGACCACCTCGACGCGATCACCGACCAACAGGCCCACGCCATACACACCGCCTACCCACGGCTGGACATGGTCCGCTCACTCACCGACGCGATCGTCGCGCAAGCCGCGAAAAACCCGAACAACGCACCCCGATACACCGTCCCCGGCGAACTCCTACGCGAACGCCAGACCTTCGGCCGGACCCGCCTGGAACACACCAGCCGTTCATCCCGCTGGGACGCCTGACCCCACACACTCCACAACCCAACAACAAACAAACCAACACAGATCCAACAAAGAACAGGAAGCACCACCATGACCATCCACACCGTCGAAATCCCCGAAAACAACGCGGTCTTCGGAGAAACCACCAACGCCTTCGCAAGCTTCGGCTACTCCGCCGCGGTGCGCGCGCACGGCCTCTTGCACATCGCCGGAACGATCGGCCGCCGCGCCGACGGAACCATCCCGGACACCATCGAGGAACAGACCGAGATCTCCATCCGAAAGATCGAGGAGATCCTCCGCATAGAGAACCTCGACATGTCCGCCCTCATCGACGTCACCAGCTACCACGTCGACATCCGCCAGCACCTGCCCGGCTTCATCAAAGCCAAGCAGCACCTCATCGAAGCGCCCTACCCCACCTGGACGATCATCGGGGTCAGCGGCCTCGCCAGCGAGGGGCTCCTCGTCGAGATCCGCGCAACCGCCGCATACCCCGACGCATCCCGGTAAACCGCTGCTCCGGGAGCCGCTCCCGGGCCCGGAAGCCCGTCACGATGGACGTGGAGTCCGTCATGAAGACCGCTCGACGTCCCGGCCCGCCCGACCTCGCGCCGCCGACATCGACGGCCATGCCGCTCCCGAAGAAGGCGAAGGAGGAGCCGGAGGCGCCCGGGCTCGCCGGGCGAAAGACGACCAAGACACTGGTCGGCAACTACCGGATCACCAAGCGATGCCCGGCACCGCCCGGCACCGCAACCAGGCGCTCACCGGATAACCCACGCCCCCTACGGGACAACCTCTAGCCGTAGGCCCGTGCCAACGACCCGGCCCTGGCATTGCAGTTGCCAGGGCCGGGGCTGTCGGCGGAGCGTAGCCACCGCCGGGTGCATTTCGGGCGTGAACGACAGCTGGGCAGGGGGAACCGTCCTGCCCGTGGTGCGTTGCCGTCCGGCCAGTGGCCAACGCCGGGCTCTCAGCCGGGAACCCGCTGCCTGGGCGGCGCGCCGGGGTAAGCGTCGCTCGCCCCGGCGCGCCGCCCCGCCGCCCTGGACGCGATCGCCCGGCATCGCGCCGGCGCGCCCGAGAACAGGTCAACCCTGCCAACGCCCCGGCCTCGCCCCCTGCTCCGCAGCAACAGGAGCCGGCCCCCACACCACCCGAGGCCGACGGACCCGGCCGTTGCAAGTAGGGCAGCCCCTCGGACGATCCGCCCCGGCCAGGCCGACGACGAGATCGCCCTCACCCAGCAGCTGCTCGACGACCTCGACCGGGTGCCCCGCCCACCTGCCAGACCTCGCCGGCCCCCGCACAGCACCGCCGACCTGCCTGCGCATGCGGCCTGTTGGGGACTGCGCGTCCCCAACCTCCGGGCATACACCTAGGCGGCATCAGGCGGCATCAGGCCGCAACGTTCGCCTTTGATTCGTCGGGCCGAGCGGCGGAGGTCTTCTCGCGGAGGCTCTTGAGGAGGATCACCAGGGCTGCCGTGACGGCCGTACCGGCGGCGATGGCCAGCAGGTAGAGCAGTGGCCGGCCGATCAGCGGGACCACGAAGATGCCGCCGTGCGGGGCACGCAGGCTGCAACCGAAGGCCATCGACAAAGCGCCGGTGACCGCACCGCCCGCCATCGCCGAGGGGATGACCCGCAGGGGGTCGGCGGCGGCGAAGGGAATTGCGCCTTCGGTGATGAATGAGGCACCGAGCACCCAGGCCGCCTTGCCGTTCTCGCGCTCGGTCCTGGTGAAGAGCCGGCCGCGCACGGTCGTGGCCAGCGCCATCGCCAGCGGCGGGACCATACCGGCCGCCATCACCGCAGCCATCACCTTCAGGCTGCCCTCGTTGGGATGGGCGAGGCCGCCGACGGCGAAGGCATAGGCAACCTTGTTCAACGGGCCGCCGAGGTCGAAGCACATCATCAGGCCGAGGATGACGCCCAGGATGATCGCGTTGGCGCCGGAGAGACCGGACAGCCAGTCGGTCAAGGCCTTCTGAAGCGCGGCGACCGGCTTGCCGACCACGAGGAACATCAGGAAGCCGACGATCGCCGAGGAGAACAGGGGGATCACGACCACCGGCATGATGCCGCGCAGCACCGGAGGTATGTCGACCCGCTGGATCGCCATCACCACCGCGCCCGCCAGGAGACCGGCGATCAGGCCGCCGAGGAAGCCCGCATTGACGGTGAGCGCGACGGCGCCGCCGACGAAGCCCGGGACCAGGCCGGGCCGGTCGGCCATGCCGTATGCGATGAACCCGGCCAGGATCGGCACGAGGAAGCCGAACGCGACGCCGCCGACCTGGAACAACAGGGCTGCCCAGCTCGTGGACTCCGTCCAGACGAAGTGCTCGGCGACGGACGGCGCCTTGTCGATCGTGTACCCGCCGATCGCGAAGGCGAGGGCGATGAGCAGACCTCCGGCGGCGACGAACGGCACCATGTAACTGACGCCCGTCATCAGCCACTTGCGCAGCCGGGTGCCGAAGCCGTCGCCCTCGTCACCGCCCCTGTCCATCGGCGCGGCGGTGCGCGCCGGGACGCTCTCGCCGCCGCGCTCTGCCTTCTCGCGTACTTCGGCGATGAGTTCGGCGGGGCGGTTGATGCCCGCCTTCACGCCGACGTCGACGGTCGGCTTGCCGGCGAACCGCTCCTTGTCCCGTACCTCGACGTCGTGCGCGAAGATCACGCCGTCCGCGTCCGCGACGAGCTGAGGGTCCAGCCGCTTGAACCCGGCCGAGCCCTGTGTCTCGACGCTCACCACGACGCCGGCGGCCTGGCCCGCCTTCTCCAGCGACTCGGCGGCCATGTAGGTGTGCGCGATGCCGGTGGGGCAGGAGGTGACGGCGACGATACGGAACGGGGTCGGCTCGGGGGCGGGGCACGGCTGCGGGGCCGGGGCCCCGGGCGACGCCGCTTCGGCCTCGCCGTCCGCGGCCGGCGCCCCGGCCGGCTTCACGCTGTCGGTCGCTTCCGCCGCCGGTTCGTCGCCGCGGATCAGGGCGGCAGCGCGCTCCGGCTCGGTCGCCGAGCGCAGCGCGCCGGTGAACGCCTCGTCCATCAGGTGACGGGCGAGCGACGCAAGGATCGTCAGGTGATCCGCGTCGCCGCCGGTGGGGGCCGCGATCAGGAAGATCAGGTCGGCCGGGCCGTCCGGCGCCCCGAAGTCGATACCGGAGGTGCTGCGCCCGAAGGCCAGCGTCGGCTCCGTGACGTGTGCGCTGCGGCAGTGCGGGATGCCGATGCCACCGTCCAGGCCGGTCGGCATCTGGGCCTCGCGCGCGGCCACGTCCGCGAGGAAGCCCTCCAGGTCGGTGACGCGGCCGAGCGCGGCCATGCGCTCGGCCAGCGACCGGGCGGCGGCTTCCTTCGTTTCTGCGGACAGGCCGAGGTCGACCAGTTCCGCGGTGATCAACTCACTCATCGCGGGCTCCCTTGCGCGCGGTACCGCCGTGGGGCGGTGGGGGGTGGGACAGAGGGGGGCAGGGGATCGGGGGCAGTCAGGTCAGGTGGTCCTGGTGGGCCGGGTGTTGTGCGGGGATGCGGATCCGGTGTGCGGGAAGGCGGGTCCGGCTGCGGGCGGGGTTCCCGACTTCCGCTCGGCAGCGTCCGGTCGACCGACCCACGGTCCGGCGCCGCCTCGCGCGGTCATGGGACCGGCTCCGTCAGCGGACGGGCGAGAGGGACCTCGTCCGTCATGATGACCGCCGTCGGCACCAGGTCCGCAGGTGTCGGCATCAGGCTGCCCGGCAGCTGGACGGCGGCCGCACCGTAGGCGACCGCCGTGGCCAGCGCCCGTACGCCCGTGCCGCCGGCCACGAGGAAACCGGCCAGCGAGGCGTCGCCCGCACCGACGTTGCTGCGGACGGTGGCGACGGGGGCGCTGGCGAAGTGCGCGCCGTCGCCGTCGACCAGCAGCTGGCCGTCTGCGCCCAACGAGGCCAGTACGGCGCGGGCGCCCGACGCGCACAGCTCCTCGGCGGCCTTGACCGCGTCGCCCAGGGTCGCGAGCGGGCGGCCGACAGCCTGCGCCAGTTCCTCGGCGTTCGGCTTGACGACGTCCGGGCGTTCGCGCAGCGCGGCGGTCAGCGACGGGCCGGAGGTGTCCAGGGCGATACGGGCGCCCGCCCGGTGTGCCCGCGCGACGAGCTCGGCGTACCACTGGGGCGGCAGGCCTCGCGGCAGGCTGCCGCAGCAGGCGACCCAGTCGGCGCCTTCGGAACGCTCGCCGACCGTCGCCAGCAGCGCTTCCGACTCGGCGGCAGTCAGCTCCGGCCCGGTCGCGTTGATCTTCGTGAGGGTGCCGTCGGGTTCGACGGCCGAGATGTTCGAACGCGTCTGGCCGGTCACCGGCACCCCCGCCACCTCGATGCCCTCGGCGCCCAGCAGCCCGGCCAGTGCGGCGCCCGCGGGGCCGCCCAACGGCATCACCGCGAGGGTGCGGCGTCCGGCCGCGGCAACGGCCCGCGAGACGTTGACTCCCTTGCCGCCCGGGTCGATCCGGTCGGTGGTGGCCCGGAGCACGGCCCCACGGTCCAGCGCCGGGATCTCGTACGTACGGTCCAGGCTCGGGTTCGGGGTGACGGTGAGGATCATGCGCGCACTACTTCCGTGCCCGCGCGCTCGATGGCGAGGGCGTCGTCGGGGCTCAGCCCGGTGTCGGTGATGAGCAGGTCCACGTCCGACAGTTCGCCGAAGCGGGCGAAATGCTGCTGTCCGGACTTGGCGGAGTCGGCGAGGAGGACGACCCGGCGGGCGGCGGCGATCAGCGCCCGCTTGACCGCGGCCTCCGCAAGGTCCGGGGTGGTCAGGCCGCCCTCGAGGGAGAAGCCGTTGGTGGCGAGGAAGACCACATCGGCGTTGATCTCCCGGTAGGCGCGCAACGCCCAGTCGTCGACGGCGGCACGGGTACGGTGCCGGATCCGGCCGCCGACGAGGTGCAGGGTGAGCCCGGGGCGGTCGGCCAGCCAAACGGCGACCGGCAGGCCGTGCGTGACGACGGTCAGCTCGGCCTCCAGCGGAATCTCGGCGGCGAGCCTGGCGCATGTCGTACCGGCGTCCAGGATCACGCTGCCCCTGTCGCCGGGAAGTTCGGCCAGCGCGGCGCGGGCGATGCGCTGTTTCTCCTCGGCGGCGACGGCGTCCCGCTCGGCGAGGTCCGGCTCGAAGCCCAGCCGGCCGGCCGGGATGGCGCCGCCGTGCACCCTGCGCACCAGGCCGGCCCGGTCCAGGGCCTTCAGATCGCGCCGCACCGTCTCGGCGGTGACCTGGAAAGCCTCCGCGAGAGACAGCACATCCACCCGCCCGCTCTCACGGGCGAGCCGCAGGATCTCCTGCTGGCGCTCCGGTGCATACATCAGCGTTTGAGTCCGTCCCATGCCCGAACCTGTGGTTTCACGGACACAGTACGCACCACTCGCCGCAAAGTAAACACAAACGGGCGTCGAGCGGACCTAAACGGACATCAAGGCAGGCGCAGACAGACATCCGACCAGCACCGGGACCCACAGGCCCGGCCCGCTCCCCGGCGTCGGATCACGGCGGATCGTCCGGTGTCCGGTACAGCGCCGTCAGCGACCGCACCCCTGACCGACGCCCGCCCCCAGGAGCGCCTCTTCCAGAAAGAGGAGGTGCTCGCCGGCGCCCGCGACGAGAGAGCCGACGGCTCCGAGGACCCGTGCATGGTCCCCCACGGGGACGAGCCGCTCGACGGGGCAGCACTGGGCGGCCAGCGCGTCCGGCACCAGTACGAGGCCGCGGTGCCAATGGAAGCAGGAGGAGTTCCCTTTACAGTCCCGGTCGCTACGCGTTCTTCCGCCTGCAGCAGGCCGGGCGACGGCCGCAGCGCGAGCCCTCGGTCGGTGACGATGAGGGCGGGCAAGAGGTTCTGCACGGATGGCGCCGCACGGGGTGCGATCCGAAAACCGTTCGCGGCCCCAGGGCATTGAGCCGAGACCGATGGGTCGATCACATCGGACAGGAAGAGTGGCCGGCGCTGACGTACAACCGTGACACCCTGCCCTTCCCCGAGAACCGTGTACCCCCCATCACCTATTGCGATGTGTCGGGTTGGTGTCAGTGACGGTATGCCAGGCCGGGAGGTTTTCGCTGGTCGGGTGTTGAGGGACGGCGGGGTCACGGCCGTGGGGCGGTATCTGTAGCGGGCGTGGCTGTCGTGGGTCGGTGCACCCTCCCCTGTGCTGCTGTCTTGGGAACGGCACTTTTGATCCTTCCCAGGGCTGCGTGGCGGCACGGTGGTGGGTGTCGGTCTGCGTGGCGGAAGGGTGTGGGGTGGGGGAGTCGGGCGCGTGGGTGAGGTCGCGGCGGGGTTGAGGGTGTCCAGGTCGGTGCTGGTGGCGCGGTTGTTGGAGCTCGATGCGGCCGGGGTGTTGACGACGGCGCGGGTGCGTGCCGGCGCCCAGGTCGGTGGGGTGAATGTGCGCACAGTGTGGCGCTGGCTGGAGGTGGCGCGGACACAGGGCCGTGTGGAGCGCAGGTCGCGGGCCCGGCTGGAGTTGTCCGACCAGACCTGGGAGGCACTGGCGCAGGCGGGCGGAAATGTGGCGGCGCTGCACCGGCACTTGAAGGAGGCCGGGGGTGAGGTGCCCTCTTTGGCGTCGTTGCATCGGGTGGTGTGCCGGGATTTGGAGGCTGGCAGGGTTCTGCCGGACCGAGCGGTGGTGCGGCGGGAACGGGAGGAGCAGCAGACGAGGCAGGCGCTGGCTGATCTCGCCCTGGCTGGGCCGCGTGAGGGTGGTGCGGCGAAGGTGGCTGCGGCACGGCCGCCACACTCTGTGCCGGAGGTGGTCGCGGGCGCATCGGTGGGGGAGCGCGGCGCGCTGGAGGGTGTGGCGTTGCCGGCGGGTGCGCAGCTGGTGCGGACATCGTCGGTGCGGGCGGTGGCCGAGGCGGTCGGGCAGGCGATGGCGGCCCTGCGGCATCCCGCTCGTCGCCGGCGCCCACCCGCTGCAGCAGGACGCCCATCCAGGCATCGCTGACGGCTGTCCCGTCACGGTCAGCCCGCTCCCTCAGCACGACGCACAGCTCGTCGAGCGCCGCAGGGGCCTGATCCGCATTCAGCACGCCGGCGGAGAGCATCCAGGACCGGACCCGGTCGGCGTTGCCGTGTGCAGCACACAGTCACTCCCGCTCAGTGTTCAGACGCGTGATCAACGTCGGTTCTGCGTTCACGGCAGGCTCCTTTCGGATCGGACTGCCGTGAACTCTGCTCAGCGCCCCTTACCGAAGTGCTTCTCCCGGAAGGGGAAAGACGCAGGTCATTTGGGGTAAGCGGTCGGGTGAGCAGTGGGCTGACCGTCGTCCGGCACGGGCTAACCGCAAGCACCCGCCCGCAGCGCGAGGACCGCCCCGCGTTCCGCCGCCCGCCGCTCACGACGTCCGCCAGCGGCCAGGCGGGGCGTGATCCGTGCTGCTGCTCCCTCACGGCCGTGGACGTCGTGGTGGCCGCCTGCAGAGCCGACCGGCCCAGCTCGGCCGTGGCCCTGCCCGGCCGGTCGGGCTTCTTCTGCTCATCCGGTGGCGTCGGGCTGTGGTGCGGGACATGCGGCTCCCGGTTGGGTCAGCAGCTCGAAGTGCCATATCTCGTTCGCGTACGCCTGGCACAGTCCGAAGCGTCTCCCCTTCCTGATGAGCCAGTCGTCGGCGTCGGTGGGGCCGATGTCGACCGCCTTACCGGACACATGTGCGGACTTCTCAGGAGTGGCGACGAACTCCCTTGCCTTTTCCAGGCTTCCGTATTTTTCCACCGCCTTCTTCAGCAGATCACGCTGATACTCCTTGCTGCGCCAGCCCGACGTGATGAACAGCTCGATACCGTCGCCGCGCGCGGCGACGGCCGCCTTCTGCACGGCCTTGAGGAGTTCCTCGTCGAGGTAGCGGACCGCGGGGTGGTCGGTGTCGAGCGGGGTGATCCGGCGGCCGTCAGCGATCGCTCCGGTCTCCTGCCCCAGCGACGGTACCTCCGGCCCCGGTGACGGTGGCGGGCCGCCTTGCGGCTTCGCCTGCTGCGTTTGTGCCTGCGCCGCCGGTTCGCCCTCCGCCGGATACACCGCCCACCAGATTCCCGCTGCCACCACCAGCACCACCATGGTCATGGCGAGGGGCCGACGCCAGAGAGTGCGCCTGCCCGCCACCTGTAGTGCTTCGGCCGTGCGCCTTGTGTTCCGGCGGCTCATTACCGACCGCCTTCCTGGCATCGTGCATCCTGCCGTGGACATGATTCGCGGAGAGGGGCCACAGTGGCGGGCGCGGCTGTGGCACCATCGCCGGGTGTGGGGACAGCGTCCATGGAAAACACCTTCAGGGCAGGGCTGGTTCAAAGTCGGGCAGCGCTGGACTGTGCCGTCGGACTGCACATACGAGTGGTCGGCATCGCCCCTGGTCGGAGCAACTGTTCAGGGCCGACTGCTCTTCCTGATGGGTAGCCGGAAACGGGCGGCCAACCGATCAGTTCACCGCCTCGGTCCACTCGGGAAGAACCCATCCTCACCTTCATGGTGTCGGGCTCGCCTCGCCCGTCTACGCAGTGGCGGGCGGTGACCACCCATTCCTCTTCCACGAGGGTGGCACCACAGGCGGGTCCGTCGGGACGGCGCGATGTGGGATTCTGCAACGACCCCATGAAGGGGTAACTCTCCGTGGCCTTTTCACCGTTGACGATGGCCTGGGCCTGCGGGGCCGCCACGAGCAACGTCGTCGCAGAGGCTAGGAAGGCGCACGGAGCGCCGCGCTTGAGGTATGTCATCAAGGCAAGTCTGGAAGCGGCATGTGATCGCCAAGTCTTGACAAAGTGAGCGTTTCATGACAGTCGAGCGCCAATAGCGCATTACGCGAGGGTGGGAAGGCCGTTCACATGTCGGTGATCTTGTCGCAAGGCCGCGAAGTTAGGGCTTGCCGATCAACAACTCGCCGTCTTGATCTCTGGTGGGCTGATGGCGCCTGCTGCTGTCGCGAAATCTTGGAGGTCTTCCAGGGTGGTCAGGCGGGTGTCGGTGGAATGAACGGTGTATTGGGCTGCGGTGAGGAGTTGGCGGATGTCGCGGATGCGTCGGTTGATGGTTTCGGGTGTGACGGAGAAGAGGCGGGCGACGGCGACCTGCGGGAGCCCGTGCCGGTAGTGGAGGAGGGTGGCCAGGAGCCGGTCGGCGAGGGTGAGGACGGGACGGCGGCCAGTGCCTGGAGCCGTCAGGCGGGGCCGGTGACCACGCCGTTTGGTCAAGTCTGTCTCCCGCTGGTTCTCGTGGAGGGCGGTGAGCGTGGTGATCAGCGCGTCCCAGTCGGCGGGCGGCAGTCCGGTCAGGGCCGGATGACGCAGCCAGGCAAGGTCGGGGCTGGGCTGGTCGAATGGGTCCGGAGCGTCATCGACGTGGGTGAACGGCTCGGGGCGAAGACTGTAGTTCCAGTCGCCGTGCCAGGCGTGCCGCTCCAGCGGCAAAGCCTCCATCTGCCGGTCGCCGATGCGGATGCCGGTCGCGTAGACGGTGGTGTCGAGTTCGGCCTGGACGGTCAGTCCAGTGTGGGTGGTGGTCGCCGCGATGCTGTTGACGATGACGTCATGGCTGGTCAGCGGCCTGCCTCGCCAGTTCATCGTGATGTGGGAGAACAGGCGGTGCTCGATGCGGTTCCATTTCGATGTGCCCGGAGGAAAGTGACACACGGTAATCTCCAGGCCCGTTTCCACGGCCAGAGCGGCCAGTTCGGCCTTCCAGGCACGGGTGCGGTAGCCGTTGGAACCACCAGCATCCGCGGTGATCAGCAGCCGCCGGGAGGCAGGGTAGGCATCCCGGCGGCATCCGTTCCACCAGCGGCGGATCGACTCCACGGCGAAGGCCGCGGTGTCGTGGTCGGTGCCGACGTTCACCCAGCCGGCATCCGCCGACAGGTCGTAGATCCCGTACGGGATCGCCTTGCCCAGATCGGGGTCGGGAAAGTCATGGGTGCGGACCCGGACCGCATCGCCTTCACGACGCCACTGACATCCGGCGTTCTTGTAGTTGCCGACGATCTCTTTCTTCTTGGTGTCCACGCTGATCACCGGATCCCCGGCCGCCTGGAACTCCTTGGCCCGCTCGTTGATATAGCGGAACTGCGCGTCCCGGTCCGGATGCTGGGCGCCTTCGATGGTCTTGGCGTTGCCTTGCAGACTGAAGCCCTCCTCTCGCAGCAGGACGGCGACCGTGTCCGCCGAAACCCGGTGCCCTTGCCTCGTCAGCTCCTCCGCCAGGCGCCGGGTCGACTTCGTCGTCCACCGCAGCGGCGACATCGGATCCCCGCGCATATCCGGCTCGACCAGCGCCAGCAGCGCCGACCGCAGCCTCGGATCCAGGTCCACCACCCGCTTGCGGCCACCACCCGCCCGACGGACACGCCCCAACGGCTCCTCGCCGGATTCGAGTTCAGTCACCCCACGGGACACGGTTCCCTCACGCACCCCGGCGGCACGGGCCACTACGCGGATCCCGCCATGCCCCAGCGACCGGGCCTCCGCCCCCATAGCCAGCCGACGCTGCCGCTCATCCAAGTGCGGGAACAGCGCCTGGAACTTCGCCACCAGCGCCGCCTCGGTCCCCTCCAGATCCCCATACCACAACAACGAGCTACCATCACGGAAGCGACGCCTTGTTCTCCGGCAAGCCCTTAAGGGGTATTCGCCCTGGCCAAGAGGGTGCTGAGGGTGTGTCCGGTCTGGGTATGAGAGCGGGACCCTGATGGAGCAGGGGATCGACCAAGATCTTCCAGCTGTCAGAGGTCCCGTTGACGTGCGGGTCTGCCGTTGCCGCCCATACCCGCACCATCTCGGTCGCCGATGGCGTCTTCGCGCCCGGACATCTGGGCGAGTTGACCCAACATCTTCCCTTCGAGCTGGTCGATGCCGTGCTGGAGGAGACCGGCGCGGTCCACGGCGACTACGGGACCTGCCCTCCCGCGTCGGGGTCTATTTCGTGTTGGCGCTCGGGCTGTACCCGAGCCTGGGATACGCCAGGGTCTGAGGCAAGCCGGTCGCAGGGCTGGGCTGGTTGAAAGTGCCCACGCCGTCGGAGAAGGCTCTGCGTGACCTGCGACGCCGACTGGGCGCCGCGCCGCCCAAGAAGCTGTTCGAGGTGGTGGCCGGCCCCCTGGCTCAGCCAGCCACCCCCGGGACCCGCTACCGGCGCTTCCGTACCGTTGCATTCGACAGCTGCGTCTCGATCAAGGTGCCGGACGCGGAACGCAACCGCAGCTGGCTTGGCAGGGTCAAGCTCGCACACTCGTTGAGCTCCGGAGAAACGTCGGCGACTACGACCCGAGTGGCGAGCACCTGTTCAACTCGCTCGCCGAGGACGTGATCGCGTTCGCCGAGGCCGCGGGGGCCGAGGTGGAGTTCGAGCGGGTCGCGGTCACCCCCGAGCAGATCACCGCCTACCACCTGCCGACCGCTCCGCCGAAGGCGACCGACCAGCGCTCGTTCTCCGGCACCGCCACCCCCCAGGCTGAGGCTCCGCCGCCCGACATCCTGGCCGCGATCGTGCGCGAGGCCATCGAGGCCCACCGCGACCCTGAGGTCCACCGGCAGGCCCTCGCCCGCGAAGAAACTCTGTGGCGACTTCGACGCGTCGGGCGCCGACATCGAACGGGACTGGGTGGCCCGCACGGGCTGCTGGAGCCATGTGGAACGCGTTCTGCTGACCCGCGAACAGGTCCGGGACTACGAACTGCCCGCGGCTGTGGGGAAGGCCGGCGACCCGCGTTGGGCAAGGTTCGCCAGCCGGTACGGGCTTGACCTCGCCCGGCCGGTGCAATGGGAGGTCGAAGCAATCGACCCGACCGAGTTCCAGCGCCTTCTCCTCGCCGCCGTCGCCCCCTACCTCGACCAAGCCGTACTCCGCGACCGCATTGCCGAAGAAGAACGGTAACCGAGGCAACTCAGGGCTTTCGCCGAGGGCTGGCCCCTACCGCCCGCCGGGCCGTGAGTGACTCCCGAACCCAAAGCCAGTCAACTCCAGGCCGTAGCCCCGATTCACCCTCGTGTGTGCTGCACCTGCGGGCCCTGGAACGCCACGGGAACGTCACCCACGCCTCGCGGCAGCTGGACGCTGGGCGTCAGCCGCGTGATGCCACCGTGCGGACCACCGTGCGTTCCACGGTAGGTGCCACCGTGAGTACCACCCTGCGTACCAGGCGCCTGCGAACCGCAGCCGACGAGTACGCCCACGCAAGGCGGTTCGGCGTCATCCGCGACGTCGAGCACCAAGCCGTCGACGCCGCCCGCACACAGATCCTTGCGATGCTCAATGAACGCTCAGGGCCCTTCGCCGGCATCGCCTGCTGTCATCCCGCTGCACCGGTGCGGCCGCCGAAACGAGCTCGCAGCCTAAGGACGAGTAGCTACAGCAGCGATGCCGGACTCTCGCAGCCTGCGGGCCAAGTGCTCCATCTCGGGAAGCGTTCCTGAGTAATCACCGTTCAAGACGCTATGTACCACGGCCTTGGCGTTTTTCAGGTCAAGGCTGAGCTCGGCGCGCAGCACGCGCATCATGGTGATGCTCTTCGCCGATGGACCGCTCACTTCCAGCCTCGTGGGGCCCCGGCACGCTGCGCCCACAACATCGCCGTCGCCGAGCAGATCCAACGCGAGATCTGGTGGCTCCACCGCACCTGCGCCCGCAAACTCGCCTACGCCCTACGCCCCCTGCTGCACGCCGGCTGGACCGCCCACAGCCTCACCGCCGAACTGCACACCTGGGCAGTCCCCGGCAACCTGCGCGACCCCGCCGCCTACGTCCACCACGAACTCGCCCGCCGCCAGCACACCAACGAGCTACCGCCCCACAGCCACCCCGCCGCCCCGGCCGACGAGAACGCCGAGCGCTACGCCGCGCTCCTGCGCACCCTGAACGGCACCACCAGCTCAGCTTGGAAACACTACGAGACCCAGCTGCGCCCCGAGCTGCGTAAGGCCCTTGCTGCGCTCCGCACCCCGCCGCGGCGACCGATGCCGCTTCGAGCGCCGGTGCTTCGAGAGGCGGAAGAGGTGCTTCTCCGCCCCGATGGTGTTGCGCTCCCCGTCGGCCTGGGCGGAGGAGCCGAGCCTGCCGAGCCCGTGCGTCGACATCACTGCCGCCTCGACGTCCGCTTCCGCGCCGAGGCGGTGCCCGGAGGCGTGCCGGGCCCGGGCCGGCTCCTCGGTCAGTCGCGACTTCACCAAGTCCGGCCGGCACCAGGGAGCGGGCCCGGGGCAGCCGGGCCAGGTGCAGGCCCCGCCGAGGAACCACCGCGTCCTCGCCCCTTCGTCTCCGGAGTGACACGTGCAGCACCGCTGTGGGTCTTGGCAGTTGGGCAGCTCCTGGCCCTTCATCGGGGGGTGTGGGTGTGTGCGAGGGCGGTGTCGAGGTGATGGCCTGGGTCTCGGTCGGAGGCGGTGACGGGCAGCAGGCGGGGTCCGGAGCCGGCGTCGAGGAGGACGGTGGGGAACGCGGTGATACCGAGGCTCCGGGTGCGGGTGAACTCTGCCTGCGCTTGTTCGCGGTGGGCGGGGTCGGTGAGTGCGGTGGCGGCCATGTCGGGGTCCAGTCCATGGCGTGTGGCCAGGGTTGTGTAGGTGGTGGGGTCGGACAGGCTCATGCCGTCGTGGTAGAAGGCGTGGCTGATTTCGTGGGCGAAGTCGAGTGTTTTGCGGGGGGCTTGGGTGCGCAGGGCTGCGAGGCCGGTGGCGGCGTCGTGGGAGTCCATGACGAAGTCGCCTTGTTGGAGAAGGGTGAGGAAGGCGGGGCCGAAGACGGCTCCGGTTGCCCGGGTGACGTGGTGGCGGGCGGTGGGGATGTGGGTGTGTTCGCGGATGGGGAGGCGGCGGGTGCCGGTGAACAGGCCGCCGGATATCACTTCGACGCTCAGGTGGGGTCGTTCGGCCAGGGCGCGTTGCAGGTGGGGGGTGAAGCCGTAGCACCACCCGCAGTAGGCGTCGTACACGTAAATCACACGGGCGTGGGCGGGGCTCGTCACGGTGGCCTCCGGTGCGGGGCCCGGGGGAGGCCGGGCCCCGGCGTAGCGGGTGGTCGGTGGTGGGTCAGGCGCTGGTGAGCTGGTGGTGGAGCTGGAGGAGCTCTTCGACGTGGCGGATCTCGGTGATCTTGCCGTCGGTCACGCGCATGAGGTCGGTGCCGGTGAAGGAGACGGGGCGTCCGGTGGCGGGGGTGCCGAACCAGTTGCCGGTGTGGGTGGCGGTCATGCGCCAGTGGCTGACCACCCAGCCGTCCCCGGTCTCCGCCTGGTAGATCACTTCGTGGCGGGTGCCGGCGAATCCGTCGCGGACGGCGGCGACCAGGAGGCGCATGCCCTCGATGCCCGAGGCGGCACCCGGGACGGGGTTGTGGTCGACCAGATCCGGGGACAGGACCTGGTCGAGGCCGGCGACGTCACCGTCGTCGAAGAGCTGGTAGACACGGGCGGCAAGGGCACGTGGGTCGGTGATCGTGGTCATCGGGACTCCTCATCGGTAAGGACGGGCAGAGGTGTCCGGGGCTTTCGGGGCACGGCGCCCCTACCCGGTGGGGCCCGGGCCGGACATGCGCATACTTACCGACAGGCGCCAGTGTCTTCAAAGAGCTATAGTTCCCTTATGGAAACCATCAAGGTCAGAGCGGATGCACTGCTGCCGACACGTGGGGACCTGCGCAACCCCGACTGCCCGAGCCGCGAGGCGCTGGACCGGATCGGCAGCAAGTGGAGCATCCTGATCGTCCTCACCCTCGCGCGCGGAACGCACCGCTTCTCCGAGCTGCGCAGCGAGATCGCAGGCATCAGTCCCAAGGTCCTCACCGCCAATCTCCGCAGCCTCGAACACGACGGCCTTGTGGCCCGCGCGGTCTACGCGGAAGTCCCCCCACGCACGGAATACACACTCACCCCCCTCGGCGCCACGCTCATCGAGCCGTTCACCGCCGTCAAGGAATGGGCCGAGACGCACATCGCCGAAATCCACCACAACCGCACCACCCACCGGACCTGACCACCGATCCCAGCCGGGTGTGTCCCTCATGACGGCGGGCGTCGAAGAGACCTGGCACATGTGCCGCCGCGGCGCTCGGCGACGCCGCGGTGGGCGCGACGGTGGCGGCCGCGCCGCCCGGACCGGCGCTGTCGATGGCCGTCGGCGGGGGCTGCCCATGCCATCGCCGCCGAGATCGCCGGACACGTCCGAACTGGCACCCTCGCGTATTCCCCTGCCGTTGAGTGCTCGTGGTCACCGCGAGCGGCCGTCAGGTCGGCGCAGACGTGAACGTGGCTCTGGCAAGAATTCCGTAGCCGGAGATCACCATGGGGACGCAGTCCGGGCGGAGCAGTGGCACCTCAAGTGCGCGATCAAGACGACGCGTTGCCGCAGGAGGGCGATGCCGGCGCGACCGCCCGTGATCCGTTTCTGGGCTCGACGTCCGTGACACGGCCTTCGTTCATCCCGGACCCGTAGGGGGACGATGCCCGGCACCAGGCAGCGCGCCCCTCGCCCCCATGGTGATCTCCGGCCACAAGAATCTTGCCAGAGCCGGCGAAGCCGACAGCTGGAGGCATGGTGACACCAGGTTCCTCCGGCTTCCTTGGCGAAGAGTGCGGTGCCGCGGCTTGAACAATGAGGTGGCGGATCGCCGCTGTGCGTCCTCGTCGGGTGGAAGCCCGGTTGGCAGGGCCGGAAGTTCCAGGGCCGTCCGCAGCCATGGGCTGGATGGCCGCACGGCCGGGGAAGGGCCATCGGGTGTCGGGGTTGGTAGCGGTCGGGTGTCTGGTCTCAGGTCCGGGTAGTCCGGCGGCATCCCGGTGAAGGTGGCCGGGAGGGGCTGCGGCGGGGCACCGGACCGGATGAGGTTTTCACTGTCGGCCTGCCGGACTTGTCGACAGCGGGCTGCGTGATCGGGGTGCTCCGTGCGGGGTTCAGGTGCCGGTGTGTGATGTGTGCGGGGTGTGTTCTTCGGTTTCTTCCAGGGACCAACTGGCCAGCAAGCGCAGGGATTCGGCGGAGGAGGTGCCCGGTTCGGCGCAGTAGGTGAGGAGTTGCTGGCCGCGGTCGCCGGGGAGCGTCAGGGTCTCGCACAGCAGGGTGAGGTGTCCGACGACTGGGTGACGCAGGTGCTTGGTGCCGAAGCATTTGTCGTTCACGTTGTGGGCAGCCCATAGCATGCAGAACTCTTCGCTCTGGAGGGACAGTTCGCCGACCAGTGCGGTGAGCTGGGGGTCGTGCGGGTGGGCGCCTGCGTAGTGCCGGAGCATGGCGGTGACGGCGGCGGCTTTGCCTGTCCAGTCCACGTACAGTTCTTGTGTCTGGGGCTGGAGGAAGATCTGCCAGGCCATGTTGCGCTGCTTGGGGGGCATGGCGGGGAAGTCGCCGAGCAGTGCGCAAGCGAGGTGGTTCCAGGCGATGATGTCCAGGCGGGGGCCGAGTACGTAGGCGGGGGTGCTGTCCATGGAGTCGAGCAGGTACTGGACTGCCGGGCGGACGCCTGCTGCGGGGGTGCTGGAGGTCTTGGTTTTCGTGCCGGGGCGGGCCAGACGGTAGAGGTGCTCACGCTCGGCGCGGGTCAGCCGCAGGGCTGTTGCGATGGCGTCCAGCACGGCGGTGGAGACGCCGCGGCCTGCGCCCTGTTCGAGGCGGGTGTAGTAGGTGGCGCTGACGCCGGCGAGCTGGGCCAGTTCCTCGCGCCTCAGTCCCGGGACCCGGCGGCGCCCGCCGTGGGGTGCCATGCCCACGTCCTCAGGTTGCAGCCGGGCCCGGCGGGAGCGGAGGAACTCACTCAGTTCGGTGCGCTGGTCCATGGCTTCCAGTATGCGCAGGCTCCCCGGCGTGGGGGTGCCCCTGTCAGGGATAGGCACGCGGAGCCTAGGTTCATTGGGGTTCTGGCTGGTCACCGTCGTACGACAGATGCTGAGGACATGACTGCACAGACCACCACCGTCTACGCGTACGCCGCACCCGCGCCCAAGGCACCGCTGGAGCGGGTCACCATCGCGCGCCGCGCGCTCGGCACGCACGATGTGCTCATCGACATCAAGTACGCCGGCATCTGCCACTCCGACATCCACATCGCCCGGGCCGAGTGGGGGGAGGGCGGCTTCTTCCCCGTCGTGCCGGGGCACGAGATCACCGGTGTGATCGCCGAGGTCGGCCCGGGCGTCACCCGCTACGCGGCCGGCGACCGCGTCGGCGTCGGCTGTTTCGTGGACTCCTGCCGCGAGTGCGAGAACTGCCGTGCCGGGCTGCAGCAGTACTGCACCGGCGAGACGGGCATGGTCGGCACCTACTCGGCAACGGGCCGCGACGGCCAGCCCACTCAGGGCGGCTACTCACAAAGCATCGTCGTCGACGAGGACTACGTTCTGCGCATCCCGGACGCACTGCCGCTTGATGCCGCCGCACCGTTGCTGTGCGCGGGCGTCACCACCTACTCGCCGCTCGCATACTGGCAGGCCGGGCCCGGCAAGAAGGTCGCAGTCGTGGGCCTGGGCGGCCTAGGCCACCTGGCCGTGAAGATCGCGCATGCGATGGGCGCCGAGGTCACCGTGCTCAGCCAGTCACTGCGCAAGAAGAACGACGGCCTGCACCTCGGCGCGGACCACTACCACGCCACCTCGGACCTGTCCACCTTCACAGCACTGGCAGGCAGCTTCGACCTGATCCTCAACACGGTATCCGCCGGCCTGGACCTGGGCGCCCACCTAGGGCTGCTGAAGATCGGCGGCACCATGGTCCAACTCGGCGTCCCGGAACACCCGCAGTCCCTGTCGGCCTTCCCCCTGGTCGCCCAGCGCCGCTCCCTGTCGGGCTCGCTGATCGGCGGCATCCCCGAAACCCAGCAGATGCTCGACTTCTGCGCCGCCCATGACATTGCCGCGGACATCGAGCTGATCCGCGCCGACCAGATCAACGAAGCATACGAACGAGTACTGGCCAGCGATGTCCGCTACCGCTTCGTCATCGACACAGCCACCATCTGACGCACACCAACCCGCGGCCGTGATCGAAGACAGTCCGCCGAGGGAGGGGCGTCTCGCAAGGCAAGGGGCTCATAGATCACCCGGAACCGCAGGTTGCACCGGAACCTGCTCACCCAAGTGCTCCTGCCGGCCGTGCTGCTGTCGTCGGCCGACACCAAACGCCCCGCTCCGGCTCCCGATCCTCCCGCATTGCCCGCCGCCACGGCCGGCACACTCCACGCCCGGTACGCAGCCAACCGCACCGTCATCACCACGGCCTCGGCCATGGCCGACGCCGACGGCTACGCTCAACAAGCCCGCATACTGCGGGCGATGAGCACACCGGACCGGATGTTCTTCACCTTCGACCCCGGAGGCAGTAAAGCCGCCGAGGTCATCGGCGACCTCACGACCGCCAAGAGGATTGCCGTGATGGTCCCCGGCGCCAACACCACACTGGCAACCTTCGAATCCAGCGACTCCCGCGCGTACAAACTTCTAGGAGGAGGAGCCCGGGCCCTGTACGACGAGATGCGCCGGCAACGACCGGACACCCCGGCGGCGGTGATCGCCTGGCTCGGCTACCACCCACCCGCTGCCTTCGACATCGCGCTGCTCACCACCAGCCGTGCCGACACCGGCGCCAGAAAACTGCACGATCTCATCGTCGACGTAGAAAGAGTCGCACCCTCCGCACAGGTCTCGCTGTTCTGCCATTCCTATGGCTCCGTGGTGTGCGGCCGGGCCGCCAACGGCCTGCACATCGCCGACATGGCCTTCTACGCCAGTCCCGGCACCGGCGCCAGCCACGCATCCGAACTGCGAACCGGCGCGAGGATCTGGGCCGGAGCCGGCAGCAACGACTGGATCACCCGCATACCGCACAGCAGGATCGGCTTCTTCCACACAACAGTCGGCCTCGGCACCGACCCGGTGTCGAAGAGCTTCGGTGCCCGCAGGTTCAACGCCGGCCAGGCCGCACACAGCACCTACCTCAGACCCGGCTCAGTCTCGCTGAAATCCCTCGCCCGCATCGCATCAGAATGAGGTTTCCGACTTGTATGGCTGTAACGGAGCGCGGTCGGGATGGCCGCTCGTAGCGTCTCCGTAGAACGTCGGATCGGGTGGCTCGTGAGGTTCCTGTCGCCTTTTCGAGGCTGGCTCTCTGGGAGTGTGTCACCGACCCGGCGTCCGTCTGCGGCCTGACTCAACAGAGGCATGTTCCCGGCCTACGTAGTTTCGGAAGCAGGAGTTTCGGCCGTGGACGTCCCTGTCGTCCCCCTCTTGTTGGGGCCTTTTGCCGTGATATTGCTCGGAGTTGATCCACACAAGTCCACCCACACCGCCACCGCCGTGGCCTGCGAAACCCAGCGACAGCTGTCGTCGGTGACGATCCGGGCGAGCCTGGCGGAGTACCGACTTCTGCTGCGCAGAGCCCCGCAACCCTCAGCCCCCGCGGTGCACCTTGTGGTTGGACGCCTGGGCACGGGGGCGGACGACGAGCAGGTCGATGTTCACGTGGGACGGGCGGGTGATCGCCCAGGTGATCGTCTCCGCAACGTCTTCGGCCGTCACGGTTCGGCGACCCCCGCATAGACCGCGGCCGCCTTCTCCTCGTCCCCGCGGTAGCGGGTCAGGGCGAACTCGCCGGTCTTGACCATCCCGGGCGCGATCTCGATGACCCGCACCGGCTCCCCGCACAGCTCCAGCCGCAGCGTCTCGGCGATCACATGGGCCCCGTGCTTCGCGACGACGTACCCGCCCCCGCCCTCGTAGGTGGCGAGCCCCGCCGTCGAGGAGACGACGAGCACCGTCCCGTCGCCGCTCTTCCGCAACGCGGGCAGCAGCACCTGCGTCACGTTCAGCACGCCGAGCACGTTGGTCTCGTACATGGTGCGCCAGTCGGCCGGATCGGCGTCGGCCACCCGGTCCGCACCGAGCGCCCCGCCCGCGTTGTTGACCAGCACGTCGATGTGGCCCAGCGAGGCCGCGAAGGCGTCGACCGAGGCCGGTCGGTCACGTCCAGCACCTGCGCCACCGCGTCCGGCAGCTTCTGGGCCAGCGCCCCGATGCGGTCCTCGCGGCGCGCCGTGAGCACGACCCGATACCCGGCGGCAGCCAGCTGCCGTGCAGCGGCGGCGCCGATGCCACTGCTGGCACCGGTGGTGACAGCAATACGAGTACTCACAACAGACTTCCAGGGGTGCAAGGGCGCATTCGTGGCCGACGGGCGGAACCCGCCGGGGCGCCGTGGCCGTGGGGGAGCCGGGCTGGCTGACCGGGCGGCAGGGGCAGGCAGGTTCTGCTGATCGACAGGCATGCGTCCGTGTTCACTGCGCGACCTCGACCTGAAGCTCGATCTCGACCGGGGCATTCAGGGGGAGCACCGCGACGCCGACGGCGCTGCGGGCATGAACGCCCCGGTCGCCCAGCAGCCGGCTGGCACCGTTGACCACGCCGGGCTGGCCAGTGAAGTCCGGTGCGGAGGCGACGAATCCGGTGATCTTCACCACGCGCCGGATGCGGTCCAGGTCTCCAACGACGGCCTCGACGGCGGCCAGAGCATTCAGGACGCAGGTGCGTGCGAGGTCCGCGGCCTGGTCCGGGGTGATTTCCGCACCGACCTTGCCCGCGAGGGGCGGTACGCCGCCGGTCAAAGGGAGCTGTCCCGATGTGTGGACGTACGGCCTGACTGGAGTGCCGGGACGTATGCAGCGATCGGCGCGGGGACTGCCGGCAGGGCCAGGCCCATCGCTTCGGTCTTCTTCTCGATACCGCTCATGGCTGGGTTCCTTTCAGGAAAGCTGCTGGTGGGAAATGCCGTGCGGGTACCCGGCCGCGGAGCCGGGTGGCGGGGTCAGTGGAACTGGGTGTGCCAGATGTCCTGGGGATTGCCATCGGCGTCGACCACCGTGAACTGCGGCCACCGGTCGAAGGCGGAGCACGGATGGGAGATCCCCAGGTCGACCTCGTCACCGACGTGAAGGCCGTGGGCGTCGGTCAGGACGAGGTGGTGGTCGAATATCTGGGCTGCTGTGGCTTTGGCGTCCTGCCTGCGTATGCCCTGCGGGGAGCGGGCGCCGACGAGCACGGGCAGTCCGGCGTCGTAGGGCAGTTCGCGTCGTCCGGCGCCGACGACTGCCAGCCCCGGTTCCGGTGTGGACAGCACGACGGCCCTCACAGTCAGTGCCGCCCGCAGCCCTGGCACCGGCGAGACATGCTCGTATGTGCCGTGGTCATGCGTGACGTAGCAGCCCGACCGCAGAACCGGAACGGCCGGCAGACTGCCGGGCCGTCCGCCGAGGCTCGCGAACGCCCGCACCACACGGTCGGGAAACGCGGAGCCGCCCATGCTGAACACTGGCTGCGCAGTCTGGAAAAGCGGTATCAGACTGTGAAAGACCCCGGCCGCCTTCCGGCAGTGTTCGTCAACATCGGACAGCGTGGCGCTGTCACGGAGATTGGGCCGTACGCCTTCATATCCGCCGACCCCCGCCAGAAGTAGCCCGGATTCGGCATAGACCGCGGCGCCGAGGGCGTAGGCCTGCGCGGGCTCCCGCGCCCCTGACCGCCCCCCGTGCGTCCCAACGTCGACGAGAACGCGCAGCGGGTTCCGCGTTCCTTCCATCGCCTGGCGCGCCAGGCCCAGTCCGGTCACGGAGTCGATGAAGCAGTACAGCTCGAGCTCCGGCACCGCCTCGAGCAACTGCCGCAGGAGCGCCAGGTCGCAGGAGTGGACCACTTCATTGGCGATGACCACACGCCGTATGCCCCAGCCCACAGCTGTCCGGGCCTGTCCCGCAGTGGCCACGGTGACGCCCCACGCGCCGGCGTCGATCTGCCGCTGCACGATGGGACGCGTCATGGTCGTCTTGATGTGCGGGCACAGCTCCACGCCCTGCTCACGGCACCAGCCTGCCATGATCCGGACGTTGTCTTCCAACGCCCCCAGATCCAGCCGCAGTTCAGGCAGTCCGTGAGTCCGGGCTGCAGCTGACGATGTCTCGCGGTCCATCATTCCTCCACAGGTTGCCGGCGGCAGGGGAGGGGGTGGATGAGGCATCCGGTCCCTGCCGATCGTGGCCCGGGTCTTCGAGAACCCTGGCGCTCAGGCAGGCGACTGCTCCATGCATGCTCCCCGGAGCCGCACACTCCCTATAGGTCGCCTATATGCGATGGACCGTAAGCTAAACACGACGCCGATTTCAACTATTCTGGAGGTGAATCTTGTAAACTGGACGAATGGGTAGGAGGGCGCGGTGACGCGCAATGACGGCCACGTGCCGACCGGGGGCGAACCCCCGCACGAGAACGGCATCGGCCAGCTTCTCCGGCGCGAACGCCTCGCACGAGGCATGACCCTGGAGAACCTCTCGGACAGCACCGGCCTGTCCCGCAGCTACCTCAGCAACCTCGAGCGGGACATGAACAGCCCGACCGTCAACACGCTGCGCACCATCGTCGACGCCCTCGGCATCACACTCAGCCGCCTGTTCCTGGAAGCCGACCGCAAAGAACGCGTCCTGACGCGGCCCGGCCAACGCGTTGAACTCACCCGGTCGGGCGCGCAAGGCATCACCTACACCCTCCTCAACCCCGAAGGCAGCGGCCAGCTCGAAATGATGCTGCTCACGGTGGCCCCGGGAGCCTCCTCCGGCACCATCCCGCACACCCACACCGGAGAAGAAGCAGGCATCCTGCTGAGCGGAGAACTCGACTACTGGGTCGAAAACGTGCACTACCGCCTGCAGCCCGGCGACTGCGTCAGCTTCGATTCCTCCCGCCCCCACCGCTACCACAACCCCGGCCACGTTCCGGCTGTCAGCGTCTGGGCAGAAACACCACCAGGCCTGACCCCGCCGAACCGCACCGGCCAAGGCCACCGATAGCGCCCACAACAGGCAGGCGGCCCGTGTAGGGGGCGGCCATGGCCAGGGTGAAGGGGAACGCCGAACTCAAGCGGGCCAACGAGATCCTGAAGGCCGCGGCGTCTTTCTTCGCGGCCGAGCTCGACCGGCCACACACGCGCTCGTAGCGTTCATCGACGAGCACCGGGACCGCTTCGGCGGCGTCGAGCCGATCTGCAGAACCCTCACTGGACAGGACTGCAAGATCGCCCCCTCCACCTACTACGCCCACCGCAAACGACGGAGCACGCCGTCGGCCAGGACCGTGCGGGACGCCGAACTGAAGGAACAGATCAGCGAGGTCTTCGAGGCCGACTACCACGTCTACGGGGCGAGAAAGGTCTGGCGTGAGCTGAACCGGCAGGGCCACCGTGTGGCCCGCTGCACCGTCGAGCGCCTGATGGGTGAACTCGGTATCGCCGGAGCGGTCCGGGGCAAGCGCGTGATCACCACGCTGCCCGGCGGACAGGTCGAACGGGCGCCGGACCTGCTGGACCGCGACTTCGTCGCCGCCGCTCCGAATCGCTGCTGGGTCGCGGACTTCACCCACGTGAAGACCTGGGCCGGCATCGTCTACGTCGCCTTCGTCGTGGACACGTTCTCCCGTCGGATCGTCGGCTGGTCCGCGGCCACCGTGAAGGAAACGGTCTTCGTCCTGGACGCCCTGGAGATGGCGGTGTGGCAACGTGACCGCGACCAACACCCCGTTCAGTCAGGCGAGTTGATCCACCACTCGGACGCCGGGTCGCAATATACGAGTTTCCGGCTTGCCGAGCATCTGGATGCCGCCGGCATCGCCGCCTCGATCGGATCGGTCGGCGATGCCTACGACAATGCCCTGATGGAGAGCACGATCGGCTTGTACAAAACCGAGTTGATCAAACCCCAGCGGCCCTGGAAGTCGCTCTCCCAGGTCGAGTTGGCCACCGCCGAGTGGACCGACTGGTACAACCACCGCAGACTCCACGGTGAGATAGGCCACGTTCCGCCCGTCGAGTACGAAGCCAATCACTACATGGAATCCACGAAACCCCAGGTCACAACCACAATCTGAGATCTCTACCGAACCCGGGGCGGTTCACAACGAGCTACCGCCCCCACCCCCACAGCCACCCCCGCCGCCCCGGCCGACGAGAACGCCGAGCGCTACGCCGCGCTCCTGCGCACCCTGAACGGCACCACCAGCTCAGCCTGGAAACACTACG
>NZ_JBIVOW010000042.1:0-29269 GCF_044754325.1 Streptomyces sp. NPDC093097
CACCCGCTACCCAGCAGGCAAAACACACCCAACACCCAAGAAAAAGAACACCGTTGCAACCGGCAAAGCCGGTCGCAACGGTAAAAAGTAAAGCTAAGAAGCTGTTGTCTTTCCGGACTTGAGGGTTGCGTTTCCGCTGGTCGGGCATAGGGTCGAGGGTTCCGTGGGAGTTGTGGCCTGTCGTGCTGTCGCTGCCCGGGAGGTCGTGGATGCCGTCGGTGGGTGGGCTGTTGGAACAGCGTGAGCTGGGTGCTTGCCGTCGTGTGGACGAGCTGCGGGAGGAAGCCGACCGTGTCCAGGCCGAGTTGGCCGTGGCCGAGCGGGAATGGAAGGAGTGGGCCATCGCCTGCTCGCGGGTCGGCGAGGTGCTGGCCCCCGTGGACGAGAGCGGACAGGACCCCGCCCGGGCCGAGGGGACCGCGCCGGCCGCCGAGGAGCAGACCGGAATGACGCCGCAGACGCCGGAGGCAGCGAAGACGAAGTCGCAGGTTCCGATGTGGCGTGAGGGGCTGGCCTGGCCAGTGCTGTCGGTGGACTACCAGCGCATCCTCAGGGCGCTCGCGGACCGGGCCCGGCTCCACCAAGGGCCGCTGACCTGCCAGGAGATGGCCACGGCGTTCGGCATGGACGTGGTGCCAGCACGGGTGGAGGCACTGCGGTCGAAGGCGAAGCGCCTGGTCGCGCGCGGCTGGCTGGCCGAGCAACAGCCGGGCCGGTTCACGCTGGCCGCGGGCGTGGCCGGGCCAGGCGGCGGGTCATGAGCAGGGTCATCGACCAGTAGGCCATCGCCTCGGCGCTCGTGGTGCGCCGCTCGTAGTCGCGTGCCAGGCGGCGGGTGCGCATCGGGTGGGCGAAGAGGCGCTCGACGATTCACCGCTTGGGCAACACCACGAAGCCGTGCATGTCGTCGCTGCGTTGACGATCGCCAGGACCAGGGCGAGCGTGGCCAGGCAGTACTCGATGAGGCTGCCGGTGTAGCCGCCGTCGGCCCAGACCAGCTCCAACTAGCGGTGAGCGTTGGCGACTTGCCGCAGCAACACCTGGGGGCAGTGCGGTCGCCGACGTCCGCGGCGGTGACCATCACACCCAGCAGCAGGCCGAGGGCATCGACCACGACGTGCCGCTTGCGCCCGTTGATCAGCTTGCCGCCGTCGAAGCCGCGGCTGTCCGGCCCGACGACGGCGTCCGCCTTGACCGACTGCGAGTCGATCACCCCCGCCGACGGCTCCGCATCCCGCCCCAGCCTCTCGCGGATCCTCCCGCGCAACCGGTCGTGGAACTCCTTGACCACGCCGTGGTCGCGCCAGCGGCGAAAGAACGCGTATGCCCGGTCCCACGGCGGGAAGTCGGCGGGCATCGCCCGCCACTTGATGCCATTGTCGACCAGGTAGCGGATCGCATCGAGTATCGCCCGGTGGCAGTACGCCTCCGGCTGCCCTCCGCGGCCGCGCATCCAGCCAGGCACCGGCAGCAGCGGCCGGATGGCCGCCCACTCCGCGTCCGTCATGTCCGTCGGATAACGCGGCTGCCGCAACCCGTTGTCGGCGGCGTTTCCGAACCGGTGAGCCAGGCAGTCCCACTCCAGCGTGACAGAACTGGACTGCCCGGCCGTCGACACGGAACACTGCGGCACCAGGGCCTCCTGATGTTGCTCGGTGATTCGACACCAACGAGCTGTTCAGGAGGCCCTGCTCGTATGCGCCGAACACCCCGCCACCACCCAATCGAGACTCCCGTTCGAAGGGCACCGCTCAAGATCGGAACGACAACAGCTACTTACAGTGCGATGAATACCCCTTCGCTTCAACCTACGAAGGTTCGACCAAAGGCGATGACCGCTACTCCGTCCGCCTCATCGACGGCAAGGATAACGAAACCGGTGGCAACCGGCTCAATGCTATGTACATTGCCAACAGAATCCTCGACGACGATCCCTTCTTCGTAACCATCACGAGCTGAACCAAGGAAGGCACTGTGGCACTGCTCGCCGAGTACACCGTGACACCACGACCCGCGCACCGCTTCGTGGAGGTCTACGACTCCGATGCGTATCTCGACGACAGCGCCACAGTTGAGGCAGCACGAGAGCAGGTGGTAGCCGGCAACGGCTACCACCTGTACCTGCACAGCCTGCAACCTGACATCAAGGTCGACGTCACCATCCGCATCTGGGACGGGCCTCAGACGCCCCCTGCCCACATCGAAGGCAGCACCCCGGTGACCATCGAGTCCACCACCGCCTGCCTGGTCATCAACGAACTCACCCTTGGCCCTGCCGGAACCGTGGATCTGCCGCGACCAGGCGTCTACGAGGGCATAGCGTGGTGGGCCGGGCGTCACGCCACCCTCGACTACTACAACCACACCCTGCGCGAACTGGCCGAACACCCCGATCCGGATGCCCTCGGACATGCCTGGCGAAACAATCCCACACCCGAGCGATACGTCTTCGAACTCCACTTTGCGCGGGAAGCCACCCCGGAGGACGAAGACGAAGCATGAGAGCCACAGGTAGCGCCACAGCCCCTGAGAAGCGGCCGCCTCGCAAGGAAGTCACCTGAGGGTCCGGCCTGTTGCAGAACTCATGCGGTGATGGACAGCTCATACCGGTGGACGCCCGTCACGACGTGACGCGGCACCGACGGCCGGTGTGATCGACTCGCAGTCGGTCAAGGCGGACGCCGTCGTGGGATCGGACAGCCGCGGTTTCGACGGCGGCAAACTGGTCAACGGCCGCAAGCGGCACGTCGTGGTCGACATGCTCGGCCTGCTGCTTGGGTGAGGGTCACCGCCGCGGACACCGGCGACCGCACCGCCGCCCACGTGCTGCTCAGGCAGGTCGCCGACGTGCACCACCGGCTGGAACTGGTCTGGGCCGACGGCGGCTACACCGGCAACCTCCTCGCCCACTGCCTCACCACGCTCGCGCTGGTCCTGGCGATCGTGAAACGCAGCGACGACATGCGCGGCTTCGTGGTGCTGCCCAAGAGGTGGATCGTCGAGCGGTTCTTCGCCCACCTGATGCGCACCCGCCGTCTGGTGCGCAACTTCGAACGCCGCACCACCAGCGCCGAGGCGATGGCCTACTGGTCAATGACCCAGCTCATGTCGCGCCGCCTTGCCCGACCGGGCCTGGGCGAGGGTGAACTGGGCCGGCTGCCGCTCGGCCAACCAGCCCCGCGCGACCAGGCGTTTCGCCTTCGACCGCAGCGCCTCCGCCTTGGCCGGCACCGCGTCCAGGCCGAACGTCACGGCCAACTCCTCGCAGATCAGCGGCCCTTGATGGAGCCGGTGCCGGTCGGCGAGGGCGTCGAGGATGCGCTGATAATCCACCGACAGCACTGACCAGGCCCGCCCCTCACGCCACACCGGCACCTGCGACTTCGGTTTCGCCGCCTGCCTGGGCACCAAGCACGCGTCCGCGTCCCGTGAGCTGGGGACCGCCTCCTCATCAGCGAGGTTGCCGCCGTCCGGAGCCAGGACCGTGCCCACTCGCCTGCGGACGATCACCCACTCCTGCCATTCCTGCTCGGCCGCGGCCAACTCGGCCTGGATGCGTTCGGCTTCCTCACGCAGCCCGTCGGCTCGACGGCGAGCGGCGAGCTCGCGCTGTTCCAGCAGTCCCACGACCGACGGCATCCGCAACCTCCTGGGGAGCGACGACACGACACGCCACCACTCTCACCGCATCACCGACCCTATGCCTGACCAGCGAAAAGCCCGCCCTCAAATTCGGAACGACAACAGCCACTTACCCGGCCCGGCCACGTGCCGGCCTTCTACGGCCTGGAACGGATCACCAGCTCAGCGGCGGCCCTTCGCGTCGCCCAAGCGGAGTCGCGTACTTCCTTGCAGGCCGTCAGCCACGTGATCGAAGCACGTGAAGCCGCCGGGATCGCGGAGCGGGCCCCAGCAGTCCGGCTGGCGCAGGCCGCTGTCGCCTGCTCCGGGCACGCGCCACGCGCCTTGAGCCCGGCACCCGATCAGCCTGTTCCTTCGGCCGCTGTCGGCCCGTCGGTGGCCAGTCTGGGGCCGCACCGCTGATCGGTCAGGTGGGGTCGTCGTCGCAGTGACAGGGTCGGCGGACCTATCTGCCCCGCGACCGTATCCAGCACTTCTCGCGCGGCAGCTCTCCGCTGCTCAATCGACGAACTCTCGCGTTGAACACACACTGCGACGGGAGGGCGCTCAAAGTCACGCCCCCGAAGTGTGGAGGCGAAGTCGCTCGGCCAGGTCTGCCACATCGCCCATGCTCGATATCTCGCCCATATATCCACTTTGCCGGAAATGGCCCATAAGGCAATGCGGAACACCGGTCGAGCGACTGGTGTCGTGCAACCGGGGTGCAGGCGATCAGCGCCGCTCCCCGACGTTCCTGTTGGCCCTCTCGGCGACGTCGAGAGTCCCGGCGGAGCAGTTCTTCATGCCTCTGAGGACTCCCGGACAAGGCATTCCCCACCTGGAGAGGGCAGTTGGTGGACCAAGTGGTCATGGCGTGTGGCGTGCGTGCCGGACACCGCCTCCGGCAGATGACGAGTCCGCGCCCCTGATCACCGAGCAGTCCGTCCCGGCGCCTCCGGCGTCCTTCGGGGCCACTGTCCGCCTGAGGCTCGATCGCTTCCGCTCTTTTGAAGGTGACGGTAACCAAGGCTAACGTGGCGTTCACGGCCTGCGGCCGTTCGCCCTCACTGCGACTGAGGGCGAACGGCCACGGGTTGCAAACTACTTGGCGGGTGTTAGCTGGTGGCCTTGCCTATGCAGAACCAGACGGTGCCCGCGCCGACTCCGCCGGCCGCGGTGATGCAGGGAACACATGCAGCGCCAGCGGTTCCCACGCATGCAGCTGCGCACGCGGTGCCGATGAGGGCGAGAGCCCAGGACGAGATGCCAGCGCCGGAGAGGCAGTCGTTGAGCTTGCCCCAGCTGAAGCCGAAGGCGGAAACCTGCGGCTGCTTGGCGGACAGGTCCTTGGGAAGGTCTGCCGCCTTGATGACCTTGTCGGCCGTCACGGCACCGTTGCGCCACACCTGCGCATGACCGGTCTTGTCGTCGTGGGTGAGCTGCATCTCCAGCGTTTCGACCACCTTGCCGGAGGAGTCGTAGACGACATTCAGGCTCGCGCCGCGCTCCTGGTCGCTGAAGGGGATGGAGACCTGAGTGTTGCCCTTGTGGAACTTGTAGACAGTGGCGCGTTCCGTCACGAGGGACGAGCCGGCCTTGAGGTGCGTGGCGACCTTCTTGTCGCTGACGTCAGCGGTGACCCGCTTGACCCATGTCTGGGCCTGCTCGCCCTCAAGCACGGAGGACTGGCTCTGCAGCGCCTTGATGTTGCTGACCAGCGCCTCGGTCTCGGGCGAGACATCACTCGCAGAGGACACCGAGGCGGCGACCGGAGCGGCGAATGCCGGGCTCTGGGAGGCGGTGATCCCAATGAGCGAGACGCCTGCCAGGGCTGCAGAGGCGATGCGGTACGAGAGCTTCACGAAAGCGGACTTCCTTCTTGCTCAAGATGTGTAGGTGCAATTCGGATTGGCCAGGGCGGTCAGCGCTTGCGGAGGAGTACGAGAAGGACGAGCACGGAGCTGACGGCAGCAACCGTCCACGGACTGGGGCCGCCGTTCCAGGTGACCACCGCCGCCGCGACGGTCAGAGCCGCGTTGAAGGCGGCAATCCCCAGGGCGAGTCCGCCCGTTCGCTTGTCAGTCATGCGCATCCCCTGCTGTGGTCGCTCAACGCCGCGGTCGAAAATGACGATATGAGTGGGGTAAAGCCGACTCAACCACCATTCAGGCGTAGTGATCATTTCCGGCCGGAGTTACCAGCGGTACGACGTCTGCCGCAGGACGCGTCGCTGTGGATCGGGCTTACAAGCGCTCGCGTCACAGCGGGAGTTGAGTGACGAAGCTGGCTTCGCCGGCCTTGCTCCTGACGTAGCCTCTCCGCTCGAAGCAGCCTCGGCGGGATGTCCTGATTTCGCAGGCGCAGGTCCCTCGCTCTGCCAAGGCGCCGTCGGACTACGGCGTTGGGTCGCCTCGGTTACGGATTGAGCTCGCAGGCGCCCCCATGGTCAGCGCAGTGGGCTCAGTTGCACTTCCGCGGGGCTTCCGCCTCGGGGCAAGACCACGTCCGTTGTTGAAGGCGTTGGGCACGAACGAGGTCCTCGGGGGTGTCCACGGCAAGGCCGGCGTCTGCCGCGGGCAGCATCCGCACGTTGTAGGAGTGCTCGACGAAGCGCAGCATCTCGACGCCCTCGGTGCGTTCGAGTGGCCCCTGGTCCAGCCCCCGAAAGACCTCCATGCCGACCGCCGTGAATCCGTACAGCCCGAGCTGACGGAAGTAGGCCGGGTAGCCGCTCCGCGGGTACGGAATCGGCTGCCGGGAGAACATCAAGGCGTTGCCGTCCGTGCTGATGACGACCTTGACGACGTTGTGGTCGAGGGCAGCTGCTGTGTCGGCTATGGGCGTGTAGACATTGACCGCTGGAGTGGCGGCTTCGAGGTGGGCCACGGCTTCCGAGACGGCGTCGATCGCTACAGGATCGATGAACGGTTCGTCGCCCTGGACGTTGATGAAGTTTCCCCGTGATCTCGGACACGTGATCGTTATGCCGCGAGGGCGTGCTGATGCCGCTGCCTGGTCTCGGCCGGGGTGAGGTAACCGAAAGTACGATGCTTGCGCAGGCGGCGGCGGTTGTAGAAGGTCTCGATGAAGGAGAAGACCTCGGCTCGGGCGGTGGCCCGGTCGGGCCAGGTGCGGGTGCCGATCTCTTCTTTGAGCAGGGCCCAGAAGCTCTCCGCGGCGGCGTTGTCGAAGCCTGATCCGGTGCGTCCGCAGCTCGGCCGCAGCCCCAACTCTCGTATTCTTTCCCGGAACTGGGTCGACGTATATTCGCTGCCGCGATCGCTGTGGATCACGCAGCCGGGCTCCAGTCCGCCCCGGCCGCGGGCCATGTCGAGTGCATCGACGACGAGCTCGGCGCGGTGGTGGTCGGCCATGGCGTAGCCGACGACCTCGCGGGTGGCCAGGTCCAACCAGCAGGCGAGGTAGAGCCAGCCCTCGGCGGTGGGCAGGTAGGTGATGTCGCCGACCAGCTTGGACCCAGGATGCCCGGCATGGAAGTCGCGGCCGATCAGGTCCGGGGCCGGCTTCGCCTTCGCATCCGGCCGGGTCAGCGAACGCCGCCTGCGTCGGGTGACGCCGCGGATGTCGCGTTCACGCATCACGCGGGCGACGCGCTTGCGGTTCACCCGCCGGCCCAGGCGCCGCAGTTCGGCGTGGATACGCGGGACACCGTAGGTGTGTCGGGAGGCGATGTGCAGCACGGTGATCTCGTGCGCGAACGCGTCGTCGGCGGCCTGACGAACGCGGCGGGCGGCCTCGCCCGCGCGCCAGGCGTAGTAGGAGGAGCGGGCGACCTTCAGCACCCGGCACAGCAGGACGATCGGGTACGTCGCCTTCTCCGCATGGATCAACCGGTACAGCGCGCTCACCGGTCGTTCTCCTTCACGAAGAAGGCCGTCGCTTTTTTCAGGATCTCGATCGTCTGCTGCTGTTCGCGGACCTCCTTGCGCAGCCGCTTGAGCTCCTCGCGCTCGGCGCTGGTCAGCTCACCGGACTCGCCCTCGCCCCGGTCCGCCTTCGCCCGGCGGAACCAGCCGTGCAGGGACTCGGAACTGATGCCGAGTTCCCGGGCAACCGCGGTGACCGTCTCGCCCGAGGAAAATCGACGAGCGCGATCGCGTCCCGCTTGAACTCCTCGGTGTACCGCTTCGTGTACTTGCTTCCCACCTGGTGCCACTTCCTCTGGAACCTCAAGATCCCAGTCTCCAGGTGTCCACTATCAAGGGGAAGCTTCAATTCATGAGGTGTCCCGCTGGCTCGGGCACCATTCCATCAAGATCACGGTCGATCGGTACGGCCATCTCACCCAGGACGGCCGCGAGCGCTGCCGCCGGGCCGGGGCGACGGCCTTCCAGGGCTACCTGCCAGCGGATTTGGCCGTACGACTCAGGGCCTGGCCCCCTACCGAATCCCCAACTCCCGCAGCACCCGCCGCTGTCCCGGCGTCGGCTGTACCGGGAAGTAGAGGTAGCACACGCCGCCGGAGCCGCTCTTCACCTTGCCTTCGGCGTCGTACCGCTTCGTCCGCAGCCAGATGGTCTCGAACTGGTGGCGCTTGTAGACGCGGCGGACGGCGGGGTCGGTCGGGGAGGCCGGGTCGTTGGCGATGACGTCGCCGGTCGGGGTGAAGCCGATGACGGTCATGAGGTGGCCGGCGGTGCCGTAGCCGGCGCCGTCGAGTTCGGTCTTGAGGAAGGACTGGGAGGTGATGACGGGGATGCCGGCGTGGATGAGGCGTTCGGCGTCGTTGAGGGAGGAGAGGCGGGTGACGACGGCCTGGAGGTCCCGGTAGGTGGTGGCGTAGGCGGCGTTGAAGGGCCAGTTGCCGCAGCCCTTGTACTGGTAGTCGAAGGTGTGGCGGGCGGCGTGGCAGACCTGGGGGTCGGCGTAGGTGGGGTCGACCCAGGAGAGCTGCTGCGGGGTGGGGCGGCGGCCCCAGTACTCGATGATCATCTGGGAGGAGGTGGGGCTGCACCAGGCCTCTCCCCCGTTGTCGTACTGGGGGTACTGGCCCTTGTGGATCTCCTGCGAGTAGCGCGGCACGTGGAGTTCGTGGCCGACCAGGGCCGGAGTGGAGGGCGGGACCTCGAAGCGGTCGGGGACGTCGGAGGCCATGGCGCCCAGCCGCCAGACGGTGGGGGTGAGGGTGGTGCCGGGGCGGCGGTGGAGGGTGAGGCGGAGTTCGTAGGCGGTCAGGCGCAGGCCGGTCGAGGGGTCGTCGAGGGCCAGGGTGTCGGTGGAGACGGCGCTGCGGCCGTCCTTCTGGTCGTCCACGGAGGTGCGCCGGATGTCGGTGTCGCCGTCGCCGGCGGTCCAGCGGCCCATCACGTACCAGGGGGTGCGGCTGCCGTCCGTGTACGTGCCGCGCAGTTCGACGGCGATCCAGGTGCCGGACGGGGTGTGGGCGTTCCAGGAGGCGACGGCCTCGGCGGCGGGGACCGGGAGGCGGTGGACCGGGCTGGTCCAGGTCGCGTACTCCCAGGTGGCGGACGTGCCGGTGTGCGGATCGTGGTAGTCGGTGGTGCCGGCGGGGCGGGCGATGCGGATGCCGGGGCGGGGGCCGGGGGCGACGTGGGTGCCGCGGGCGGCGCCCTGATGCCAGTCGGCGGCGGTGGTCCAGGCGTGGTAGTCCACGGGGTTCTTCGTCCGGGGCGGGGTCGGTGCGGAGCGGTGGGGGGTGTCGGCGGTCGCGGGCAGGGGGGTGGCGGCGGTCGCGGCGGCGGCGAGTGCGGCGGCCAGGACGGTGCGCCGGGGCGCGGAGCTGGTCATGGGGTCCCCCTGATCGGATGCGGACGGACGAGGTGCCGGTGGTGCGGGTGGGCTCAACTATCTCCGTTCCGGGCGGGCTTCGGAAGGCGGTGCGGCGCGCGTCGCTGAAGGAACATTGGTGAGGACCACTGGCGCGTAGGCTGGTGGGATGACCTCCGCCCCGGACCCCGTACTGGACTCGCTCGCCGCCCGGCTGCGCACCCTGCCGCCGTCCTGCGGCCCGGTGCGGCTGGTCGCGGTGGACGGGCACGCGGGCTCCGGGAAGAGCACCTTCGCGGCGCGGCTGGCCCAGGCGCTGGGCGGCGCCCCGGTGGTGCACACCGATGATCTCGCGACCCATGAGGAGCTGTTCGGCTGGAGCGGCCGGTTCCGGGAGCAGGTGCTGGCGCCGCTGTCCCGCGGTGCGGCGGCGCGGTACGGGATCTACGACTGGGTGCGGCGGGAGTTCGGCACGGTGCGGGAGCTGCCGCCGGCCGCGGTGGTGCTCGTCGAGGGCGTGGGCACCGGGCGGCGCGAGCTGCGGCCGTATCTCGCGTGTCTGCTGTGGATGGAACTGGCGAGCGAACACGCATGGGAACGGGGTCAACTCCGCGACGGTCCGGGCCTGTCGTCGTTCTGGGATGGCTGGATTCCAGCGGAGCGTGCACACTTCGCGGCGGATCCGTCCCGACCGTTCGCCGACCTCCTGGTGCACCAGGGACAGAAGGGGTACGAGGTACGGGTGGGATCGGCCGAACGGCCTTGACCGGGCCCGGATTTCACCCTGCGTAGCCGACCGTGGCTGACACGCCGACAGTCGCCGACCGGGACTTGCCGAGTACGCCAACTCGGCTTGACCTAGGGGGCGTACAGGACTTACGTTCTGAATGTGCGGTTCTACGGACCGCCCGCAGACGCGAAGCCCCCGGTTGTTCCCCCGTGATCGGGGGCTTCGTTCTGCACGGATCACCTTCCGCGGCCGTCGCCGCACACCTCTCCCCTCACCCAGGGTCACCGCATCCTTCGCGCCGGTACACCCCCGTTCGCGCCCCCTTTTCCCCCTCGTGCGGCCCTCTACGACCTGCACCGACAGCGCAGGTACCATGCGAGTCTGTGTCACCGCAGGACCCCGGGCCAGGGCGCGTGGCGGAGCAACTCCCGCTCCGCACGCACCGGTTCGGGCAGGGCCGGCCGGCCCTGTACCGCGGCCGGCACACGTCCGGTGGTACACCACGGGGGGACGTTTTGTGGGGGGACGGGATGGATGTCGGCACTCAGGGTTCGCCCGCCCCGGCCGAACTCGCCTGGCTGCGCGCGGTCGACGCCTGCACCGTGGGGGCCTACCCCCAGGCCGAGGAGGAGTTCCGGGCCGCGGTGCGGCTCGATCCGTCGATGGCCGACGCCTGGCTCGGGCTGCACGCACTGCGCGCGGACACCACCATGGCGCTGCTGCGGATGCACCAGCACCGCGCGCGCTTCGGTGAGCAGCGCGCCCGCCACCGCCGCGCCCTCAACTCCTGGTACTGGCTGGGCTGGTGGGTCCAGCCCGTACTGGAGACCGGCCGCGACCTGCTGCTGGCGTACGCCTCCCACTGGCTCGACGGCCGGCACGTCGCCGAGCTCGACCAGGCCCTGGCCGGCTGCCCGCCGGTGGAGACCGACCCCCAGGTGCGCTTCCTGCACGCCTGCCGCGCCTACCTCGTCAAGGACTGGGACCAGCTCGTCCGGCACACCGAACCGCTGCTGGGCGATCCGGTGCTGGGCATCGAGGCGGGGCTGTTCGGCGGGATGGCGCGGGTGCGGCTGGAGATGTACGGGCAGGCCGAACCGCTGCTGGCCGCGGCGCTGATGCGCTGCCGCAGCGAGCAGCCGCAGCGCAAGGAGCTGCGCTACTGGCTCGCCCGCGCCTACGAGGGCACCGGCCGCAGCGCCGCCGCCCTCCCCCTCTACCACACGGTGCACCGCGTCGACACGAGGTTCATGGACACCGCGGCCCGGCTGGCCGCCATCACCGAGGCGGACGGGCTGGACGAGGGCGGCCTCGCGCCGGTCTCCGCCCAGGGCCCGGCCCAGGAGGCCGGCGGCGACCTCGACCCGCTGGCGCCGCTGGACCCGCTGGACGGCCGGGAGCTGCTGGTGACCGACGAGGGCGCCGGGCCCAAGGCGGAGCCGCCCGGGCCGCCCGCCGGGGACGGCCGCGCGGCCCGGGCCAAGACCACCGCGCCGGGCCGGTACGGCGAGGACCTGCTGCCCGCCCGGCCGACCGATCCGGTGCTGCTGGAGAAGGCGCTGGCGGAGCTGGAGCGGATGGTCGGCATGGAGCCGGTCAAACGGCATGTGCGGGCGCTCTCCGCGCAGCTGCGGATGGCCCGGCTGCGCGCCGGCCAGGGCCTGCCGGTGGCGCCCCCCAAGCGGCACTTCGTCTTCTCCGGCCCCTCCGGGACGGGCAAGACCACGGTGGCCCGGATACTCGGCCGGGTCTTCTACGCACTGGGGCTGCTCGGCGGCGACCACCTCGTAGAAGCCCAACGGGCCGACCTGGTCGGCGAGTTCCTCGGCCAGACCGCGGTCAAGGCGAACGAGCTGATCGACTCGGCGCTGGGCGGGGTGCTCTTCGTGGACGAGGCGTACAGCCTGTCCAACTCCGGCTACAGCAAGGGCGACGCCTACGGCGACGAGGCCCTCCAGGTGCTGCTGAAGCGGGCGGAGGACAACCGCGACCGGCTGGTGGTCATCCTGGCCGGCTACCCCGAGGGCATGGACCGGCTGCTGGCCGCCAACCCCGGACTGTCGTCGCGGTTCACCAGCCGGGTGGACTTCCCCAGCTACCGGCCGCTGGAACTCACCAAGATCGGCGAGGTGCTGGCCGCGGAGAACGGCGACCGCTGGGACGAGGAGGCCCGCGAGGAGCTGTGCAGCATCAACGGCCATGTCGTCGAGCAGGGCTGGATCGACGAACTGGGCAACGGCCGCTTCCTGCGCACCCTGTACGAGAAGAGCTGCGCCTACCGCGATCTGCGGCTGTCCACCTGGCAGGTCACCCCGACCCGGGACGACCTCGCCACGCTCCGCCTACCGGATCTGATGCAGGCGTACGGCGAGGTGCTCTCGGGCCGCGGACCCGATCCCCAGGCGCCGCCGAAGGAGTTGGATCTTTAGGGCCTGCCGGCACCCTCCCGTCGTCTGCCGCGGGCCGGGCGACCACCGGCACACGGCAGACGGGAGGGGGACGACGGCGCCCGGGCCCCGGGCACCGGAACGGCGCGGGGCGCGCCGGTGGTCCGGCGCGCCCCTTCGACGTCCCGCGGTCGTTCCCGCGATCAGCCCGCCAGCGCGGGGTTCTCGGCCGCCAGCGGCGACGCCCCGTACCGCGGCTCGCCGATCCGCTCGGCCCCCTCGCGGGGCTCCGGACCGGCCGTCGGCTCCGTACGGTGCGCGGGGTCGCGGACCTCGCCGACCAGCATCTCCAGGACGTCCTCCAGGGCGACCAGGCCGAGCACCCGACCGGTGGCGTCGGCGACCGCGGCCAGGTGCGAGGCGGCCCGGCGCATCGCGGTCAGGCCGTCGTCCAGGGGCAGTTCGGCGCGGAGCGTGGTCATCGGGTGCCAGAACCGCTGCGGCACCGCACGGTCCCGTTCCTCCAGGTCGAGGACGTCCTTGACGTGCAGATAGCCCATGTAGGCACCACCCGGCGCACAGACCGGGAAACGGGAGTAGCCGGTCCGCACGGTCAGCTCCTCCACCTGACGCGGCGTCACCGTCGGTTCGACGGTGATCAGTCCGGCGGGGTCCAGCAGCACGTCGGTGACCGGGCGGCTGCCGAGCTCCAGGGCGTCGGAGAGCCGCTCCTGCTCGACGGGGTCGAGCAGGCCCGCCTGACCGGAGTCCTCGACGAGGTGGGTGAGTTGCTCGCTGGTGAAGACCGCCTCGACCTCGTCCTTGGGCTCGACGTGGAAGAGCCGCAGCACACCGCGGGCCAGCGCGCCGAGCAGCGCGGTGATCGGACGGCACAGCCGGGCGAAGGCGACCAGCCCGGGGCTGAACCACAGGGCGGTCTTCTCGGGCGCGGCCATCGCGAGGTTCTTCGGCACCATCTCGCCGATGACCAGGTGGAGGAAGACCACCAGGGCCAGGGCGATGGCATAGCCGAGCGGGTGGACCAGGGCCGCGGGCAGACGGACGGCCGCGAAGGCCGGCTCCAGCAGGCGGGCGACGGTCGGTTCGGCGACCGCGCCGAGGGTCAGGGAGCAGATGGTGATGCCGAACTGTGCGGCGGCCATCATCTGCGGCAGGTTCTCCAGGCCGTGCAGGACCCGGCGGGCCCGTTTGGAGCCCATGACGGCGAGCGGTTCGATCTGGCTGCGGCGGACCGAGACCAGGGCGAACTCGGCGCCGACGAAGAAGCCGTTGGCGAGCACCAGCAGGAGCGCGAAGAAGAGCTGGGCCACGGTCATCGGGCCACCTCCGCGCCGGCCGCGACCCGCTCGCGGGCGGGCTGCCCGGGGGCGGCGGGAGCCGCGGGGGCCAGCCGGACCAGTCGTATCCGCTCGGCGCGGTGGTGCGAGACCAGGCGCACCCGCAGCCGCCAGCCGTCGAGTTCCGCGGTGTCACCGGGGGCCGGGATCCGGCCGAGTATGTGCGCGACCAGTCCGGCGACCGTCTCGTACGGGCCCTCGGGGGCCGTCAGGCCGATCCGGCGCAGGGTGTCGACCCGGCAGCCGCCGTCGGCGTCCCACGCGGGACGGCCGTCCTCCGGCGGGGCCTGGCCGAGTTCGGGCAGGTCCACCCGGTCGTGCTCGTCGCGGACCTCGCCGACCAGCTCCTCGATGATGTCCTCCAGGGTCACCACGCCGGCGGTGCCGCCGTACTCGTCGACGACGACGGCGATCGGCTGCTCCTTGCGCAACCGCTCCAGCAGCGGCTGCACCGGCAGCGTCTCGGGCACCAGCAGCGGCGGCACCGCGAGCCGGGCCGCCGGGACGCGCAGCCGCTCCTCGGCGGGGACCGCCAGCGCGTCCTTGAGGTGCACCATGCCGACGATCTCGTCGAGCCGGGTGCGGTAGACGGGGAAACGGGACAGCCCGGTGGCGCGGGTGAGGTTGACGACGTCCTCGGCGGTGGCGTGCGCCTGGAGGGCGCTGACCCGGACGCGGGGCGTCATGACGTTCTCCGCGGTGAGGTCGGCGAGCGAGAGGGTGCGGACGAAGAGGTCCGCGGTGTCCTGCTCGATCGCCCCGGCCTGGGCGGAGTGCCGGGCCAGCGAGACCAGTTCGCCGGGGGTGCGGGCGGAGGCCAGTTCGTCGGTGGGCTCCACGCCCAGGGCGCGGACCAACCGGTTGGCGACGGTGTTCAGCAGAGTGATCACCGGCCGGAAGAAGCGGGAGAAGGCGTCCTGGGGGCCGGCGACGAAGCGGGCCACCTGGAGCGGCTTGGAGACCGCCCAGTTCTTGGGCACCAGTTCACCGACGACCATCTGGACGGCGGCGGCCACCAGCATGCCGATGGCCACCGAGACGCCCGGGGCCGCGCCCTGGGGCAGGCCGAGGGCCAGCAGCGGGTCGGACAGCAGCTCGGCCAGCGCCGGCTCGGCGAGCATGCCGACCACCAAGGAGGTGATGGTGATGCCGAGTTGGGTGCCGGAGAGCTGGAAGGAGAGTTCCCGCAGGGCGGAGACGACGGTTCCGGCCCGGCGGTCGCCTTCGGCCGCGGCCCGTTCGGCGTCCGCCTTCTCGACGGTGACGAGGCCGAACTCCGCGGCCACGAAGAAGCCGTTGGCGAGGATGAGCACGAGCGCTGCGAGGAGGAGCAGCAGGGGGCCGGTCATGCCGCCGCCTCCGTCGTATGCGGGGGTTCGGAGGGGGCGGCGCAGGTACTACAGGACGATCCGTCCATTGCCGGAGGGAGTCACTCCTCGGGTTGTCGGGTTCCCCTCATGGGGGCAGGGCGCGGGCGCGCCCCGGAGAACAGAGTAAACAGCGGGACCGGCGTTAGGGCAGGCTCATCAGGCCGTGTGGTCGACCGCACCGTGGATGTCGACGAGTTCGCGCAGTGCGCGGGCGTCGCGGATGGCCTGGTCCCGGGCGATGCCGGGCTGGATGCCCATCGCGGGCAGGCTGGTGCCGTCGGCGAGGTCCAGATGGACCCAGGGGTCGCCGGCACGGAGGTTGACCCGCAGCACCTGGGCCCAGGCCAGGTCCCGCCGGGTGGTGAGGTTGACGACCGTGACGCCGTCCTGCCGCGCGACCACCTTGGGGCGGCCGAGCAGCAGGAGGACGGCGCCGACCAGGACCCCGGTGGCCACGAAGCTGGCCCGCTCGCCGCCGCTCAACTCCGGCAGCAGCAGCGCGATCGCGGTGAGCGCGGCGAGCTGGGCGATGCCGACGGTGTAGAGGACCGCCCGGGTGCGGGACGGCCGGAAGGTCACCGGGAGGGCGGGCGGGGAGGCAGCGGCGGGCGCGGACACGGGTCGTCTTCCGTCGAGGGTCGTGGAAAGGGGGTTTGCCGGGCGGTGGGCGTCAGAGCCGGCAGGCGTGGATGCCGGTGGTCAGGATCGCACGGGCGCCGAGGTCGTAGAGCTCGTCCATGATCCGCTGGGCGTCCTTGGACGGGACCATCGAGCGGACCGCGACCCAGCCTTCGTGGTGCAGCGGGGAGACGGTCGGGGACTCCAGGCCCGGGGTGAGCGCCACGGCCTTCTCGACCTGGTCGACGCGGATGTCGTAGTCCATCATCACGTACCGGCGGGCCACCAGGACGCCCTGCATCCGGCGGAGGAACTGGCGGACCTTCGGGTCGTCCTGCGGAGCGCCGGTACCGCGGATGACGACGGCCTCGGACTTGAGGATCGGCTCGCCGATGACCTCCAGTCCGGCGTTGCGCAGGGTGGTGCCGGTCTCCACGACGTCGGCGATGATCTCGGCGACGCCGAGCTGGATGGCGGTCTCCACCGCGCCGTCGAGGTGGACGACGGAGGCGTCCACGCCGTTGTCGGCCAGGTGCTTGGTGACCAGGCCGGAGAAGGAGGTGGCGATCGTCATGCCGCCGAAGTCGCTGACGTCCTTGGCGGTGCCGGGACGGGTGGCGTAGCGGAACGTGGAGCCGGCGAAGCCGAGCTGGAGGATCTCCTCGGCCGGCGAGCCGGAGTCCAGCAGCAGGTCCCGGCCGGTGATGCCGATGTCGAGCTTGCCCGAGCCGACGTAGACCGCGATGTCGCGGGGGCGCAGGAAGAAGAACTCGACCTCGTTCTCCGCGTCGACCAGGACCAGCTCCCGGCGGTCCTTGCGCTGGCGGTAGCCGGCCTCATGGAGCATCGCCGACGCAGGCTCGGACAGAGAACCCTTGTTGGGGACAGCGATGCGCAGCATGACAGCGAATTTCCTTTGCGACGGGGAGAGTTGCGGGAGTGCGGGGGCGGATCAGAGGTGGGCGTAGACGTCGTCGAGGGAGATGCCCTTGGCGACCATCATCACCTGGAGGTGGTAGAGGAGCTGGGAGATCTCCTCGGCGGCGGCGTCGTGCGACTCGTGCTCCGCGGCCATCCAGACCTCGGCGGCCTCTTCGACGATCTTCTTGCCGATCGTGTGGACACCGGACTGCACCAGTTCGGCGGTGCGGGAGGTGGCGGGGTCGCCGGTGGCGGCCTTCTGCTGGAGCTCGGCGAAGAGCTCCTCGAACGTCTTCTTGGACATGATGTCGCCTACCCTACGCCGAGAGTCCGCGCCCCCGTGCAGCGCCTCGTCCGATGTCCACAGGGTGGGACGCTCAGCGCCAGGGCTCCGCGACGGTGCGGAGCGTCGCGGCGGTGGCGACCGCGGCGGTGACCGCCTCGTGGCCCTTGTCCTCGACCGATCCGGGCAGGCCGGCGCGGTCCCGTGCCTGGGCCTCGGTGTCGCAGGTCAGCACGCCGAAGCCGACCGGTACGCCGGTGTCCACCGCGACCTGGGTCAGGCCTTGGGTGACGCCCTGGCAGACGTAGTCGAAGTGCGGGGTGCCGCCACGGACGACCACGCCGAGCGCGACCACCGCGTCGTAACCGCGGCCGGCCAGGACCTTGGCGACGACCGGCAGCTCGAAGGCGCCGGGCACCCGCAGCAGCGTCGGCTCGTCGATGCCCAGCTCGGTCAGGGCCCGCAGCGCGCCGTCCACCAGGCCGTCCATGACCTGCTGGTGCCACTGCGCGGCGACCACGGCCACCCGCAGGTCGCGACAGTTCTTCACGGTCAGTTCGGGGGCGCCCTTGCCGCTCATGCTTCTCCTCGTACGGGTGATGTGCCGGGGTCCGGCTGACGGGTCGTCTACTGGTTGCCGCAGGGGGCGGCATCGGGCACGGCGGTGGGTCCGCCGCCCGCGCCGGGGATGCCGTCCAGCCAGGGCAGGTCGTGCCCCATCCGGTCGCGCTTGGTGCGCAGGTACCGCAGGTTGTGCTCGCCGGCCTGGACGGGCATCGGCTCGCGGCCGGTGACGGTCAGGCCGTGCCGCAGCAGGGCGGCGGTCTTGTCGGGGTTGTTGGTCAGCAGCCGCAGCGAGCGGACGCCGAGGTCGCGGAGCATCTGGGCGCCGGCGCCGTAGTCGCGGGAGTCGGCGGGCAGCCCCAGTTCGAGGTTGGCGTCGAGGGTGTCCCGGCCGTTCTCCTGGAGCTCGTAGGCGCGCAGCTTGGACAGCAGGCCGATACCGCGTCCCTCGTGGCCGCGGAGGTAGACCACCACACCGCGGCCGGCCTCGCTGATCCGGCGCAGCGACGCCGCCAGCTGCGGGCCGCAGTCGCAGCGCAGCGACCGGAAGACGTCCCCGGTCAAGCACTCGGAGTGGATCCGGACCAGGACGTCCTCGCCGTCACCGAGGTCGCCGGCGACCAGCGCGATGTGCTCGACGCCGTCGACGGTGGAGCGGTAGCCGTGGGCGGTGAGCTCGCCGAACTCGGTGGGCAGCCGGGTGGTGGCCTCGCGGCGGACGGTGGGCTCGAACGGGGCTCCCGCCTGCTCGGCCGGAGCCGGCAGCCCGGCGGACCGCCGGTAGGCGATCAGGTCCTCGATGGAGATGATCGACAGGCCGTGCTTGCGGGCGAACGGGACGAGTTCGGGCAGCCGCAGCATGGTGCCGTCCTCGCCGGCGATCTCGACGATGGCGGCGGCGGGGCGCAGTCCGGCGAGCCGGGCGAGGTCCACACCGGCCTCGGTGTGGCCGTTGCGCTCCAGGACGCCGCCGGGCCGGGCGCGCAGCGGGAAGATGTGGCCGGGCCGGTCGAAGTCGCCGGGGGCCGCCTCACCGGAGGCCAGCAGGCGCAGGGTGGTGGCGCGGTCGGCGGCGGAGATGCCGGTGGAGACGCCGTGCGCGGCGGTGGCGTCCACCGAGACGGTGAAGGCGGTGCCCATCGACTCGGTGTTCCGCTCGACCATCTGCGGGAGGTCCAGGCGGTCCAGTTCCGGGCCCTCCATGGGGGCGCAGATCAGGCCGCGGCACTCGCTCATCATGAACGCGACGATCTCGGGGGTGGCCTTCTCGGCCGCGACGATCAGATCGCCCTCGTTCTCGCGGCTCTCGTCGTCCACCACGACGACCGGCCGGCCGGCGGCGATGTCGGCGAGGGCCCGCTCGACCGGGTCCAGCGTGAGGTCGCCGGCGGCGGTCTCGCCGTACCAGCTCTGCAGTGCGGTCATGCCGCGGCTCCTTCCAGGACGGGGCTTTCGGCGGCGGCCCGCGAGCGGAGCCACCAGTCGCGCATGCCCCACAGGACGAGGGCGAGGTAGACGACGTAGACGAGGCCGGAGAAGGCCAGGCCGCTGCTGAAGGCGAGCGGGACGCCGACCACGTCGACCAGGAGCCAGGCGAACCAGAACTCGACCAGCCCGCGGGCCTGGGCGACCATCGCGGCGAGCGTGCCGACGAAGATGTAGGCGTCCGGCCAGGGGTTCCAGGACAGCTGCGGGATCAGGGTGAACAGCCCGCCGACGGCCAGGGTGCCGACCGCGGTGCCGCCGATCAGCAGTCCGCGCTCGCGCCAGGTGGCGAACCGGACGGCGATCGAGCCGTCCTGGGCCTGCCGGCGGCCGCGCTGCCACTGCCGCCAGCCCCACAGCGCCACCCCGATGACCAGCAGCTGCTTGCCGACTCCGCCGCTGAGGTGGGCGGAGGCGTAGGCCGCGACGAGGATGACGCCGGAGAGGAACTGGGCGGGCCAGGTCCAGATCGAGCGCCGCCAGCCGAGCGCCAGGGCGGCCAGGCCGATGGTGTTGCCGACCATGTCGGACCAGATGACGTGCTGTCCGAAGACCGTGAACGCCTGGCCGTTGAGCCAGTGCAGGACGCTCACCGGTCCATCTCCTTGACCTCCGCGAGGTCGGCGGCGTCCGTCTCGCCCCGGCCGAGCAGCCGCTCCACGTACTTGGCGAGCACGTCCACCTCCAGGTTGACCGGATCGCCGGGCTGCTTGATGCCGAGGGTGGTCAGGGCGAGCGTGGTGGGGATGAGGCTGATGGTGAAGTAGTCGTCGGCGGCGTCGACGACGGTGAGACTGACACCGTCGACGGTGATGGAGCCCTTCTCGACGACGTAGCGGGCGAGCGGGGCGGGCAGCGCGACCTTCACCACCTCCCAGTGCTCACCGGGGGTGCGCTCGACGATGGTGCCGGTGCCGTCGACATGGCCCTGGACGAGGTGGCCGCCGAGCCGGCCGCCGAGCGCCATCGGGCGCTCCAGGTTGACCCGGGAGCCGGGGGCCAGCGCGCCGAGGCTGGAGCGGTGCAGGGTCTCGGCCATCACATCGGCGGTGAACTCGCCGTCCCCGGTGTCCACGACCGTCAGACAGACGCCGTTGACCGCGATCGAGTCGCCGTGCTTGGCGTCCTCGGTGACGACGGGGCCGCGTAGACGGAAGCGGGCGGCGTCGCCGAGGTCCTCGACGGCGACGACCTCACCCAGTTCTTCGACGATTCCGGTGAACACGTCAGTTCTCCTCGTGGCAGGCGGGGCGCGGGGTGGCAGTGATGCGCAGATCGGGGCCGAGGCGGGCGGTGTCGGTCACATCGAGCCGCAACGCCTGGGCGAGGGTGGTGATTCCGGCGTCGCCGACGGCGGCCGGGCCGGCGCCGAGCAGCACCGGCGCGAGATAGCCGACGACCTTGTCGACGGCGTCGGCGGCGAGGAAGGCCCCGGCGAGCGTCGGCCCGCCTTCGAGCAGCACGGACCGTACGTCGCGTGCCTGGAGGGCCTGGAGCAGAGCGGGGACGGACAGGCCGCGCCCCTCGGGGGCCCGCGGCAGCCGGACGAGCGGGACGAGCCCTTCGAGGTGGGCGGCGTCCGCGTCCTCGGCGACCGCGATCAGGGTCGGGGCGGTGCCGTCCAGGACCCGGGCGCCGGGCTTGACGGCACCGGCGCCGGAGTCGACGACCACCCGCAGCGGCTGGCGGACCGCCGCACCCTCGGGCCCGTCGATCCGCGCGCCGAGCTGGGGATCGTCGGCGCGGGCGGTGCCGGAGCCGACGACCACGGCGTCCGCGGCGGCGCGCAGCCGGTGCACATCGGCGCGGGACTCCGGCGAGGAGATCCAGCGGCTGGTGCCGTCGGCGGCGGCGATCCGGCCGTCGAGGGTGGCGGCGTACTTCCACAGCACGAACGGGCGGCCGCGCCGCACCGAGGTCAGCCACGCCTCGTTGCCGGCGGCGGCCTCGTCGGCGAGCAGTCCGCCGGTGACGTCGATCCCGGCCTCGGCCAGGGTCGCCGCGCCGCCGGTGGCAGTGGGATTGGGGTCGGCGACGGCGTAGACGACCCGGGCGACGCCCGCGTCGATCAGCGCCTGGGCGCAGGGGCCGGTGCGACCGGTGTGGTTGCAGGGCTCCAGGGTGACCACGGCGGTGCCGCCGCGGGCGCGCTCGCCCGCCGCGCGCAGGGCGTGGACCTCGGCATGCGGTCCGCCGGCCCGCTGATGCCAGCCCTCGCCCGCGGTACGGCCCGCGGAGTCCAGGACGACACAGCCGACGACCGGGTTCGGGCTGGTGTGACCGAGGCCGCGGGCGGCGAGCTCGACGGCTCGGCGCATCGCCGCGATATCCACGGGAGCTGGGGTGGCCACCGGGTCCTCCTGCCTCTTCGGGCACGGACTCCGGGGCTGTCTGGACGACAGGAGCGGACACGTAACGCCACGAGCACACCGGAGCCGGAAAACGCCAGGCCCGCCCGGAAACGTCAAACATCCGGACGCGCCGCCGACGGCGGTGTACGTCGCGTTCGCCCGCCGCGCACTGCCTCCCATCCGGACTTTCACCGTCGGTGCAGGAATTTCACCTGCTCAACCGGCCGCTGGCTGCGGACGGGTCGCGGACTGTTACCGCCGGTTCGGAATTACACCGACCCCGGAGTGCGCTGCTGCTTTATGTCAGTACGCCCCAAGTCTGCCACGGCCGCTCATGGCCCATGCGAGCGAAGCGCTGTGGGCTGTCTCACACGGCGCGGGCGCGTCGCCGGTCACACCCGCGCCCGGTGTTCCGTCATAGGGCGGTACCCCGTTCCCCACCTCAAGGGCGGTTCCGCAATGACGACACTCCTGGTCACCGGCGGCACGGGCACGCTCGGGCGCGCCGTGGTCGGCCGACTGCTGGCCGGCGGCCACGACGTCCGGTCGCTGAGCCGGCACCCGCACACCGGCACCGGCCCCACCCACCCGCGGTCCCACGCCGTCGATCTGCGCGACGGCACCGGACTGGCGGAGGCGGTGGCCGGCGTGGACACGGTCGTGCACTGCGCCTCGGCCCCCACCGGCGACGCCGAGGCGGCCGGGCGGCTCATCGCCGCGGCACGCCGGGCCGGGGTCCGGCACCTGGTCTTCATCTCGATCGTCGGGGTGGACCGGATTCCGCTGGGCTACTACCGCGCCAAGCTCGCCGTGGAGCGCCTGGTGGCGGAGTCCGGCATCGGCTGGACGGTGCTGCGGGCGACGCAGTTCCACGATCTGCTGCTGGGCATGGTCAAGGCGGGCGCCCGCTCGCCGGTCGTCCCGGTGCCGTCCGGGATCCGCTTCCAGCCCGTCGACGCCGACGAAGTGGCCGACACCCTGGCCGAGTTGGCGCTGGCCGGGCCGGCCGGGCGGGTCGCCGACATGGGCGGGCCGGAGGTGCTGACGGCGGACGAGGTGGTCCGGGCGACGCTGGCGGCGGGCGGGCGGCGCCGACTGCTGCTGCCGGTGTGGCTGCCGGGCGGCACGGCGGCGGCGCTGCGGCGCGGGGAGAACCTCACGCCCGAGCACGCGGACGGCCGGCGCCGCTATGCGGAGTTCCTGGCGGCGCGGGCGAACGGGGCGGCGAGGCCGGCATCCTGACCTGACTTCCCGGCAACACCCCCACCGATGGCAGGAGTTGCTGCGTCGGCGGTCGTTGATCCGCCGGGCGCCGGCCGCGGAGGCGGAGCGGCCCGGCGGCTGCCGCGCGGTGCGGACAGGACGGGACGCCTCCGCCCCGAGGGGACAACCCCCTGATTATCAGACCGGGTTCCTGATAATTTGCCGGCCATGGCTGGCAACGGCGTTCCCGGCACCACTCCCCGCGCTCCCCTCCCCCTACCCCCCGACCGCCGAGTGCGCCGCGCCCGCTGGGCGATGGCCGCGGTGTTCCTCATCCACGGCTCGGTCGCCGGCAACTTCGCCACCCGCATCCCCTGGATCCAGGACCACACCCAGATCCCGCCGGGCCAACTCGGCCTGGCCCTGGCCTTCCCGGCGATCGGCGCCTCGCTGGCGATGCCGCTGGCCGGCCGGATCAGCCACCGCTTCGGCGCCCGCACCGCACTGCGCGGACTGCTCGCGCTGTGGACGCTCGCCCTGGCACTGCCCGCCCTCTCCCCCGACGTGTTCGTGCTCTGCGGCGCGCTGCTGGTCTACGGCGGCACCTCGGGCATGGCGGACGTGACGATGAACGCGCTGGGCGTGGAGACCGAGGACCGGCTGGGCCGGCCGATCATGTCCGGGCTGCACGGCATGTGGAGCACGGGCGCCCTGCTCGGCTCGGCGGCCGGCGCCGTCGCCGCGCACACCGGCACCGACGCCCGGCTCCATCTCGCCGGCGCCGCCCTGGTGTTGACGCTGCTCGGCGCCCTTGCCTGCCAGGGCGTACTGGACCTGCGCAGCGCCCCCGAGGAGCATCCGCCGCCGCGCTTCGCGTTCCCGCCCCGGTCGGCGCTGGTCATCGGCGCCATAGGGTTCTGCGCGGTGTTCGCCGAGGGTGCCTCGCTGGACTGGTCGGCGATCTACCTCCGCGACCGGCTGGGCACCGACGCGGGGCTGGCGGCCGCGTCCACCACCGCGTTCGCCTGCACGATGGCCGCCGCCCGGCTGGCCGGGGACAAGGTGGTGGCCCGCTTCGGCCCGGTGCGCACGGTGCGGGCCGGCGGGGTGCTGGCCACGCTCGGCGGGCTGCTGATCGTCACCGCGGGCCGGCCGGTCCAGGCGATGGCCGGCTTCGGCCTGGTCGGCCTGGGGGTCGCGGTGGTGGTCCCGCTGGCGTTCGCGGCGGCCGGGCGCAGCGGCCCGGCGCCCAGCCAGGCCATCGCGGGGGTGGCCACCATCACCTACACCTCGGGCCTGATCGCCCCCTCGGCGATCGGCGGCATCGCCCAGGCGACCTCGCTGACCGGCTCGTTCGTGCTGGTGACGGTGCTGGCCTTCGGCCTGGTGGCCGGGGCGCGGGTGCTGCGGGCGCCGTCCCGCACCGCCTCCACGGGCGCCACGGCCGCCGCCGACCACGACAGCGGCGACCTGAAGCGCTCCTGACCGCCGCTGCCGTCGGGAGCGGCGGGGGGCCGCGGTGACCGCTGCCGTCGCGGGCGGCGGGACCGGCATGGCCGCCGCCCGCAGACCACCGTCCTCAGGCCGCCGCCCGCAGACCGCCGCCCTCAGGCCGCGTCGGCCCCGGCGGCCGGCTGCGCCGCCTCCGGCCGCAGCAGCTCCGCGGCGATCGCGCGGGCCCGGTCCGACCACGGGGTGGGGCGCAGCGTCTGCGGGTCGACGCGGACCAGGACGCGGTGGCCGCGGGCGTGGGTCTCGGTGCCGTCGGCGGAGCAGATCCGGAAGCCGTAGGTGAGGCCGGTGCGGCCGAGGCGCTCTATCCACAGGTGCGCGGCGTAGTGGCCGGCGCGGGTGAGCGGGCGCTCGTAGGAGACCTTCATCTCCTTGATGACGTTGCACATGTCGCCCGCGGCGACCCAGTCGCCGTCGAAACCGAAGCCGAACCCGTGCCAGTACTCCGCCCAGGCCCGCTCGGCCAGCAGCGGGTAGCGGGAGTTGTGCAGCATGCCGAGCGCGTCGAGGTCGTCGAAGTGGACGGTGACGGGGACCAGTTGGCCGTAGCCGACGGGGTCGGCGGCCTGGAGGGGTTCGACGCTCACGGGTGGTGCTCCTGGGATTCCGGGTGGGTGATCGGGTGCGCGCGCCACCGGCGGTACCGGCGCGACGGACCCCAGCCATGGTAAGCGGCTGCTTAGAATGCTTTGCGTCCCCCCGTGAAGTACACATGAACAGCTGGAGCAGTCATGGGCCTCTGCGTGCGCTGGACCGTGCATGGCGACGGGCGCAACCTGGCCCCTGGTGCCGTGGTCAGACCGGACGAGCGGCTCACGTGGCCGCGCACGGTGGGCCTGGGTGCGCAGCACGTCGTCGCGATGTTCGGAGCGAGTTTCGTCGCTCCGGGTGTACATCACTAGGCCCTGCCCCATCTCGGACCGAAGTGTCCCGGTTTATCAGCGGATGTTCACGACACCTATCGCCGAAAGGCGTGAGCATCACGTCCCCCCGCACCTGCACCTATACGTCTTCGCCCGGCCGCAGACGACGGCATCCCCGCCACCTTCCGGCATAAGCGGCGCGGCGCGGGGCAGCTTTTCTGCCCCCAGAGCGAGAGAGGCCAGGCCCGCCGGCGAACGAGGCTGTCACGGCCCCCAGTTCACGCATATGAAGGCGGGCCCGGGAGAGCGCCCGATTGCCGAGCGGGTGGCCGCTGGTTCGATTCCGGCCGGGGTCGCTTGCAGTCGCTCCGCCTGAGTATCGGTCGGCGGCGCCTCAGTGCATTGGAGCCCCCAGACACGCCGTCCAGGGGCTCCAGTTGCACCTTCCTAACCGCAGCTGCCACCGCACTGGCAGGAGCCGCCCTGCTGGCAGCCGCAGCTACAGCCGGGGCCGCACTGGCAGCCGCTGGCAACGGTTCCTTCGCTGGTCGTCATGGTGCCTCGCTTTCATGTGCCCTGCGGTCAGTGGACGTTGCACTGTGGCACGTTCCGGTGTGGCCCGACCACCAGTCTCGGCACGGGCACGGGCATCAGACTGAAATTCGCCTCGTTGACAGGGAGTTATCCGACGTACCGCCATTGATGAGAGGCGTTTCTCTTTGGCCTGGCACGGCAGCGACCGGCGCTCCTACCTCCCGGCAGACTGGCCGGTCCGTCGCCTGTCCGTCCTGAAGCGGGACGGGTTCCTGCGTCGGGGCGTCCTGCGGGACTCGGGGGCGCGGACTGGCCGGACGTGGAGTGGATCGTCTCCACCATCTACTCCGGCCACATGCCGCGGAGCCGGTCCCAGTGGATGTTCCTGAACCAACTGGTCACAGTAGAAGACCAATTGATCGCGCCGGAGGACTGGGACAACTGCGCGGTGGACGACCCTCTGGAGGACGGCGACGCGGTGACGCTCGGGTTCGACGGCGGACGCTCCGACGACGCCACGGCCTTGGCGGCCGTCCGCGTGCGGGACCGCCAACGGGACCGCCGATGAGGAGCCAAGGCGGGAGGAACTGTCCCTGACAGCCAGGGAGTTGGCCGGACCCTCGGCCGACCTGGACGACGTACTGAAGGTGGCCGCCTACCTCGTCACCTGATACGAAACGGCCCCCTTCACCATCGCGATGAAGGGGACCGTACTGGTCCTTGTGGACGGATGCCGGAATGTATCAACCGTGCGACTTGGCGAACTCGACAAGCCCGGCGAACGCCTCTCGGGTCAGCGTGAGATGCGGGCCGTTCGAGTCCTTGCTGTCACGGACGGGGACGATGCCGGTGGCCGTCGCGTATGCCGGGGCCCACTCGACACAGGAACCGCCGTTGTTGCTGTAGGAGGATTTGACCCAAAGCAGGGTCTCGGGCTCAGTCATCACGGCGTACCTCTTCGTAACTGGTGGATCATGTCTACAGACGCTGTCTGCGACAGAGAAACGGCCTGTAGCTGATGGTAGGCCCTCACCAGCGGCAGCACGGAAGTGAGCGCCCGATCCAAGTGCCCTTGAGTTTGAGACTCCACATACGAGATCACGGACCGGTCTGGCAGCGTCAGCAGGTTCACCAACCGGTCGAGGGTGCGGTGCTCACCGATGACGTAGGGGGCGACCTGAAGCATGGTGTTGGGTTGCTCTGCGAACTCCACTAGGCGCTCGCACTGTTCATCCATCACGGCTGCGCCGCCGATGGGGCGACGGACACAGCTTTCGTCTAGTACTGCGATCACCAAAGGCGGGTCACGACGTACCAGTGCGTTCTGGCGCTTCATGAGGAACGAGACTCGTTCATCGGCCTGTTCGCGTGTGATGACTCCCCGCTTGACGGAGCTATCGGCCAGTGCTTGCGCATACGCCGGTGTCTGGAGCGGACCAGGGACCAGACCGGACTCAAACAGCCGGATCTCTGCGGCCGTCTTCTCGTGCTTGACGTACTCCGGGAACCCCTCCAGCAGACTGCCGTTTCGGATCTCACCCAACGCGCGTTCGAACGACTCGGAGGTCCCAGTGATCCCGAGCGCGACATCTACGCTGCGCGAGAAACGGGGAGTTGGCGGTTTGCGGCCAGTTTCGACCGCTGAGATATGCCTGCCCGAGTAGCCGACCCGTGCGGCAAGTTCGTCTTGCTTCCAGCCACGCGCTTCCCGTGCGCTGCGTAAACGTGCTCCGAACGCTGCTTGCGGCGACGCGTTCGGGTTCAACTCCTTGCGGTTCACCACAATGTGCTCTCCGTTTCAGGAACGTTGAAGACATGGCGACTGTAGGCCACGCTGGGTGCTCTCGGTAGCGGAATCGCTACGCAGAGGCAAGGAGGGCTCCATGACCAGTCCTGCCCGCACGCCCTACTCGGCGTGCGCCGAAGAAGCAGCGAAGCTCGACGCCGCGCTGAAGGAAGCGGGCATCAACGCCCCTCCCAGCACTGTGCAGTTGAACGAGGAGGACGGCTTTAAGGTGACGCGGGTCGCTCCCCCGTTGCTCACGCCGAGCCAGACCGCCCGCGTCACCCGCATGGTGAAGGCGGCCCGGAAATGAGCGGAACCACCGATGACTTGAGCCAGAAGAACAGCAAACGGAACCAGCAGTCGCAGGGCCCGAACTGCGGGAAGAAGACCGACGGTCGGGGACGACCGTGCGATGGTCAGGGGTGACCGTGCAGCGTCTGCTAGCGCGCATCATCGCTGACCTGCCGACCGAACCAGCGCCGGGCACCATCAGCCTTGACGACCGGCCCGTGGGCTGCCCGTTCGGCTGGCACGACATGGACCACGTCGCACCCACGGTGTGGAACTGCGAGCACCACGGCGCGACCCTCATCGTCCACGCTCCCGGCCCGCCCGTCGACGTCAAGTCGCGCATGGCAACGCCGCGCTTTCGACTGCCAACGCCCCCGACCACCGCAGGCTGCCACCACCGGCCCTGAAGCCCCCGGCGAAATGATCAACGCCGGGCCAGCTCTCCCCCGGTTGAGCCCACCACCCCGCCCATGGGCTCCCGGTCTCCTGCCGCCGGAGACGAAGGGGAGTACGGAGTCCGTCCGACCCATCTCGGGCACGATTCGGTCGGGCTCCCACGCCGCCCAAGCCCACCCCTCCCGGGCCTGGGCGGCCACCATCTCTCGCACCGGCACCCTCCGGGCACGTCACAACCGGGGCGGTCCACCGGGTGGATGCGTGTGCGCCTATGCGCCTGACGGCCCGCCCAGGCAGGTTGCTACCTGGGTTTATGCCAAGACGCGCATAAGTCGCGTGACCGCATAGACGTCCGCAACCCACCCTCGTACCGTCATGGCCAGTCGGCCCAACCAGGTCCAAGATCTAGGGAGTTCGACATGTCACGAAAGCAACTGACCCGCCTCACCGGCAACGGCACCGGCGAGTGCGGGGAGAAGGACTGCCCGAACGTCTACCGCACCCAGCGGGGTACGTTCGTGGTCCAGGGCGACCGTTGCGACGCATTCGCTCCCGCAGAAGGGGAAGGGCTCGTAGAGATTCCAGAAGCCGTACTTAGGGAGGCAGTCCGTGTTCTTGGCTGGTGACGCGTGGAACGCGTGCTTCGACACCATGCAGCGTGAGGCATGGCGGCTCGAAACTCTGCCTGCCTACACCATGCCGCAGGAAGCAGAGATACTGGAACGATTCCTGGCCGGGGAGAAGTCGCCCGACGACTACAACTCGGGATGGATGAACGAAGTACGGCAATGGCGCGAAGAAGGCAAGAGCGTCGGCCGAGTCCACATCGTCACGCGGCCGCTTTCCGACTACCTCCGGTTCGAGTTCGAGTACTACTACCGGCACCACGTCAAGGCAGGTGAGGAGATCCGGATTCTCGACCTGACTGACCGGCCGAATCCGGGACTGGCCGACCAGGATTTCTGGATGTTCGACGAGTCCAAGGTGGTCCACCTGAACTACCGGCCCGATGGGACGCAGATCAACCGGGAGTTGCGCGAAGGAGACCCAGAGCCGTACAGGAAGTGGAAGCGCATCGCGGTCGCCGAGTCGGTGCCCTTCGAGGAGTACGTGAAGGGCCTTGACGTTCGAGCCTGAACAGCTAGGTGTATTACCCTGTGAGGTTGGGGACGCGGCTGGCGGGTGGTTGGCCCTTGAGTGCGGTGTGTCTGCGGTGGTGATTGTAGGTGTGAAGCCAGGCGGGGTAGG
>NZ_JBIVOW010000043.1:0-27874 GCF_044754325.1 Streptomyces sp. NPDC093097
ACAAGGCCCGGCTGCTGATGACCGTGCTCGCCGTCATGCTCGGCGTGGCCTTCGTCTCCGGCACCCTGGTCTTCACCTCCACCATCTCCGAAGCCACCCAGGCCAGCTCCCGCAAGGGCTTCGACAACGTCGACGTGGCCATCAAGCCATCCGACAACACCCAGAGCACACCCGGTGCGCGCTCCCCGCTCGACCACAAGCTGCTCGACAAGGCCGCCGGCGTGCCCGGCGCCGCCTCCGCCACCGGCACCGTCTCCGGCTTCACCGCCATCGCCGACAAGAGCGGCGAGCTGATCGGCGAAGGCTTCTCGACCAGCGGCAGCAACTACTTCCCCGGCGCCGACGGCTCCGACGCCCGCTATCCGATGCGGGACGGCGCCGCCCCTAAGGGCGCCGACCAGTTCGCGCTGGACGCCCGCACCGCCGACCACGGCGGCTACAAGGTCGGCGACACCGTCCGGATATCCGTCGACGGCCCGGTCCGCGAGCAGAAGCTGACCGGCATCTTCACCACCGACGACGGCACGGTCAAGGCCGGCGGCAGCCTCGCGCTGTTCGACACCGCCACCGCTCAGAAGATGTTCGCAGCGCCCGGTGAATTCAGCGAGATCGACATCAAGGCCGCCCCCGGCACCTCTCAGACAGCCTTGAAGGACGCGGTCGAGAAGATCCTGCCCAAGCAAGGCGCCACCGCCACCACGGGCGAACAACTCGTCGACGACCAGGCAAAGTTCATCGCCACCACCATGGATGGCATGAAGAACGCGCTGCTGGCCTTCGCCGGTATCGCGCTCTTCGTCGGCATCTTCATCATCACCAACACCTTCACCATGCTGGTCGCCCAGCGCACCAAGGAGCTGGCGCTGCTCCGCGCGGTCGGCGCCAGCCGCCGCCAGATCACCCGCTCGGTGCTGATCGAGGCGTTCGTGGTCGGCGCGGTGGCCGCAGTGACCGGGTTGCTGGCCGGTATCGGCATCGCCGCCGCACTGCGCGCACTGGTGGGTGCCACCGGCGCCAGGGTGCCCGACGGCCCGCTGGTGGTATCACCGTCCACGATCCTGATATCCCTGCTGGTCGGCACCGTCGTCACGGTTCTGGCAGCCTGGCTGCCGGGCCGCCGGGCCGCGAAGATCCCGCCGATCGCCGCGATGAACAGCCTGCACGCCACCGCCACCACCAAGTCCCTGGTGGTCCGCAACACCATCGGTGCGCTCTTCGCGGGCGCCGGCACGGCCGCGGTCCTGACCGCCACCGGGATGTCCTATAGCGGGTCCAGCCGGGCCATCATGGGCGTCGGTGTGGGGCTGCTGCTGATCGGCGTGCTGGTCCTGACGCCGCTGCTGTCCCGCCCGCTGATCGCACTGGCCGCCCCCGTGCTGCGGCTGTTCGGGATATCCGGCGTCCTCGCCCGGCAGAACGCGGTCCGCAACCCGCGCCGCACGGCCGCCACCGCCTCCGCGCTGATGATCGGACTGATGCTGATCACCGGCATGACGGCGGTCGCGGGCAGCGCCCAGCAAGCCATCGACAAGATGGCCACCGCCTCGCTGAAGGCCGACTACATGGTCTCCATGGCGAGCCGGACGCCGCTCTCCCCCGACGTGGCCAAGAAACTCGCGTCCACAGACGAGGTCTCCGCGTCCAGCCCGCTGCGCAACTCCCCGGCCCGGATCGGCACCACCACCGAGTTCCTGACCGGCATCAACGGCAAGGACTTCGGCAAGCTCACCCAGCTCGACTTCAGCGAGGGCGCCCTCGGCACCCTCAGCGGCGACCGCGCCGTCGTCGACGACAGCACCGCCAAGGAGAAGGGCTGGCACACCGGCTCCCGCCTCCCGGTGACCTTCGAGGACGGCAAGCAGGGCACCCTCACCATCGGCGGCGTCTACCAGCGCAACCAGATCATCCACGGCATCATCCTCGACAACGCCACCCTCGCCCCACACCAGAAGCACATCACCGACATGCAGGTGATGGTCAAGACCAAGGACGGCGCGACCGCGGCGTCCAAGGACAAGCTGGTCACGGCGCTCGGCAAGAACCCGGCGATCACCGTCGCGGACAAGAAGGACGTCTCCGACAACATCGCCCAGATGTTCACGCTGATGCTGAACATGCTCTACGGCCTGATGGCGATGACGGTGATCGTCGCGGTGCTCGGCGTCATCAACACCCTGGCAATGTCGGTCTTCGAACGGGCGCAGGAGATCGGCATGCTGCGCGCCATCGGCCTGGACCGCCGCGGCATCAAGCAGATGGTCCGCCTGGAGTCCCTGGTGATCTCACTCTTCGGCGGAGTACTCGGCATCGGCCTCGGCGTCTTCTTCGCCTGGGCGACCGGCGAGCTGATCAAGGCCACCGGCCAACTGTCGACCTACGAAACGGTGCTGCCCTGGGGCCGGATGGGTCTCTTCCTCGCCCTCGCCGCAATGGTCGGCGTACTGGCCGCGCTGTGGCCGGCCCGGCGGGCGGCGAAGCTCAACATGCTCCAGGCCATCAAGGCCGAGTAGCCCGGCCGCCGCGGAACCGCCCTGAACCTCCCGAGGGCCCCGGTGCCACGCCCTGCGCGCGATATCGGGGCCCTTTGGCTGACCGGCAGGTGGATCACTTGAGGCGCCGGGTGGTGGGCTGGCGTATCCGCCGCTGTCCCAGGACGTCATGAGGGGCCGCGAAGCAGACCACCAGGAAGGGGCCTGGCGTGGCTGGGAGAACGCCCGAGTGGTCCGCAACCGGTTGATCGGCGCTGCCGCCACCGACGACGATGTCGTGGGAGTCGCTGTCGGACAAGCTGAGTTGCTGGCGTCCACCGCGCTGAGAATCGCCGGCTGGGACACGGCCCGCACGCGCGACATCGTCGCCCCGATCAGGCACGAGCCGGCGCTCGTCCTGCTGACCCGTCTGAGCCGCGACGTTCGTGACACGACCCAGGCCGCCCGCGAGCGAGCAGATGACGCCTGTCCGGAGGACTACGAGCCCTCCGAGGACGACTTGAACGAGCTGTGGAGCGCACCGGTGTCGCGGGCCGCACGTCGTAAGCGGCCCGCGCTGAGCTGAGCCCGCCCAGCACCTGCGCGCTGCGCAGCGTCGGCTTGTGGGCAACGACATCGACGGCACGATCTTGGTCACTCTGTGTAATCATGGGTGGGTGTCGCGTTCTTTGTCGATTCCCCTGTCACGTTCGGCCTGGTGGCGTCCCGTTGCCGAGGCGCTGGCGGCGCTCGCCGTGCTGGGTGCCACGGCGGGCGTTCTGGAGTGGTCCCTGGCCTGGGGGTTCCGCGGTGCGGGGGAGTTGCTGGTCGGGCTGGCCGGCGTCGTCCTGGTGGTGCTGCGGCGATGGTTTCCCGCGGTGGCACTGCTAGGTCTTTCGGCGGCGGCGGGCGCCGTTCCCGCGGTGGCGTTGCTGACGGCGGTCGCTGCCTGTGAGGCGGGTCGACGGGCGGGGGTACTGCGGTGGCCGGGCGTGGTGTTGGGGGCGGCGTCGCTGCTGCCGCTGGCCACGGCACCGTACCGGGCCCCCTCACCTGAGCAGATCGTGCCGCTGGGGATGGTCGTGGCCGTGCTGGCCGTGGTCGGACCGGTGCTGGCGGGTGTCGCGACCGGCCAGCAGGACCGGGCGGTGCGGATCCTGCGTGCCAGCGCGCTGGCGGCCGACAGCAGGGCCCGGCTGGCCGAACGCTCCCGCATCGCCGCTGAGATGCACGACCTCGTCGGGCACCGGCTGAGCCTGATCTCTCTCTACTCCGGCGGCCTGGAACTCGCCCTGGCCCGGCGAGAGCCGTCGCTTCGCACGGAAGCGGCACAGATTCACACCACCGCCGCGCTCGCGGTGGTCGAACTGCAGGAAGTACTGGGCGTGCTCGGGCCGATCGACGACACCGGGCCCACCGAGGCCACCGGCACGCGCGCCGACCTGGCCGATCTCGCGGCCGCCTCGCGCGCCACCGGAACCACCGTCCTGCTGGAGTGGACCGGCGATGACCTGGCGGGGTCACCGCCGCGCCTGAGGCTCGCGCTGCACCGCATCGTCCGCGAAGCGCTCAGCAACGCGCATCGCCACGCCCCCGGAGCGGCGTTGGAGATCCGTGTCGTCTCCACGCGCGACCATGTGCGGGTGAGCGTGCACAACGGTCCCTCGCAGGCGGGTGCCGAGAGCTCCGGTACGGGGCTGGGCCTGGCCGGACTCAGGGAACGGGTCGCGTTGCTGGGCGGGACGCTGGAGGCTCGCTCCACGGGCGGGGGGTTCGCCGTGGATGCCTGTCTGCCCCGGCTGCTTCCGCTGCACCTTCCCGCGCCTCCGCAGAGCCCCGCCCCGGCGCTCACCCGCCCGTCCCGTGCGCTGCGTCTGGCGGCCGGGGCGGCGGGACTGCTCGCGGTCGGGGGCCTGCTGCTGCTCGGGCTGCGGCTGGTGGACCGCTACGCCCCGCCGCCGGTGCCTCTCACCAAGCCCATGCCGATCCGGCTCGGCATGTCCCAGGAAACGGTCGAGCACCGGGCGGGCAAGGACGACCCCCTTGCCCGTGCCGCCGCGGCCGGCCGTGAGTCGCGACCGCCCGCCGGCGCGCACTGCATCTACCCGTACGTGAGCCAGGAACGGCCCGGGGTGCCGCTCCACCTGGTGCGTTACTGTTTCCGCGATGATCGGCTGATCGACATCTCCCGGTTCGACATCCGGGCCGGTAGTCGTTAGCCCGCCACCACCGCTCCCGGAGTTCCTCATGATCAGAGTCCTGCTCGTGGACGACGAGGCGCTGGTGCGCGCGGGTATCCGGCTGGTGCTGCGGCACGCCGACGACATCGAGGTCGTTGCGGAGGCGGCCGACGGCGACGAAGCCGTTGCCCAAGCGGTCCGGGTCCCCGTGGATGTCGTCCTGCTCGACGTACGGATGCCTGGTGCGGGCGGACTCCCCGCAGTGCGCCGGCTCAAGGACGCCCGGCCCCAGGCAGCAGTGCTGATGCTCACCACCTTCGGCAACGAGGAGTACGTCGCCCAGGCACTGACCACGGGCGCGGACGGCTTCCTGTTGAAGAGCAGCCACCCCGAAGAACTGATCCGGGCGGTCCGCTCGGCGGCCGCAGGCGAAGCGGTACTCTCGCCCGAAGTGACCAGCCACGTACTGCGCACCCTGCGCGCGTCGACAGCCCGGGGCAACACCGAGACCGCCACCACTGCCAGGAACCAGGTAGCCACGCTCACCGACCGGGAGCAAGCAGTACTGGGCCTGCTCGGCAGCGGCCTGACCAACAGCGAGATCGCCGACCGGCTCGGTGTCGAGACCGGCACCGTGAAGGCGCACGTAGGCCGCATCCTGAACAAGCTCGGCGCGGCCAATCGGGTACGCGCGGCGATCATCGCCCACGAGGCCGGACTGACCACCTCCCCCTGAGCACAGCCCACCGCGCCCCGGACGACGCGCCGGCACACCCTCAGCGGCACCACGCTCAACGCCGCGACGAGCCGGCAAGCCCGCCACCACAGCGATGCCGGAGTCGAGCAGAAGGCGCCTACCCACGGACAATCGCCCGCCGCCCGCTCGACCGTAGCCAGCCGTACAGCCGCCACGCCTGCCAGAGCGCCGCGTACGCCAGAATCCCGGTAACACCCCAGGTCACGCCGCGCAGCGAAGCGTCGACGGTCACGGTCCAGAAGTAGTCGAACCCGGTCGGCAGCTGCGCGGGCTGAAACGTGCGGTAGATCTCGATGCGGGGATGGGCTACTTCCGTGGCGACGCCCGCCGCCACAGTGCCCAGCAACCCTGCCCGAGCGGCGATCCGGGCCGAGCGCGGCAGGGCGGGCAGCAGCCCGTCGGGATTCGTGGCCCGGGGAGCCGTCCGGTACCACGACCTGAACGCCAGGACCAGGACGACCAGCCCCAGCATCGAGAGCCCTTCCTGGACCAGCTGGGTGCCGCTGTAGCTGCCGACGAGCGGTGTGAGCCCCCAGTCAAAGTACCGGCCATGGGAGATATCGTCGAACAGCAGGTGAGTGGCCGTTCCCAGGACGGCCGACAGCCATATCCAGCCCAACGTGGCAGGGCCGCGCAACCGGAACCCGGTGGTCGGCCCCGCGAGCCTGGCCCGCAGCCGGGGGCCGGCGAGATCGACCAGCGGGCGTTTGAGCAGCGTGTGGAAGACCGCCAGCATCAGCGCCGCCTGCAGCGGACAGAAGACGAGACCCGGAACCCAGTCGTGCATGCCGAGGTTCGGGAACGGCAACTGGTAGACGTCCGGAACCATCGAGCCGATCACCAGCGCGGACGGCACGAGTCTGCCTCTGAACAACGGGATGACGGCGGCAGGATGCACAAAGGTCGCAGGCATGCGGCACTCCGATCGACGGGAGGGATCTGGGTCCCTCCATCCTCGAAGCCCCCGACCGGCCGCCGTTCGCTCCAGAGGCGGAAACCGGCCCTGCACCTTCGGCATACGCTCCACCACGACGATGTGACCCCAGGGCCAGTGCGCCACGGCGGGGAGAGAGGCACGGCGGGCAGAGGTCCGATGCGGACCCAGTGTCCAGCGGGGTGGTTGCCGCGGTGTGTCAGACCGGTCGGTGAACGCACCCCACCTCGTTCGGCGACGAACGGCACCACGGGTGGTGGGAACCGCCGTGGGGTCCGCGGTCAGGAAGATCCGCGCATCCGCACCCCTGCACCACTCCCCCGGTCTCGCGACCAGGCCGACATCGGCGCATGGGCAGCCGAGGCGGAACGTTGGCGCCCCTTGCTCTCCTCGGCCGGCGACCGACGTCTCATCCGCGCTCGCGGAGGTACGCCTCCAGCTCGGCGGCCCCGGCGAGCATCGCCCGCCCGCGGGCGGACAGTCGGCCGCGCCAGTCACCCAGTGCGGCCGCCAGCAGCTCCAGCCCGCCGGCCACCCGTACCTGGTCGAGCAGCGGGGCGATCTGCTCCAACAGGTAGCCACCCCGCCTGAGTTGGTGGGCCAGCCGGGCGTCCCGCACGTCTGCCTCGTCGTAGACGCGGTACCCGGTCAGCGGGTCGCGGCGCGGGCGCACCAGCCCGGCGCGTTCCCATTTGCGCAGCGTCGCGGGCCGGATGCCGAGCTTCTCCGCCAGCGGCCCGATGAACGTGCTGCCGGGCCCGGGCGCCGCGGCCGGCCCGGAGCCTCCATCGGGCTCGGACGCCATGGCCGGCTCCAGGTCGCGCAGGGCGCTCTCCACGGCCTGGAGGGTCCGGCGGTCGTCGAGGAGTTGGGCGTGGCTCTCGTCGATGAGACGGAACGCCTCCTCGGACGCGCCCTGGTTCACCGCCCGCATGATCGACGTCGCCGTCCGGTGGCCGTGGCCGGGCACCAAGGCGAGGAAGGCGCTCAACGCCCCCGCGTGCAGCGGGGTGTAGGTGCGGTAGCCGTGGGGTGTGCGGTCGGCGGCCGGGAGGATGCCGGCCTCCTCGTAGTTCCTGACCGCCTGTGTGGACAGGCCGTGCACGCGGGCCAGGTCAACCGGCCTGAGGTGTCCGTCGATTTGAGGGTTCCGACCCATGGTCCTGCCGATATCGCGAGGAAGTTTCAACCGAGGGTTCAACGATACCGTTGAAGGCATGGCGACTGACATCAAAGACACCGTCCATGCCGTCGAGGCCGCCGCCGTCCTGAAGCTGCTCCCGGCCCGGCCGCAGCTGCTCGCCCTGGGCGAGCCCACCCACGGCGCGGACACGCTGGGCGAACTCCGCAACGAACTGTTCCGTCAACTCGTCGAGCAGGAGGGCTACCGGACGATCGCGATCGAGAGCGACTGCCTGAGGGGCCTGGTCGTGGACGACTACGTCACCTCGGGAACGGGCACCCTCGACGACGTCATGGAACGCGGCTTCAGCCACGAGTGGTTCAACGCGTCCGCACCCAACCGCGAGTTGGTGCGCTGGATGCGCGCGTACAACGACGGCCGGCCCGCCTCCGAGCAACTCCGCTTCGCCGGTTTCGACGGCCCGCTGGAGATGACCGGCGCCGCGAGCCCCCGGCAGGCCCTCACCGCACTCCACGACTACCTCGCGGCCCGAGTGGACGCAGGTCTTCTCCCCTGCACCGCGGAGACGCTCGACCGCCTGCTCGGCGCCGACGACCGGTGGACCGATCCCGCCGCGATGACGGACCCGGCCCAGTCCGCGGGGCAGTCGGCCGAGGCCAGGGAGCTGCGGCTGCTGGCCGACGATCTGGTGGCGCTGCTCGACGAGCAGCGGCCACACCTGATCGCGACCACCTCGCGGGAGGACTGGGACCGGGCGCGCCTGTACGGGCGCACCGCCACCGGCCTGCTGCGCTACCACTTCCGGATGGCCGACGCCTCACCTGCCCGCATGACGCGGCTGTGCGCGCTGCGGGATTCGATGATGGCCGACAACCTCCTCGCCCTCGCCGAACGGAGCCCGACACTGGCGCATGCCCACAACTCCCATCTCCAGCGGGAGAGGAGCACGATGCAGATGTGGCAGGGACCGATGGAGTGGTGGAGCGCCGGTGCACTGGCCGGCGCCCGACTCGGCGAGCGATACGCCTTCCTGGCCACGGCTCTCGGCACGATGCGGCATCAGGGAGTGGACACCCCGGCGCCGGACACCGTCGAAGGGCTCCTGTACGCGCTCCCGGAGGACCGCTGCGTCGTCGACGCCCCGCGGCTGGCCACCGCCCTCGGCGACACGCGTCCGGCACCCCGCGTATCGCCCTGGTTCGGCTACGCCCCCCTCGACCCGGCTCACCTGGCGGACAGCGACGGGATCGTGTTCGTCAAGGACGTCCCGCAGAGTTAGCCAGGTGGTGGGGCGGTCATGCCGCCTTGAGTGGGACGATCGTGCGGGGGCGTGATTCGCGCTCGTCGTAGGTGACGTCCACGCCGGATTCCTGCACGGCGGCGAGCGCCGCGATCTGCGCTTCCTCGGACTCCCACTGCACGATCGAAAGCACTGCGTCGCCGGAGACCCAGCACTCGGCCGAGAGGCATCCCGGTGTGCGCAGCATGACCTGGCGGACTTCATGGACGCGCGAGACGAACTCGTCGCGGTGGGTGGGGTGCGGATAGTGGTACGCCACCATTCCAACCTTCATGATGTTCTCCCTCATCGGTCGTACGGGGATCACGGCAAGCGTTATACGCTTGCGTATAAGTGAGGCTAGACCGAATGTACGGTTGCGTATATTCGGTGGATGAGTGAGGTGGGACACATCGTGGGCGCTACCCGGACACCACGCGACAGGTGGGTGGAGGAAGGCCTGCGGGCGCTGGCCGGCGGCGGTCCGGACGCCGTCAGGGTCGAGGCGCTGGCGAAGCGACTCGGCGTCACCAAGGGCGGGTTCTACGGGCACTTCGACGACCGCGACGCCCTGCTGGAAGCGATGCTCGACACCTGGGAGCGGGAGAGCACCGACGAGGTGATCGAACGGGTCGAGCGCGAGGGCGGCGACCCCAAGACCAAGATCCGACGCTCGGGCATGCTGACCTTCTCCAGCGACCGGCTGCTTCCCATCGACCTCGCGGTCCGCGACTGGGCCCGGCACGACGAGGCGGTCGCCGAACGCCTGCGGCGAGTGGACAGCCGACGCATGGCCCTGCTGCGCGAGATGATCGGCACTTTCTGCTCCGACCCCGACGAGGTCGAGGCCCGCAGTCTGCTCGCCTTCTGTCTGGCGATCGGACAGCACTCCCTGGCCACCGACCATGAAGGACGCACCCGGACCGAAGTGCTCGGCCGCGCCGCCGACCTGATCCTCAACCTCTGAGTCCCCCGCGGCCCTCGCCGTTCGCGGTGGCCCGGCACTGGCCCGCTTGTGGTCCGGCACCGGCCCGGCAGTGGCTCGCAACTGGCTCGCAGCATCGCTGAACTGGGCATCTCGACGATGGTCGCCCCCTCAACCAGCGCCGACGCAAGGCGCGGGGGCGCGACGTCTCCGACGTCGACGCGGCATGAGCAGCGACGCACGAGAGCAGCTCTGCGACCGATGCTCGCCGGACTCCAGGCGGGGCGCAGCCCATCAGGCCGTCAAGGCCCAGTCGCAGCAACGGCCTCGCCGGCCGAGCAACCCTGCGTCGCGACAACGCGGAAGTACCAGCGCACCGAAGCCCACGGTGGTCAGCAACACGCCCACCCCGTCCACGCGCTGATGCCGGCTCACGAGGCGAGGACCGCGGCGAGCTCGCCCGGCCGGGCTGCGAACGGACTGTGGCTGCCGGGCAGGGTATGCACAGTGAACGGGTTACCGGGGAAGGCCCGGTCGGCTTCCGCGATCATCAGGTCCTGCGCGGCCGGTGCCAGCGCCCGGTCCTCGGCGCAGCGCAGGAAAGTTCGTGGAATTCGTCCCCACCGTGCCGCGGTCAGGGTGACCGGAGCCGTCGGGATCGCCAGGGGCAGATCAGGGCTCAGCGCGGACCGCCACCGGTCGAAGCGGTCCAGCGGGGTGTCGTGGTAGTGGGTTTCCCGCAGTTCGTCGAGGTAGGCGGGATCCGGTGAGAGCGGATTGATCCGTACGGCGCCCAGGGTCTCGGGGTCGCCGAGGTTCAGGTTCTGGCCCAGCGCGGTGGCGTTCTCGGGTGAGCCCAGGTAGTCGAAGAACCGCGGCCGCCCGCCCGGGACGAACGCGGACAGGTAGACGATCCGGTCCACCAACTCGGGCGCCCGCTCCGCGGCCAGGGACGCGGGACCGCCGCCCGCGCTGTGCGCGACGAGCACGACAGTGCGATGGTGACGCACCTGGCACAGGACGCTCAGTACTGCCTCGGCGCAGTCGTCCATCGTCAGGGGGGCGAGCCGTGACTTCTCGGTCAGCAGGCCCGGCTGGCCGGGCAGCAGGTATCCGGTGGGCAGGGGTGCGTCGAAGCCGTGCCCCGGCATGTCGACGGCCACGCTCGCAGCGCCCAGTCCGGCCAGCGCGCGCTGCGTCGCTGCCCACTGTCCGGAGCTGTGCCAGGCGCCGTGCACGAAAACGAAGACGGTGTCGGTCAGAGAGACGTTCTTCATGGCTCCATTCCAGACAGGAACCACAGCGCCATCCATCCATAGATCTGGTAAGTGGCATGGCAATATCTTTGAGGTCTTGTCGGCAGCCGATGGGATCGAGGGGATGGAGGGCGAGTCGTGGAAGCGCGACACCTGCGGTACGCGGTTGCTCTCGCCGAGCACGAACACTTCGGCCGGGCGGCCGGCGAGCTGGGCATCGCGCAGCCACCGCTGTCCAAGCAGATCGCCGACCTGGAGCGCGAGGTCGGGGCCCGGCTGTTCGACCGCACACGTCAGGGGGTGTTCCCGACCGCCGCCGGTGAGGCGTTCCTCGCGCGGGCACGCCGGGCGCTCGACGAGATCGCGGCGGCCACGGTCGACGCGGGCCGGGCCGCGCGCGGCGAGACGGGACGTCTGCGCCTCGGCTTCATCGCCTCGGCACTGCTCGACCCGCTGCCGGGCGTCCTGAGCCGGTTCGGCCGTGAACGGCCCGACGTGAGACTGGAACTGCACGAGATGGCGACCAGCCGCAGCAGCTCAGCTCTCGTCGCCGGGGAGTTGGACGTGGCCCTCACCCTCGGCCCGCCACGGGGTGCCGGAGCCGAGCATCTCGTGTCCGTCCCGATCGGACGCGACCACGTGATCGCTGTGGTGAGTACGATGCACCCGTACGCGGGTCAACAGTCGGTAAGTGCCGACCAGTTGCGGCGAGCGCCGCTGATCGTGTCGGCCGGCGAGGACGAGCCCGCGGTAGTCGCCGGACTGCGCACCCTGCTGGGCACGGACTCATCGGCTCTCGCCGGCGCGACCGTCGCGAGGGACGTGCACACGATCATCGGCCTCGCCGCCTCGGGCGTGGGCGTCGGCCTGGGGCCGTCCCGCATGAGGGCGGTCCCGCGTCCGGGAGTGCGGTTCTGCGAAGTGACCCCGCGCACGCCCCTGCCCGATCTCGTCCTGTCCTTCGCGGCCCGCGATCACTCCCCGGTGCTGCGCGCCTTCCTCGACACCATCCGGAAGAACTGCCCCCACGTCGGTGCCGCACTCAACGACCGCCTCCGGCCCCACACTTGATTCGGGCCGGTCATCCCTTCGCATCCGCGTGGCCGGCCTTCCGGCACGGGTCGGCCTCGGCGCGAGGCGCACGGCGTACACGAGCAAGTCTCAGAACGTCGCGTCGGCCCGCAGGCCCAGTACCTGTCACCGCTCGCCGCAGTCACCGAAGAAGGCGCCGCTCGGGAGCGGGCGGCAACAACGGCGCCACCCGCTCCCACAAGTCGTCAGGAACAAGGTCAGCAGGCACCCCGGACCCCCTGCCGATCAAGATCGCCAAGCGCAAGACCACAGCTCAACTCATTCTGAAACGATCAGAAAGGGCCTGTCCGGCGGATCTTGCGACTACTACGCTGTGCCGATGGAACGCGTACCCGATGTGCCCGAGCACCTCGCCCGGTCTGCGGACCCGGCCCGGGTGAATGACTACGACAGTTTCGCCGAGGCGTACTCGGCGGACAACGAGCGCAGCCTTGTGAACGCGTACTACGCGCGGCCCGCGATGCTGGACCTCGCCGGAGACGTGGCCGGCCGCCGGATCCTGGACGCCGGCTGCGGCTCCGGCCCCCTGTCCGCAGCACTGCGCGACCGCGGTGCCATCGTCACCGGCATCGACGCCAGCGCCGGGATGCTGGCACTGGCCAAGCGACGGCTCGGTGACGACGCCGACGTGCACCAGGTCGACCTTCGCGACCGCTTGCCGTTCGACGATGGCGCCTTCGACGACGTGGTCTCTTCGCTGGTCCTGCACTACCTGGAGGACTGGGGGCCGACGCTGGCCGAGTTGCGGCGCGTGCTCAGGCCCGGCGGCCGGCTGATCGCGTCGGTGGACCACCCGATCGTGGCCTACACGATCCAGGAACCTCGGCCCGACTACTTCGCGACCACCAGCTACAGCTTCGACTGGACGTTCGGCGGGCAGACCGTCCCGATGAAGTTCTGGCGCAAGCCGTTGCACGCGATGACCGATGCCTTCACCACCGCCGGCTTCCGCCTTTCCACCATCAGCGAGCCGCAGCCCGACCCGGCCGCCCGTGAACTCTTCCCCGACGACTTCCGCGACCTTTCGACCAAACCCTGCTTCCTGTTCTTCGTTGCCGAGGCGCCGACTTCGGCCACCGGCTCGGACGAGTAGCGAGTCGCGGATCACGAGCAGATCGACGGTCCAACGGCCGGACGGTCACGGGTGTTCCCCGGCCCCAGGTGCGGCCTTCGCGTTGAGGTTGCTACAGGTTGACGCCGCCGGTGACGTCGATCTTGGTGCCGGTGATCCAGCGAGCGTCGTCGGAGGCCAGGAAGGCGACGGCGTCGGCGATGTCGGGGACCTGGCCGATCCGGCCGAGGGCGGTCAGGCTGATGTTGCGCTCCACGTTCGCCGGATCGGCCAGCACTTCGGCGGTCATGTCGGTGCGGGTGTATCCGACGGCGACGGAGTTCACGGTGATTCCGCGGGGGCCGAGGTGCTTGGCCAGGGTGTGACTGAACACTTCGAGTGCGCCCTTGGTGAGCGGATAGCCGATGCCGTGGGCGGAGGCGATACGGGTCGAGACGGAGGAGATGTTGATGATCCGGCCCCCGTCGCGCAGTCGTGGCAGCAGTCGCTGGGTGAGGAAGAACGGTGCCTTGATGTTGACCGCGACCATCCGGTCGAACTCCTCAGGGGTGAGAACTTCGATCGGTCGCCCCATGAGGTTGAGCCCCGCGTTGTGCACGAGGATGTCGATCGTCGATTCCCCATGTGCGCGCAGTCCGGTCTCCAGTCCGGCCATGAGCGTGTCCACGTCGCCAGGAACGCCCAGTTCGGCGCCCACGACGAACACCCGGCCACCGGCCTCGGCGATGGCCGCGGCGGTTTCCTCGGCCGCCGCCTCGTTCCTGCCGTAGTGCACGGCCACCAGAGCGCCGTCCCGGGCCAGGCGTTCGGCGATGCCTCGCCCGATGCCCCGGCTGCTGCCGGTGACCAGCGCGACCTTGCCGCTGAGGTTTCCCATGTTCACTCCTCGGTTGTGTTCCGCAGAGTTCCCTCCATCCAACCCAACAAGGTTAGCCTCGCCTAAGTTTGATATCCATTCAGCCGCTGCGGTTTTCCGGGGCCGCCGTCACGCGTGGCGTTCGATACCCAGGTCCGCGGCGTCGTCACCGGGACCGCGCCCCATGTCGCCGGTGTCGACGAGGGCGCCGAGGCTGCGGATGGGGAAGGACCTGCGCCGGCTTGCCTCCCACAGCGACTCGACCGCATCGCACCACATGTCGAGGTCCGGGGCAGCACTCAGCTGTCGTGACCGGGCCTTCGCCCGATGGGAGGCGCGGGCCCAGTTCTTGGGGTCCTTCAGTGCCATCAGGGCGTGGATCCAGGCGGTGACGTCGTCGCGGTAGGCGAAGATCCCGGCCTCGCCCATGGACTCGACGAGCCCGGGGGTGGGGTGGGCGATCACCGGGATGCCGCACGCGAACGCCTCGATGGCCACCCGTCCCCACGACTCGTAGATGCTGGGCATCAGCATGACGCGCGCACGGCGGTAGACGTGCTCGCGCATCTCCTTCCCCGGAACGCCGTCGACCACTTCGCAGTTGGGCAGCCGGGACGGCGGCAGGGCCTGCTGCCCGTAGGCGCCGCGGACGCCGAGGAACTTCCACTCCGGTGTCCACGCCGCCACCTGCCAGAAGAGTTCGCCGCGCTTGTCCGCGTTGAGGTTCACCAGGGTCGCGCAGTCGCCCGGCTCGCTCGGTGCGGTATTCCTCCGCGAGTACGGGTGGGCGGACGACGACCGTGCGCTTGGGCAGGAACTCCTGCGGGCAGCGCGCGTAGAAGATCTCGCCGTCCCGCCGGATCCACTGGCTGTTGTAGACGACGAGATCGGCGCCCGCCGCGTTGTGGAAGCTGGTGGCGAAGTTGTCATGGCAGATCACGATCACGGGTATCTTCATGACCGCCTCGCGTGGGACAGACGGCGTTCCGCAGCGGTGATCAGGATTCCGAGCAGCACCGCCAGATCGGCCGCGCCTTCGGCGTCGTCGGCCCAGCGGGTGGTCTGCAGTGGTTGCACCTGGTCGATGAGGACGCCTTCGCGTGCCAGGACGAAGGCCAACGCCAGCATGGCCGCGCGCGCGTTGCCGTCCGCGAACGGATGGAAGAAGAGGACGTCGAGGTAGGTCCGGGCGGCGCTTGAGGGGAGAGGCAGATCCAGTTGAGCGCTCTCGGACAGGCAGCGCTCGAATTGCCCCTGCGTATCGGGTACAAGGCCGTAGCGCTCCCGTCCGTCCTTCGCGAAGGCCGGCATCGTGCGGAAATCGACGAGGTCGTGGCCCAGCACGGTCCGCTGCCACTTCGCCATGAGGGCGAAAGTCAGCGGCTGGCCCTGTTCCGCGTCGGCGAAGGCCAAGTCGAGGGCGGTCAGGACCCGCGCGGTTCCCTCGCTGTCACGTCCGCCCCGCGTTGCCATGAAGAAGTTCCGGAAGCTGTCGCGGGCCGGTGCTCCAGAGACGAGGCATGCGCCGCGCCAGGATGGCCAGGGGATCTCCGGCCGGATGCGCAGCCAGTCGGCAAGGCTGTCCTTCGGTTGGCCGGGTCCGGAAGTCATCCGATTCCGCCCACGCCTCTGGCGAACCGCGAGCTCACCGCGTCGACCACCGGAACGTCAGGTGCGATCCAACTGCCGAACCGTCCGCCGACCGCATTCTTGACGATTTCCTGGGCCGGGCCCTCGTCGATGCCGTTGTAGGCGAGAAACCATCGGAGGACTTGCATGCAATGCCCGTACCAGCCGCTCTCGGCCTGGGTGCGGTCAGCCACCACGGTGACCAGGCGCGTGCACGCCCGCTCCCAGTGCCAGAGGTCCGCCGAAGACACCGGCGTATTATCCGGTGGAGCCAGGGCCGCGAATCGCTCCGTCAGGTCCTCCAGCCAACCACGCCATTCCTGAAGGGCCTCGACAACCAGCGGGGCAGTCGCATCCGGGGTCGTCACGGAGTCGGATGAACAGCACCAGACCTCGACGACACCTCCGTCGACGTCACCCTCACCGACCGACCAGTTCCATCCGCAGGCCCATCGGCCGTACCGGCCCGCCAGGAACTCGGTGACGGGATCCAGCGAGCGCCAGCGATCCTCGCGAGCGCCTTCAGCGCTGGGCAGCAAGGGCGCGACAAGGCTCGCCAACTCCTCCGCCGCATCGTCGTCCATCTCGAACGGATGTCGAGCCGGATCCACATCTGCCCACGTCAGGGTATGCGCCCACAGTTCACTCACCACCCCACTCTGCCGTGCGTAGTCGCCCTGATTCCACTCCATATCGAATGCCTGCCCCATCAGCGGGAAGCAATCTTCGACCGCTTCTGTCCCGCCTGGTCAGCCCCATTCGTGAACGCCCCCGTTGTCGGCGTTCCACTCCTGGGGATTCGACATCGCTCATGGGAAAGTCGTCCTTTCGCTCAGGGCAGCAGGCATCCGTCCGCCCAGCCTGCCGACGCCACATGGCACAGGCCGTGCTGCGACCGTGCGAAGGTCTGCTGGACGGAAAGAGGAACGAGCCGTCAGGCCCGGGCAGTTGGTTCGCGCGACCGTCACGCGGCGCGCGTCACTCCACAGGGACAGGCAGCTGACTGCCTGTGCCCCCTCTCCCCCGTTCCCCCATCAACACCCGCCTGAGTCATGCGTGTGTGCGAGAAATTACAACGATGTGCGTTGCGGTACGCCGGGCAAGGCTGACCCGGCGACGGACACCACGGAAGGGGGGGTTTCCCTGTGACCGTCATTCCCTGCCATATGCCCGGCGCACTGGCGCCCGCAACAGGTGGCCACCTGTGTCCCACACGCACCCCGCGAACATCGCGTCTCCGCCCTCACGCCCCACAGCCCGAATTCCTCCCCACCCGTAACACGCGGCCTCGCACGCCGATCCCACGCACAATGGCCTGGACCCACTTGGGGCAATCAAGCCACAGCCCACCCATGGGGCCCGCGGGGCCACGTCCGGGCATCGCGGGCGCATCGAAGCGTGCTGGTCTCTTCTGCTCACCGCTGTGGGCAGTCCCGTTTGGCGCGTGGTGTGTCAGCGCCTTACCGGTGTCACATCGCCATTGGGGCCGCAGCGGACGGTCCAGGGGGTCTGGGGGCGGATGGGGCCCTCGTGGATGCGGATGTCGATCTGTGTGGGGGGTTTGTTTCCGCGGATGTCGGCGTGGGCGGCGGTGCAGGCGATCTGGCTGACTGCTGTGACGCCGAGGTCGCCGGTGCTGACCTTTTGGGGGACGGAGACGTCGACGGCTCCGTCGGTCGCGGTGGCGGTGAGCTGGCCGGCCATCGGTGGTACTTGGCTGATCAGGCCGCGTTGGCGTTCGGCGGGAGTGGGTCCCTCCAGGAGGAGGTCGAGGGCTTGCTGGGGACTGAGTGGCCGGTCCGTGGGGCGTGAGACGGCGCGGATGCCGGTGGGGCCGGCGAAGTAGAGACGTGCGAAGTGGGCTTCGGTTCCGGGTTGTTGGATGCCGGAGGCCGGGGGGCCGGCGTGCACGGGGTGGGTGGGGCCGATCGAGCAGCCGGTGACTGTGGCGATGAGCAGGGTGGACAGGGTCAGGGCCCCGAGGGCGGCTGCGGCAGTGCGGGGGGTGCGTCGGCGCCGGGACGGGGGGCGGGTCATGGTTGGTCCTGTGGGGCGGCGGGGAGGGGCAGGGTGAGGGTGAAGACCGCACCGCCGTCGGGGGTGTTGGCCGCGGTGAGGGTTCCGCCGTGCAGGTGGGCGTTTTCGTAGGCGATGGCCAGGCCGAGGCCGCTGCCTTCGGAGCGGGTGCGTGCCGTGTCGGCCTTGTAGAAGCGTTCGAAGACGTGCGGGAGTACGTCGTCGGGGATGCCGGGGCCGTGATCGGTGACCGTGATGACCGCGTGGTCGTTCTCGGCGCGGGCGGAGACGGTGACCGGTGGGAGGCCGTGGCGCAGTGCGTTGCCGATGAGGTTGGCGAGGATGACGTCGACGCGGCGGGGGTCGGCGCGTACCGGTACCGGGGTGGGGATGTCGGCGGTGACGCGTTCGTCGTCGGCCCAGCCGCGCAGTTGGAGGGTTTTGGTCACGATGATGCGCAGGTCCAGTTCCTCGGCGTGCAGCGGGGCGGCCTTGGCGTCGAAGCGGGAGACCTCCATCAGGTCCTCGACCATGCGGGCGAGGGTACGGGTCTCCTCGCAGATGAGTTGGACGGCGTCGGCGGTGTCAGGGGGGAGGACGCCGGAGGCGGCGTCCTCGTCGAGGACCTCGGTGACGGCGGTCATGGCTGCGAGGGGGGTGCGCAGTTCGTGGGCGACGTCGGCGGCGAAGCGGCGGGCTCCTGCTTCCAGGCGCCGTAGTTCGGCGTCGTCCTTTTGCAGGGTTGCGGCCATGGTGTTGAAGGAGCGGGTCAGATCGGCCAGTTCGTCGTGGCCGTCGGCGTCGAGGCGGGTGCCCAGTTCGCCGGCGGTGATGCGCTCGGCGCCGCTGCGCAGGCGCCGTACGGGGCGCAGGACGCTGCGGGCGGCGAACAGGGCGGGGATGAGAGCGAGGACAAGGGCGGGGACGGCCCCGGCCTGGGCCGCCGTGACCAGCGCGGAGATGTCGGCTTCGTCGTCGTCGAGGGGGGTGGCGACGTACACGGTCAGCCCGGAGGGCTTGCCGGTGCTCGCGGACTTTTCGGGCTCCGCGGCGTAGGCGACGGGCATGCCGACGGCCAGCCAGGGGCGGCCGTCGCGTTCGATGCGCTGGTACGTCGCCTGACCGCTCGTCCGAACGGCTTCGCGGAGCTCTTCGGGCACGGGCGGTGCGGTGGGAGAGGCCGAGACCGGTGCGCCGCCTTGGTAGGAGGCGGCGGAACGCCAGGCGCGGGAGCCTCCGGCCCGGTCGAGTTGGAGGGACAGGCCGCGCAGGTCCTCGGTGCGGGGTGGGAAGGTCAGCCCGGGGGCGAGGGAATCGAGTTGGATGCGCAGGTCGGCGACGACGGTGTGCTGAGTGCGTTCCAGGACGGAGGAGCGGGCCTGGCGGAAGGTGAGACCCGCGGTGAGCAGTGCGCCGAAGGCGACGGCCAGCAGGACGGCGACCACGAGCCGGGCCCGCAGCCCTCGGGGGAAGCGGAGCCTGAGTTTCATCACAGGGGGCCGAAGCGGTAGCCGAAGCCGCGCACCGTCTGCACGTACACCGGCGCGCGCGGATCATCCTCGATCTTGGCGCGCAGCCGCTTCACGCAGGCGTCGACGAGGCGGACGTCGCCGTAGAAGGAGTGCTCCCAGACCTGTTCCAGGAGTTGGTGGCGGGAGTAGACCTGTCCGGGTGTGGCGGTGAGGAACAGCAGCAGCTTGAGTTCGGAGGGAGCCAGGACCAGCTCCGTGCCGCGCTTGGCCACGACCAGGCTGGTGCGGTCCACGGCCAGCTCGCCGTGGTGTTCCGCTCCCGTCGTCGTGGGCGTGGCTGCGGGGCTGTCCTGGGCGGGGGCGACCCGGCGCAGGACGGCTTTCATCCGGGCTTCGATGATCTCCCCGCTGGCGGGTTTGATGATGTAGTCGTCGGCACCCGCTTCCAGGCCGACGACCATGTCGATCTCGTCTCCGCGGGCGGAGAGGATGATGATCGGGATCTGTTTGCTCTCCCGGATCCGGCGGCACACCTCCAGGCCGCTCATCCCCGGCAGCATCAGGTCGAGCAGTACCAGATCCGGCCGGTAGCGTTCCAGGGTGAGGAGTCCGGTCTCGCCACTCGCTGCGACCTCCACGTCATGGCCTCGGCGCTTCAGCGCGAGGGTGACGCCCTTCTGCACGGCGGGGTCGTCTTCGACGAGCAGGACTCGTGCCATCGGGGGGTGCTCTTCTCCAGGTGGGCGGCAGGGGTGGTGTTCTCTGACCAGGGTGCTGGAAGCGTATGACGCCCGGTTTCGCATTCGTTGACGAAACGATGACAGCCAGCCGTTCGCGGTAGAGCGGCCGGTTCCGTCGGGCGCATGAGCAAAGACACGAACAGCGCCGGAAACGGCAACGGCAGGCGCGTTGGCACGGTGCGGCGAGCGGTGGTCACCGCCGTGGCTCTGGTCCTGACCGCAACGGCCGCCTTCACGGTCATGGCGGACAAAGGTGCTGGTCAGCCCGCTGGGGCGGCCGGCGGTAAGACGACTGCGGCCGGCGGTAAGACGGCTGGGGCCGGCGGTAAGACGGCTGGGGCGAGCACGGCGATCGACCCCGCACTGCCCGCGCCGATCGTGGACATGGCCATCGTCCGAGAGGCCGAGGACGGCGGGAAAGCGGTGAATCTCACCCTCGACGACGGTCCGGACCCGCGCTGGACTCCGAAGGCCCTGGAACTGCTGAAGCGGTTCAAAGCCAAGGCCGTGTTCTGTCTGACCGGCCCCAATGCCGCCGCCCACCCCGATCTCGTCAGGCGGATCGTCGCCGAGGGCCACCGTCTGTGCAATCACTCGGTCAGCCACGACGTCGCCATGGACAAGAAGCCGGTGTCCTACCAGGAGAAGGAGATCCTCGACGCCAAGCACATGATCGACGAGGCGTCCGGCGGCGAACGGATCTGGTACTACCGGGCCCCCGGCGGCGCCTTCACGCCGCAGAGCCGCCAGATCGCGGCAGCCCACGGGATGCGCAACCTCGGCTGGAACGTCGACCCCGGCGACTTCCGACAGCCCGGCGCGGACACCATCGTCCGCACCGTGAAGGAGCAGCTGTCCATGGGGCCGACGGTCCTCCTCCACGACGGCGGCGGGAACCGCGCCCAGACGATGGAAGCGCTGGAACGGCTTCTTCCATGGTTCGCCGAAGAGGGCTACGCCTTCAGCTTCCCGAAGGCCGGATGACAGTAGTGCCCGCTCTCTGTGCCCGGCCCTCTTCCGGTACGTGATGGAACGATGACGGCCCGCCCGAGCAGCCTCCGGGCGGGTTCTTCTGGAGACATGAACAGCAAGAACACGTCCTCCCCCCTTCTTCAGCGACCCACCCGCCGTACCGCGGGCCTCGTCCTGGCCGCCACGGCGGCCGCGTTCGCGCTCACCGCCTGCCAAGCCTCCGGCGACGGCTCCGCGCCCACCGCCGACCGCAGCACCGCCCCAGCCGCCGACCAGCAGGCGCCCGGCGGCCAGAAGGACACCACGAAGCCGCACAAGATGCTGTGGATGGGTGACTCCATCGGCGAGGTTCAGGCACCGCCCCTCAGCGCGGCGATGACGGCCGGCCGCGTGGAGTTCAAGTCGATCGCCGCCGCGGGGGGCGGCGGTGTCGTCGGGGAGATCGCGCAGCCCACCTGGGAGAAGCTCCCGAAGGAGCTGAAATCCCTCAAACCGGACGTCGTCGCCTACCAGATCACCACCTACGACTGGGGGACCCCCAGCGAACAACGCGCCGCCTACGAACGTCTGGCCAAGATGGTGAACGACGCGGGCGCCGAACTTCTCATCGTGTCCGCACCCCCCTTCAAGATGGACGACTTCTACGCGTCGCACGAGGCCGCCATCAAGACCGCGCCGAAGTCCGCCAAGGAGGTCGCGGACAAGCATCCCGACACGGTCCACTTCCTCGACGCCTCCACCCTGTGGGGCACCGACAGCACGGCAGCCAAGGCACAGCGCGGCAAGGACGGCATCCACTCCTGCCAGCAGGGCTCGGCCGCGTTCGCCACATGGTTCGGCGAGCAGCTGAAGACGCAGTACGGCTTCGCTCCGGCCGCCGTGGACCAGTGGGCCACCGGGGCGTGGACGGGCGACAAGGTCTACGCCCAGCTCGGCTGCAAGTAGTCCGCCTCCGAACGGCCGTCTCTTTGCCGGACGGCCTGCCGGCCCCATGACGGCTCGGCTCGGTGGCCGGCCCGGCTCGGCCCCTTCGGGACTGAGCCGGGCCGGCTCGTTCCTCTCGTTGGAGACCCATGCCCACCTCGACGAAACCCGTGCGCACCCACCGCCGCCACGCGATGATCGGCCCCGCGCCGTCCGGCAAGCGGCACATCGCGCCCTTGGACGGCCTGCGCGGCCTGGCCGTCCTGGGTGTGTTGTTCTTCCACGCAGGCCATTTCAGCGGCGGCTTCCTCGGCGTCGACCTGTTCTTCGTCCTCTCCGGCTTCCTGATCACCGGCCTGCTGCTGAAGGAGACACAGGCGCGCGACGGCCGCGTCGACCTCCTGGCCTTCTGGGGGCGGCGCGCGCGCCGCCTGCTGCCGGCCCTCGCCGTCACGATCGCCGGCACCCTGCTCCTGGTCTGGGCGCTCGGCCCGCCGTCCCTGCTCCGCTACGCCCTCGACGACGCGCCCTGGGTGACGGCCAACCTCGCCAACTGGCACTTCATCGCCGACCAGGTCGGATACTGGAACGCGGCCGACACCCGGATCTTCGGCCACCTGTGGAGCATCGCGGTCGAGGAACAGTTCTACCTGGTCTGGCCCCTGGCCATCGGCCTGCTGGCCCGCGGCCGCAACGGCGGCCGGCGCGTCGCCGTCGTGGCCGCGGCTGGGGCCGTCGTCTCACTGGTCCTCATGATCGTGTTCACCAACCCCGTCGACACCACGCGCGTCTACGAGGGCACCGACACCCGCGCCTTCTCGCTCCTCCTGGGCTCTCTCATGGCCACGCCACCGGCCACCGCTCTCCTGGCACGCGCCGGCGAACGGGCCACGGCCTGGGCAAGCCTGGCCCTGGCGTGCGGGATCGGGGCGTACTGGGCCCTGTCCGACGGGCAGAAGGACCTCTCCCTCTTCCAGGGCGGGCTCTTCCTCCACGCCCTGGCCGCCGCCCTGCTCATCGGCTGCCTCACCCAGGCACCCCGCACTGCGGTGGGCCGCGCCTTCGCCGCGCCGCCCCTGCGCTGGTGCGGCCTGGTCTCCTACAGCCTCTACCTGTGGCACTGGCCCGTCTACCTGCTCCTGAGCGAGGAACGCCTCGGCCTGAGGGGCTGGAGCCGTACGGCCGTCATCCTCGCCGTATCCCTCGCGGCCGCGTGGCTGTCCAAGGTCCTGGTGGAGGACCCGATCCGGTTCCGGGCCCGCTGGGCGAAGGGCCGCAAGGGAGCCGCCGCCCTGCTGGCCGCCTTCGCCGCCCTCGCGACGTTGTGGGCCCTCATCCCCGCACCGCGGGCCGGGGCCGGCACCGTCGACGTCTCCGAGCTCATCTCTGCCGGCGCCCTGCCCCACACCGGGGCCGCGAGGAGCCCGCTCGCCGGCCCGTAGCGTCACGCCCCTCCCCCACACCGCACAAAGTCACCGGTATTGCCCTTGGGTTGGGTTGGAAAGGTGCTCAATGATGACGAGTGTGCCGTGGCTCCCGGGGCACACGGCATGCTCCACGTCCGCCTCAACGATGTACATCTCCCCCGCGCGCACTTCGACCTCGGTGCCGTCCGCCACCAACCGCAGGGTGCCGTCCACCACCAGCAGCGCTTCCGCTACGTCATGGGATTCCGGTGCCAGGCGACGCCCGTCCATCCGCAACACCTTCACCCCCGTACTCCCGACCTGCCCGAGCAGGAATGAGCTCCAGGCATCCGGCAGTTCCGCGGCCGCACTTCGTATGTCGACACAATTCATGGCATGCCTCCAGACGGGCCGCCTCGGCGGAGGGCTGAACCAGCCGGCCGAAGGCGTCCACGATCGTGATCAAGGAATGCAGTGACGCTACGACACGGCGACGCGCTGCTGGTCGACCGTTGGGTAAAACCTCTCCGCCTGGGGTCCACAGACAGGCGTGGTCACCTGGCACGGCAAGCTCGCCGTCCGCACCGGGGCAACCTTCCAACTCGGCATGAACGAGCGCGACATGCAGTACGGACCCCGGACACCGTGGCCAGAACGACGTGGCCGGCCGTGGGCCGTTGAATATCGGCCGGCCCAACGGGCACGACGCTGTCCCGTCACAGCCGGACGTCCCCCGTACTTGCCCCACGCCAGCGGGCTGACGGGTACTCATCTGCCTTTCCACCTCTCCTGCGAGGCGATCCACTCTTCGCGGACGTAGACACGCACTGCGTCTCGTTGCGCGTCGGTGCAGCCGTCTTCCAAAACTGGCGGGACGTTGCGGATCAGGCTGGTGCCGTGCCGTGATCGTGGCGGACCAGATCGTCGGCGACGCCGGAGGCATCGGTGCGCAGCTCGCTCGGAGACGGCCAGCCGCTTGTCAGGCGAGTGATGTGGCACGCAGGCGCCCGGCTTCCTCCCGCGGTCGCTCGGCGGCCATCAGCTTGGGCCAAGGACCGTGCGGCATCGCTGCACGTCGGCCAGGACCGGCAAGCGCACCCATGAGACCGTCTACGCCATCACCGACCTGATCAGCCGGCAGGCTACTCCCGAGCAGATCGCGCACATCGCAAGGTCGCAGTGGCTGAACGAAAGCCGGATCCGCTTCGTACGCGACACCGCATTCCGTGAAGATGCCCCAAGACCGATACCGGATGCGAGCCGGAGGACACCGCCACCCTCCGCGGCTTCGCCAGGTCGAACTGGCCACCGCCTGCGGGGTTCTGGTCAGCCGATCGTGACGGTCACGGCGAGCGCCCCGATGACCATGAAGGGTCCGAAGGCGAGCCGAGTACGGCGCCCGCGTCCGGAGACGAGCAACGCCACGGCAGCCACCGCGCCGAGAAGGAAGCCGGCGGCGGTGCCCCACAGCGCGTTCCTCCAACTGCTCCAGCCGAGAAGCGCGCCGATGGCCGGGGCGAACTTCACGTCGCCCATGCCCATCTCGGCAAGGAGCGCCAGGAGGAGAAAGGTGGCCGTGACAGCGGCAGCCGCAGCTGCCGCGCGGCCGAGGCTGCCGGGCTCGCCCGCCACGGCGGCCGCAGTGAGCAGCAGAAGCGTTCCGGTGCAGGCAGGCACGGTGAGCGCGTCAGGAAGACGCTGGACCGCAACGTCGATCACCGCCAGGGCGATGCCGCACGCGGCGAACCAGTACTGCGCAGCGGCGAACCAGCCGGTCGCGCCGCCCGCCGCGACCGCGGCGAAGGCGGCAGCCATCGTCAACTCCACCGAGAGCGCGGCAGGCCCGATGCGCTCGTTGCACTTCGGGCAGCGCCCCGATACCGGCAGCGGGCGGGGCCGGGCAAGGAGGTGGTGCGCACAGGCCGGACACCGACTGCGAAAGGAGGCGGGTGCGGGCACCGACCGGGCGAAGACCACCGGGCGCGCCACGGCGCCGGCCAGGGCTCCGACGACGACGGACAGAGCGACGCTGACGGCGGACATCCGAGGGCGACTCCTTCCGCACGGCCGACGGCATCCTTCGCGGCCGTCGACTTCGACCCTAGCCCGGCCAGAACAGCTGGAATGGGGCCCAATCATCCGCCCATGCGACCGGTTGACGGCCGAGTCAGCTCCCGCGGCGGCGACCGCTCGGCGCCGGATGCGCGGATCCGCGCGGGATCCTGGCTGACCCGCAGCGGAAGTTCCGCGCCCCTGGGTTGTCACGTAACACGGTACGGAAGCCAGCCTTCTCCAACCCCGAGGCCCGGGCCATCGTCGCCACAGCGGTAGCCGAAGCAAACGACCGGCGGCCCGGCACGCTCGCCGACCAGGGCAACGAGCGAGAGGCAACCTGGCGCGAGCACGCGCTGAACGCTGAGGACATGCTCAAAGCCGCCCAGGCCGAGATCCTCGCCCAACGAACCCAAATCGGTGAACTACACGGTCACATAAGGGACTTGCAGGCCGAGTGGACCGAAGAGGCCATCCAACGAATCACCACAGAGAACACCACCCTCAAGCAAAGGGTCCGACAGCTGACCGCCGACAACCGGACCCTCGACGAACGACTCAAAGCCGCCCGCTCCAACCTCCGCTTCCAGGACCGCCGCGTCGCCGACCTCGAAGCCCAGATCACGCAACCTGTCACATGATGTGATGGACCCGCTATCCGAAACCGCCCGCCACCCTCTGGAGCTCTGCCGTGTCCTGGTCCCCAGGTCATTTCGCCGTCGAACACGAAGACCTCCCGAAACTGCGCGAACTGCTGGACGGAGGCTACGACGTGGAAGACGACAACGGTGACGGTTGGACGTTGCTCCGCCATGCCATCGACATCGAGGTCGACGGACACATCCAGAGCGGCGAACCACTCCGCGTCGACGTGACCGCCTTCCTTCTCGCACGCGGAGCTGACCCGCTTCGCCCCACCGATGGCGTTCTCCCAGAGGCCGAAGCAGAGGCCCGCGGGCACTGGCTCGCCGCAGAGATCATCCGTGCATGGGCCAGGCGATCAGGGAAACCCGACAGAACGCACGTCTCCAGCTGAGGTCCGCTGCACACCCATCCCGGAGCCCGGCCGCCTACGGCGGCCGGGCTCCGCTGCCTTGGCATCCTGATGAGTTGCAACGAACAGCACTCAGTCCCCATCGTGAACATGTAGTCTATGAAACGGGTGGGACGGCTCGCGCCGTTGGCGGGTGAATGGCTGCAACGTGGGGCCACGGTGCGGGACATCCGGGAGGCGTTGACCTCCGGGCTGCCCGAGACAGTGCACTGCCCGGCCGCGCTGATGCGCGATCGGCTGGTGCGGAAGATGCCCGACGCGCCGTCGTGCACCGAACAGCGGGCGATCGGGACGCCCTCGGTCCCCCGCGCGGCCGCGATGCGGGAATGCGCCGGCGAACATCTCCAGCCGTTGCTGTTCCGGCCGGTGGACGACGAGCGACTGGGTGCGGTGTGCCGTAATGAGCAAGCCGAAACGACCGCTGCGGACGCCGGTGTCCCGTCTCAGATGATCTGGTCCCTGGTGATGCCTGCGACCTACAGCGACCAGAAGAACTGAGACACTGCGACCCTGGAAATCTCAGTGGATCTGGTCTCGCACGCGCGGTTGCCCGGTGCCGTCTCAATTGATCTGGTCCGTCGCTGCTGTTCCGGTCAGGGCCTGTCCGACGGGTCGGTGATCAGCAGATACCGCCGGCTCGATGAGCTGTTCTCCCATGGAATTTTGGGGAGCACGCCCGTGCCGGAGCCCTTGCCAGGAATGCGGCTTCGACTGGCCATTGACTCCGCGTGAAACCGTGACCAGGTGGAGAGCCTGCCTGAGCGGTACGCCGACGTTCCGGCCGCCTGGCCTCTACCGCATCAGTTGAATCGTTTTGCGGAAGTCGGCTACCGTTCGGCGGAACCAGAGGGAGGGGGACCCAGGTGTCGAGCCGCATACGACGATGGACCGCGGGGGTGCTGGGTACCGCGCTGCTGGCCGGGGCGGCCCTGTACTGCGCACGGGACGAGGGCGACCACGTCGCGTCGTTAGGCGGCGCCCGTTCGGCATGCAAGCTGCCGGTCACGTTCAAGATTCCGACGCCGTGGAAGAACAAGCAGTCGGAAAGGGACACAGACGACGGAAAGCGGTCCCGGTACGCGCCCTGCGACGTCGTGCTCGGGACCGGAAAAGCGACGGTGGGCCTCTGGGTCCGCGTCTACGACACGGGCAAGAAGGCCGCCGATCCCCTCAAGGCGCTGCTCGACTACGACGGCCAGGGCATGAACAACTACGGCGAGTACTACCACGACGAGTACGAGAACCGGTTGACGATCGCGGGGCACCCCGCCGCGGAGATGGGCTACACGGTCCAGCCTCCGGACCCCAATGTCTCGACCTTCCGGAGACGGATGTTCGCGGTGGTGACGCCTGACACCACGATCGTGGTGGGGGTGGGCAGTGACAACCCCGGTGCCGACGAGCGCACCCAGAAGGTCTACGACCAGGTGAAGTCCTCCATAAGGCTTGCCTCCTGACATCTGGAGCTTGCGCTCGGTGGGAAATCCGGACCAGGTTCTGTCTGGCGGGCCTTGTGCAAAGCCGGCGGCGGAGGGCTGTTGTCCCGTCTCATTAGCTTTACTTTTTACCGTTGCGACCGGCTTTGCCGGTTGCAACGGTGTTCTTTTTCTTGGGTGTTGGGTGTGTTTTGCCTGCTGGGTAGCGGG
>NZ_JBIVOW010000044.1:0-27691 GCF_044754325.1 Streptomyces sp. NPDC093097
ACCCCACCACCCGTCTCTCTTTTTGTGTGGTTTAGAACCCCCACCCGTCCGGGCCCGGCGGGGGGGCGGGCCCCCCCGCCCCGGGGGGGGGGGGGGCCCCCCCCGCCCCCCCCCCCCCACTGCCGTGTCGGCACACCTCACTGATCGCGGTACATCTCCGCCACCAGGAAGGCCAGGTCCAGCGACTGGCTGCGGTTGAGCCGCGGGTCGCAGGCGGTCTCGTAGCGCTGGTGCAGGTCGTCGACGAAGATCTCGTCGCCGCCGCCCACGCACTCGGTGACGTCGTCACCGGTCAGCTCGACGTGGATGCCGCCCGGGTGGGTGCCGAGGGCCTTGTGGACCTCGAAGAAGCCCTTGACCTCGTCCAGCACGTCGTCGAAGCGGCGGGTCTTGTGGCCCGAGGCCGCCTCGAAGGTGTTGCCGTGCATCGGGTCGCAGATCCACACCACCTTGGCACCGGAGGCGGTGACCTTCTCCACCAGCTCCGGCAGCCGGTCGCGGATCTTGTCCGCGCCCATCCGCGTGATGAAGGTGAGCCGGCCGGGCTCGCGCTCCGGGTCGATCCGGTCGATGAGGGTGAGCGCGTCCTCCGCGGTCGTCGTCGGGCCGAGCTTGACGCCGATCGGATTGCGGATGCGGGAGGCGAACTCGATGTGCGCGTGGTCCAGTTGACGGGTGCGCTCACCGATCCAGACCATGTGGCCCGAGACGTCGTAGAGCTTCCCGGTGCGGGAGTCGGTGCGGGTCAGCGCCGACTCGTAGTCCAGGATCAGCGCCTCGTGCGAGGAGTAGAACTCCACCGTCCGGAACTCCTCCGGGTCCACCCCGCAGGCGTTCATGAAGTTCATCGCCCGGTCGATCTCGCGCGCCAGCGCCTCGTACCGCTGGCCCGACGGCGAGGACTTCACGAAGTCCTGGTTCCAGGCGTGCACCTGGCGCAGGTCGGCGTAGCCACCGGTGGTGAAGGCGCGGACGAGGTTCAGCGTCGAGGAGGAGGCGTGGTACATCCGCTTCAGGCGCTCGGGGTCCGGGGTGCGGGCCTCGGCGGTGAACTCGAAGCCGTTGACGGAGTCGCCGCGGTAGGTCGGCAGGGTCACGCCGTCGCGGGTCTCGGTCGGCTTGGAGCGCGGCTTGCTGTACTGACCGGCGATCCGGCCGACCTTGACCACCGGGACGGACCCGGCGTACGTCAGCACAGCGCCCATCTGGAGCAGCGTCTTGAGCTTGTTGCGGATGTGCTCGGCGGAGACGGCGTCGAAGGCCTCCGCGCAGTCGCCGCCCTGAAGCAGGAACGCCTCGCCTCGGGCGACCGCGCCCAGGCGCTCGCGCAGCTGGTCGCACTCGCCCGCGAAGACGAGCGGCGGATAGGACTCGAGCTCCGCGATCACATCGCGCAGAGCCTCTTGGTCCGGCCAGTCAGGCTGCTGCGCCGCGGGCAGGTCTCGCCAGGTGTGGCCACCGGCGTGGGATTCAGCGTTCACGGTCACACCCCCACATTACGGGGTCCTCGAGGGGTATCCGTCCCGCATCCGGACTTTGAGACGCGCCCTGGACCGGAGATCCGGTAGGGTTCCCGCCATGCAGACGCGACCGACCATGAACATGAACTGGTGGTGGACCGCCCGACCGGCGGCCCACTGATTCGCGTCACGCACCGACAGACCGCGAAGGCCGCCCGAGGGGCGGCCTTTCGCGTTCCCGCGGCCGTTCCCTCCGTACCGGAAGCACTCCCGGAAGGAACCGCCATGCACCCCCAGCCCCCGTCCAGGCCCGGCGCCGCCGCACTGGTCCAGCGCCTGCTCGACCCCGCCTGCCCGCCGTTCGCCCTGCTCCGCCGCCGCGCCCCGGGCCGGGACGGCACCGTCGTCGAGGCGCTGATCGGCGAGGTGACCGAGGTCGAGCACCTGGCCGACATCCCGCTGGGCGAGGGGGCGCCGGGCGCGCCGGTGACCGACGCGCTGGCCCTGGTCCCGTTCCGGCAGATCCGCGAGCGCGGCTTCCGGGCGCACGACGACGGCACCCCGTTGGCCGTGCTGCGCCCGGACGAGTGCCACGAGGTGCCGCTGGACGCGCTGCTGGCGGCGCTCCCGGCGCACGACGTGGCGGTGACGGGCGGCGCCTTCGACGTGGACGACGCGGCCTACGCGGAGATCGTCGACCGGGTGGTGCGGGAGGAGATCGGCACCGGCGAGGGCGCCAACTTCGTCATCCGCCGCACGTTCGAGGGTGCCGTCCCCGGCTTCTCGGCGGCCGACGCGCTGGCGCTGTTCCGGCGGCTGCTGGCCGGCGAGCGCGGGGCGTACTGGACGTTCGTGGTGCACCGGCCGGGGCTGCGGACGCTGGTCGGCGCCAGCCCCGAGGTGCATGTGCGGATGGCGGGCGGGCTCGGCGAGGCGGGGACCGTCGTGATGAACCCCATCAGCGGGACCTACCGGTACCCCGCCGAGGGGCCGAGCGCGGAGGGTCTGCTGGCGTTCCTCGGGGACCGCAAGGAGGTCGAGGAGCTGTCGATGGTGGTGGACGAGGAACTGAAGATGATGTGCACCGTCGGCGACCGGGGCGGGGTGGTGGTCGGGCCGCGCCTGAAGGAGATGGCGCACCTGGCGCACACCGAGTACGAGCTGCGCGGCCGCTCCACCCTGGACGTGCGGGAGGTCCTCAAGGAGACGATGTTCGCCGCGACGGTCACCGGGTCGCCGGTGCAGAACGCCTGCCGGGTCATCGAGCGGCACGAGCCGGTGGCCCCGGACGGGCGCGGCCGCGGCTACTACGCGGGCGCGCTGGCGCTGCTCGGCCGGGACGCCGGCGGGGCGCAGACGCTGGACTCCCCGATCCTGATCCGCACCGCGGACATCGCCGCCGACGGCCGGCTGCGCGTACCGGTCGGCGCGACCCTGGTGCGCGCCTCCGACCCGCACGGCGAGGTCGCCGAGACGCACGCCAAGGCGGCCGGGGTGCTCACCGCGCTGGGGTTCCGGGACGCCCCCGCGCGGGCGGCGGCCGGTCCGGCGCCGCGGCTGGCCGACGATCCGCGGGTGCGGGCCGCGCTGGACGCCCGCCGGGCCGATCTGGCCCCGTTCTGGCTGCGGATGCAGACCACCGCGCCGGTCGCCGCGCTGCACGGCCACGCCCTGGTCGTCGACGCCGAGGACACCTTCACCGCGATGCTGGCGCACCTGCTGCGCACCTCGGGGCTGACGGTGACGGTCCGCCGCTACGACGAGCCCGGGCTGCGCGCCGCGGCGCTGGCGCACCAGGGGCCGGTGGTGCTGGGCCCCGGTCCCGGCGACCCGGCCGACACCGCCGACCCCAAGATGCGCTTCCTGCGCGCCCTCGCGGCCGACCTGGTGGCGGGCCACCGCCACGTGCCCACTCGCCGCACGGCCGCCACCCCTCACCCAGACCCTTCGGGTCACGGTCCCACCCGTCGCCCGACCGCCACCCCCCATCGAGACCCTGCGGGTCACGGACTCTTGGGGGTCTGCCTCGGCCACGAACTCATCGCCGCCGAGCTGGGGTTGGAGATCGTCCGCAAGGAGGTGCCGTTCCAGGGCGCCCAGGAGCGGATCGACTTCTTCGGGCGCACCGAGACGGTGGGTTTCTACAACACCTTCACGGCCCGCTGCGACGACCGGACCGCGACCGAACTCGCCATGCACCGCGTCGAGTTGAGCCGGGACGAGGCCACCGGGGAGGTGCACGCGCTGCGCGGTCCGGGCTTCGCGGGGGTGCAGTTCCACCCCGAGTCGGTGCTGACCCTGGACGGCGCGGCGGTCACCGCGCAGCTGCTGGCAGCTGTCCTCGTGTGACCAGCATGTTGCCGTTGGTGCGGCCGGCCAGGTGGTCCTCCACATTGGTCACGGTGGTCTCGACGATCTGGCCGACCGCCTCCTCGGTGAAGAACGCCTGGTGCGAGGTGACCAGCACGTTCGCGAAGGTCATCAGCCGGGCGAGGGTGTCGTCGCTGATGACGTCCAGGGACTTGTCGTAGAAGAAGAGCCCGGCCTCCTCCTCGTAGACGTCCAGGGCGACGCCGGTGAGCCGGCCGGCCTTGAGCGCCTCGACCAGGGCCACGGTGTCGATCAGCCCGCCGCGACTGGAGTTGACCAGGATGGCGTCGTCCTTCATGGCGGCCAGCGCGGCGGCGTCGACCACGTGCCGGGTGTCGTCGGTCAACGGGACGTGCAGGCTGACCAGGTCCGCCTCGGCGAACAGCCGCTCCCGGGGGACGTAGGCCATGCCCAGCGCCACGCACTCGGGGTTCTCGACGAGGTCCCAGCCCAGCAGCCGCATCCCGAAGCCGTGCGCGATCCTGGTGAACGCGGTGCCGATCCGGCCGGTGCCGAGCACCCCGACCGTGCGGCCGTGCAGATCGCGGCCCATCAGCCCGTCCAGTCGGAAGTCGAAGTTCCGGGTGCGGACGGCGGCCCGGATCAGCCGGCGGTTCACCGCCAGCGCCAGCAGCCAGGCGAACTCCGCGACCGCGTACGGCGAGTAGGCGGAGACCCGGCCGACGGTCATGCCGAGGTCGGCGGCGGCCTCCAGGTCGACGTTGTTGAAGCCGGTGGCGCGCTGGGCGACCATCTTGGTGCCGCCGGCCGCCAGCGTCTGGAGCACCTCGGCGCTCAGGTCGTCGTTGGCGGCGGTCAGGACGACCTCGTAGCCGTGGGCGATGGGGGCGGTGTCGCGGTTGAGGAAGACGTCCAGGCAGCGGACCTGGTGGCGGCCGGCGAACGCGCCCTCCAGGAGCGGCCGCTCGTCCCTCTGCACACCGAAGGCGACGATCTCCACGTTCCTCTCCCCGTATCTCCCCCGCCGGTGGTGGCGCGCGACGGCGCCGGGCGGCGGCGCCGCGCGGAGGCAATGGGCCGAACATGGCGCAATACGCCGAATATACGGCCCATCGCCCACCCGCGCCGCCCGGGAACGGGGCGGCACCGGCTCAGCCGAAGAAGACCCCGGCCTCGGCGTAGAGCGCGGGATCGACGGTCTTGAGCCTGGCGGTCGCCTCGGTCAGCGGCACCCGGACGATGTCGGTGCCGCGCAGCGCGACCATCGTGCCGTAGGCGGCGTCGCGCACCGCCTCGATGGCGTGCAGTCCGAAGCGGGTGGCCAGCCAGCGGTCGAAGGCGCTGGGGGTGCCGCCGCGCTGGGTGTGGCCGAGGACGGTGGTCCTGGCCTCCTTGCCGGTGCGCCGCTCGATCTCCTTGGCCAGCCACTCGCCGACGCCGGAGAGCCGGACGTGCCCGAAGGAGTCGGTGCTGCCGTCCTTGAGCACCAGTTCGCCGTCCTTGGGCATGGCGCCCTCGGCGACCACCACGATCGGCGCGTAGCTGGCCCGGAAGCGGGAGTCGATCCAGCGGCAGACCTCCTCGACGTCGAAGCGCTGCTCGGGGATGAGGACGACGTTGGCGCCGCCGGCCAGTCCGGAGTGCAGCGCGATCCAGCCGGCGTGCCGGCCCATCACCTCGACGACCAGCACCCGCATATGGGATTCGGCGGTGGTGTGCAGCCGGTCGATGGCCTCGGTGGCGACGCCGACGGCGGTGTCGAAACCGAAGGTGTAGTCCGTGGCCGACAGGTCGTTGTCGATGGTCTTGGGCACGCCCACGCAGGGGATGCCGTTCTCCTCGTAGAGCCGGGAGGCGACGCCGAGGGTGTCCTCGCCGCCGATCGCGATCAGCGCCTCGATCTCGTGCTTGGCGAGGGACTCCTTGATCCGGCGGACGCCGTCGGGCTGTGTGAAGGGGTTGGTCCGCGACGAGCCGAGGATGGTCCCGCCGCGGGGCAGGATGCCGCGCACGGCCGGGATGTCCAGCCGTACGGTGACCCCCTCCAGCGGTCCGCGCCAGCCGTCCCGGAAGCCGACGAAGTCGTATCCGTACTCCTGGGTGCCCTTGCGGACGATGCCCCTGATCACCGCGTTCAGACCCGGGCAGTCGCCGCCGCCGGTCAGCACTGCGACCCGCATCGCTTCACCTTCATCCCGTCCGTGGCCGCGTACGGCCGTCCGTGAACGTAACGCCGGTCACGTTAATGGTGATCTGGGTCACTCCGGGATGGTGCGTACGCCAACCCCCGGGCATGCCAAGGGAGTTGACGCACGGTGTTCACCCGTACGAGCGGAAGGGCTCGGACGGTGGCGGGTCAGAGGCCGTCGAGACCGCGCTCGATCGCGTAGCGCACCAGCTCGACGCGGTTGTGGAGTTGGAGCTTGCCGAGGGTGTTCTGGACGTGGTTCTGCACCGTGCGGTGCGAGATGACCAGCCGCTCGGCGATCTGCTTGTACGAGAGCCCCTTGGCGACCAGGCGCAGCACCTCGGTCTCCCGCTCCGTCAGCCGGGGCGCGTCCGGCGCGTCGTCGGCCGCGGGGGCCGGATCCGCCGCCAGCCGGCGGTACTCGCCGAGGACCAGGCCGGCCAGGCCCGGGGTGAACACCGGGTCGCCGGCGGCGGTGCTGCGGACCGCGTCCAGCAGCTCCTCGGTGCTGGCCGACTTCAGCAGATAGCCGGTGGCGCCGGACTTCACCGCCTCCAGGACGTCGGCGTGCTCGCCGCTGGCGGAGAGCACCAGCACCCGCAGCGACGGATCGGCGCCGACCACCTCCTTGCACACCTGGACGCCGGGCAGTCCCGGCAGATTGAGGTCCAGGACCAGCACGTCGGGCGCTGTCGCCTGCGCCCGGCGCACCGCCTGCGGCCCGTCCCCGGCCGTCGCCACCACCTCGAACCCGGCCTCCGCCAGATCCCGGGCGACCGCGTCCCGCCACATCGGGTGGTCGTCGACCACCATGACCCGCAGGCCCGTCCCGTCACTCATGCCCCGCCCCTCGCTTCGCCCGCCCCGCCCGTCACGCACCGGGCGAGGGCGCGTCCGCCGCGCTCGTTCACGCGCGGGCCCTCCCCCCTCGTCCGCCCTCGGGCGCGGCACCCTTGGGAACCTTCAACTCCACTTCCGTGCCCTGGCCGGGGACCGAGATCCACTCGGCGCTGCCGCCCAACTCCCGCAGCCGGCCGCGGATCGACAGCGCCGCCCCGAGGCGGCCCTCGCGCTCGGCCGCGGCCAGCCGCCCCTCGGGAATGCCGGGGCCCTCGTCGCGCACCGTCACGATGACCGCGTCCGGCTCGTCCTCCACCAGGATCCACGCGCGGGCGTCGGCCCCCACGTGCACCCGGACATTGTCCAACGCGGCACCGACAGCGGCCGCCAACTCCGCAGCGGCGGCGGCCGGCAGCGCGACCGGGGTGCCCGGGCCGGACAGCGTCACCCCGCCCCCGGCGTGCGGGGCGAGCAGCGCCACCAGGTCGCAGGGGGCGCCGCGGTCGGCCGGCGGTGCCGGCGCGGCGGCGCCGTCCTCCGCGCCGCCCTCCGCGGCCCGCTGACGGGGCACCAGCCCGCCGGCGACCAGGGTGCGCAGCGCCACCTCCTGTTCGCCCGCCATCCGGCCCAGTTCGGCCGCCTCGCCGCCGATCGCGGCACCGCGCCGCTGCACCATGGCGAGCACCTGGAGCACGCTGTCGTGGATGTCGCGGGCCAGCCGCTCCCGCTCCCGGGTGGCGGCATCGAGCTGGAGGGCGCGGGCCAGGGTGCGCTCACTGGCCCGCGCCACCTCGACGACGTAGCCGATGGCGACGCTGGCCACCCACACCAGCACCACGTTGTGGACGGTGTCCCGGGCCAGTTCCTGGCGTTCGACGAGGTTGACCGCCGCGACGATGGTGGAGGCCACCGCCGCCCACCGCCAGCCGCCCTTGATGGCGAAGCCGAGCACCGCGCCCGCGGTCCAGATGGACGGCAGCGTCGGGCTGCCGCCCATGATGCGGGCCTGGGTGTCGATCACCGCGGTGAGCAGGATGCCGCCGACCGCGAAGCCGAGGTCGACGAGCAGGAACTGCCGGGTGCAGCGCTCGGGCGACGTCGTCCGGCGCCAGGTCAGCGCGGTCCAGAGGGTGAGCGCGGCCATGTAGGCGGCGGCGCCCCACGGGTGCGCATAGCGCCGGTGGGCCACCGCGTACAGGCACAGCGCGTAGCCCAGGGTCAGGATGCGGTAGCCGGTGAGCGCCCGCCACAACGGCAGCTCGACGGACATCCGCAGCGGCTTCCGGCGGCCGTCGGCCCCCGCCCCCCGCTCGTCCTGCGCACCGGCGCCCGTGGCCCGGGTGTCCTGTATGTCGGCATCCGTCATTGCGGGCCCCCACCCCTCACCGTGGGGGCCGCACCGCCCCCGGTCTCGGCTCGTCCGTCCGTCCCGTCCCTGCCGCAGCGCCCCGGCCGGCCCCCGCCGCCCTACGCCTTCTTCTGCGCCTCCGCGGCAGCCTTCTTCTGTGCCTCCGCGGCCTTGGCCGCATCCGCGATCTGCCGCTTGGCCGCGGTCGCGTAGATGTCGACGTACTCCTGGCCCGAGAGCTTCATGATCTCGTACATCACCTCGTCGGTGATCGAGCGCAGGATGTACCGGTCGCCCTCCATGCCCTGGTAGCGGCTGAAGTCCAGCGGCTTGCCGATCCGGATACCGGGCCGGATCATCTTCGGGATGACCTTGCCGGGCGGCTGCACCTTCTCGGTGTCGATCATCGCGACCGGGATGACCGGCGCGCCGGTGGCCAGCGCCACCCGCGCCAGGCCGCCCGGCTTGCCGCGGTAGAGCCGTCCGTCCGGGGAGCGGGTGCCCTCCGGGTAGATGCCGAACAGCTCCCCGCGCTCCAGCACCTCGATACCGCTCTTGATCGCCGCCTCGCCCGCGCCGCGGGCGCCCGAGCGGTCGACCGGGAGCTGGCCCACGCCCTTGAAGAACGCGGCGGTCAGCTTGCCCTTCACGCCCGGGGTGGTGAAGTACTCCGCCTTCGCGATGAAGGTGACCTTGCGGTCGAGCACCGCGGGCAGGAAGAAGGAGTCCGAGAAGGACAGGTGGTTGCTCGCGAGGATCGCCGGACCCTCAGCGGGAACGTTCTCGATGCCTTCCACCCAGGGACGGAACGCGAGTCGCAGCGGACCCCCGATGGAAAACTTCATTGCGCCGTAGATCAACCGACTGCCTCCTGATGTCTGACGCAATGACCTTAACCCCCTTGCGGCGCGCCGGTGGCCGCGGCGGGCCATCGGACCGCGCACGGGCCGCCGCGGGGCCCGGGGCGCCGCGCCCGCGACCTGCCGCTCCCGCCGCCCTCGGCCCTACCCCGGCGCGGTCGCTTTGCGTACCCTGAAGTAATCCCGCCAAGCCCCTCACCGATCGGAGTCCTCCGGTGCCGCTCCTCCCCGGAGCCGAGCCGTTCCGCCGTGACGGCGGAGACGTCGGCGTCCTTCTCTGCCACGGCTTCACCGGCTCCCCGCAGTCCGTCCGCCCCTGGGCCGAGTACCTCGCCGAGCAGGGCCTGAGCGTCACCGTCCCGCTGCTGCCCGGCCACGGCACCCGCTGGCAGGACATGCAGCCGACCACCTGGCAGGACTGGTACGCCGAGGTCGACCGGGAGCTGCGCGCGCTGACCGAGCGCTGCTCCACGGTCTTCGTCTGCGGCCTGTCGATGGGCGGCGCGCTGGCCCTGCGGCTCGCGGCCCGGCACGGCGACGCCATCAGCGGCGTCGCGGTGGTCAACCCGGGCAACAAGGTCCATGACGCGGCGGCGCCGCTGCTGCCGGTGCTGCGGCACGTCATCCCCTCCACCAAGGGGATCGCGAGCGATATCGCCAAGCCCGGTGCCACCGAGGTCGGTTACGACCGGGTGCCGCTGCACGCCGCGCACTCGCTGCGGGAGTTCTTCCGGCTGGTCGACGCCGAACTCCCGCGCGTCACCCAGCCGTTGCTGGTGATGACCAGCCCGCAGGACCACGTCGTCCCGCCGGCCGACTCCGCGCGCATCCTCAGCCGGGTCTCCTCCGCCGACGTCCGGCACACCCTGCTGGAGCGCAGCTACCACGTCGCCACCCTCGACCACGACGCGGAGCGGATCTTCGCGGACACCCACGCCTTCATCACCCGGCTCGCGCCCCAGGCCCTGCCGGAGACGGCCCAGGAAGGGACGGCGGACCGTGGCGGAGCGTAGCCCCCGCGACCCTCGGGACCCGCTCGACGAGGAGGCCGCCTGGGCGGAGATCGTCGCGGGCTACGGCGAGCGGCCGGAGTTCCCCGGCACCGAGAAGCGGCCCGACCCCACCGCGGCGGCGGACGACCGCACCGCGGCGGCGGACGAGGACGCCGCGGACCCACCCACCGACCCCGCGCCCGGGAAGAGCGCCCCCGGCGACGGCACCCCGTCCCGGCCCGGCAGCTTCGTGGTCTTCGCCCCCGGCGTGGGACCGCGTGACTGGTCCGCCCGCGAGCCCTCCGACGACGACTTCGACGGGACGGACGAGGGCCACTTCACCCCGCCCGAACCGCCCCCGCTGCCGCAGGCCGACACCACCACCAAGTTCGCCTGGATCGCGGCCGTCGGCGGCCCGTTGCTGCTGATCGGCACGGTCGTCCTCCAGAAGCCGGTCACCTGGTGGATCGCCGTCCTGGGCATCGGCGGCTTCCTGGGCGGTCTGGCCACCCTCTTCGCGCGGATGAACGACGACCGCGACGAGGACGACGACCTGCCGGGCAGCGGCGCGGTGGTGTGAGCGCGGCGGGTTGAGCGCGCAGGCCCCCGGGCAGCCGCCCGGGGGTCCGTCAGCGCGCGGCCGGCACCCGCAGGGCGGCCAGCACCGGCAGGTGGTCCGAGGCGGCCAGCAGATCCGCCGGGCGCAGGCCGGGCAGCCCGTGCGGCACCCCGCACCCGAGCACCTCGACGCCGTCGGTGGTGAACACCGCGTCGATCCGCTGCCGGGGCGCATGCGGGGTGGAGGTGAACTCGCCGCCCCACGGCGCGGCCGCCCAGCCGTCCCGCAGCTCCGCCGCGATCCGCCGGAAACTCCGCCCGTCCGGGCGGTCGTTGAGGTCCCCGCCGACCACCGCGTGCGGTACGCCCAGCCCGGCGACCCGCTCCAGCAGCAGCCCGGCCTGGCCGTACCGCTCCCGCGCGTCCAGGCTCAGATGGCAGCTGACGACCCCGAGCCGGGCCCCGGCGAAGCGGAGCACGGCGGTGGCCAGGCCCCGCTGGTGCAGCCCGGGCGTCCGCGGCAGCAGGACGTCCTCGGTGTGCTCCACGTGGGCGCGGAGGGTGGCCAGCACCATCGGGCCGGCGGTCGTCGCGCCGCCGGTGACGTACACCAGGCCGCCGGCCCTGGCCAGCCGTTCGGCGGCCTTGCGCCAGCGGAAGAAGCGCGGCGCCTCCTGGACCAGGACGAGGTCGGGGGCGCAGGCCCGGACGACCCGGGCCAGCGCCGCCGTGTCGTCGCGCATCGAGCGGATGTTGTAGCTGAGCACCCGGACGACCGCGGTCCCGCCCGCTTCCGTGGCGGAGGCGGCAAGTCCGGCAGCGGGGGCCGGAGTTGCCGTGGCGGAACCGGTCTCGGCCGTGCCGGGGGCGGGCCGTCCGGAGCGCTCGACCGCCATCGGACTCAGCCCTGGCGCGCCAGGTCGGCCGCGCCGACCAGTCCGGCCTCGCCGCCGAGTTGGGCGGCGAGCACCTGGGCGTGCGGCCGCCACTGGCTGCCGACCAGCCAGCGCCGGAAGGACTTGCGGATCGGGTCCAGGACCAGCTCGCCCTCGTCCGAGACCCCGCCGCCGACGATGAACGCGGACGGGTCGAAGAGCGAGGCCAGGTCGGCGAGGCCGGCGCCGGCCCAGCGGGCCAGTTCGCGGAACGAGTCGACGGCGACCTTGTCGCCCTGGCGGGCGGCCTCGCTGATGTGCTTGCCCTGGATGCCCTCGGGGGTGCCGTCGCCGAGCGCGAGCAGCACCGCGGCGTTCTCCGGCGTGGCGAAGGCGCGCTGCCGGGCGTAGCGCAGCAGGGCGCGGCCGGAGGCGTACTGCTCCCAGCAGCCCTGGCTGCCGCAGCCGCACAGCAGGCCGTCCGGGACGACCCGGATGTGGCCGAACTCGGCGGCCACACCGAAGCGGCCGCGGCGCAGCTTGTTGCCGATGATGATGCCGCCGCCCAGGCCCGTGCCGAGGGTGATGCAGATGACGTCGCTGTGGCCCTGGCCGGCGCCGAAGCGGTACTCGCCCCAGGCCGCGGCGTTGGCGTCGTTCTCGACGACGACGGGCAGGCCGACGCGCTGCTCGACCTTGTCCTTGAGCGGCTCGTGGCGCCAGTCGATGTTCGGGGCGAAGAGGACCGTGGCCCGCTTCTCGTCGACGTAGCCGGCGGCGCCGATGCCGACGGCCTCGACGCGGTGGCCGGCACCGACGGTGCGGACCGCGTCCGCGATGGCCTCGGTCAGCTCGTCGGTGGCACGCGGGGTCGGTACCTTGCACGTCTCAAGGATCGAACCCTCTTCGTCGACCACGCCGGCCGCGATCTTCGTGCCGCCGATGTCGACGCCGATGGTGAGTCCCATGTGTCCCTCAGTTTTCGCTCGAACCCCGCCGTGCCCCACCGTACCGGAGGCGGGGAGAGCGTCAGTCGAGGTCGATGCGCTCGGTACCGGCCGGTCCGTCATCGCGCGGGTCGCCGGGGCGGCCCTCGGAGGTCTCGTCGGTGGCGGCCTCGCGGGTCCAGCGGCGCTCGCTGCTCTCGACGGCCGAGCGGTAGGCGGCGAGGAGTTCGGAGCCGGCCGCCGCGAGGTGGTCGAAGACGTCGGGGTTGCGCTCGATGACCGGCTCGACGGCGGCCTTGGCCTGCCGCAGCAGCTGGCCGACGGCGCTGCTCGCGGCCATCCCGCCGAGCGCGCCGGGCAGTTGGATGCCGGCGAGCTTGTCGGTCACGGCCTCGGCGAGCTTGCGCAGCTCCTCGGCGGCGCTGCCCGGCGCCGGGCCGTACTCGGCCCGGCGGCGGGCCTGCTCCGCGGCGAGGTCCTCGGCGCAGGCCGTCTCCCAGGCGTCGGCGTCCGGCTCGGCACGGCGATCGGCGGGGCGCTCGGTGGCATCACTCATGGCGGGCTCCGTGGACTCCTTGCGGGCGGTACGGACCGGGCGGTACGGGCACCGCCCGGCGGTGCCCGCTTACGACGTTACCCGAACGGGGGTGCCCGCTTCAGTCGCTCGGCGCGCTCTGCGGCCACAGCGCCGGGTCCGGGGTGAAGCGGATCTCCAGGGCACCGTCGCGCAGCGCGGCGCCGGAGACGGTGCAGCGGCGCAGCGCCGACGGCAGCGTGCGGATCCGCCGGAAGCGGCCGACGGTCACCACGATCTCGTCGCCGCGGCGCACCAGGCCGAGGCCGTCCCGTCGGGCGCCGGGCAGCGGCACCCGCCACAGGAGGATGCCGTCCGAGGCCAGCCGGTCCTCGACGGTCCAGGGGTCGGCGGCCGCGGCGGCCGGCTCCGTGGGGGGCACGGCGCCGGTGGGCGCGGGCAGCAGCGCGCCGAGCTCCTCGACGCCCTGCGGGTCGCGGCCCAGGTGCGGCACCTCGTGGACGGGGACGTCGGGGAACTCCGCGCGCAGCGCCTTGAGGGCGGTCTGCTGGCTGCCGGAGAGCCCGGCCAGGAAGGGGTCGGCGGAGCCGGTCGGCAGCAGGCGGTTGACCAGCACGCCGTCGGTGCGGCGGCCGTGCAGCGCGAGGCCGGCGCGGAGGGTGCGCAGGGCGGCGGTGGCGACCGGGCCGGCGTCGGTGACCAGGCGGACGGAGGTGCCGGGGGCGTCCACCACCCGCTGGACGGCGGCGAGTTCGCTCTCCCAGCGCTCGGCGGCCTCGTACAGCTTCTGGGCCGGCATGGGGACGCCGGCGAGCTGGGCCAGCACCGGGCGCAGCGCGCGGGCCGCCTGGCGCTCGGGCGGCAGCAGGCGGCGGAGGTAGCGGCGGACCTGCGCGGGCAGGGCGAGCAGCCGGATCGTTTCGGCGGCCGGCGGCATGTCGACGACGAGCAGGTCCCAGTCGTGGGAGGCGTGCGCGGCGCGCAGCGCGTGCAGCAGGGCGAAGGACTCGGCGCCGGGGAGTTCGGTGAGTTCGTCCTCGTCCAGGGGGGCCGCGCCGAGCAGGTCCAGGGCGGCGCCGGCGCGCTCCTGGAAGGCGAGGAACTCCTGGCGGAACCGGTCGGCGGGGTCGATCCGGCGGGCGTACAGGCCGGGGGCCGCGGCTATCGGGGCCGGGGCGGCGACACCGGGGCGGGCGCCGAGGACCACCTCCGGGGCGCTGGCCTGGGTGGTGAGCAGGAGGGTCCGGGCGCCCTGCCGGGCACCGGCCAGGGCGGTCGCGGCGGCGAGCGTGGTCCGGCCCGCGCCGCCGGGGCCGGTGACGAGGACGGTCCGCACGCTCAGTGCTTCTCGGCCTCGTCGGCGCGGGGGGCGCCGGACGCCGCGGGGCCGCCCTCCACCCGCTTCTTCAGGCCGGCCAGCGCCCGGTCGATGATGACCTTCTCGGCCTTGCGCTTGATCATCCCGAGCATCGGGATCTTGACGTCGACGGTGAGCTGGTAGGTCACCTCGGTGCGGGCACCGCCGTCCAGCGCGCGGAGCCGGTAGGAGCCGTCCAGGACGCGCAGCATCTGCGACTTGACCAGCGACCAGCTGACCTCGTTCTCGCCGGTCCAGGTGTAGGCGAGGGTGTGGTCGTCCTTGATGGCACCGGCGTCCAGCACCAGGCGCACCTCCGCGGCGCGGCCGCGGTCGTCGGTGGCGCGGATCTCGGCTTCCTTGACCTCTCCGGTCCACTCCGGGTAGCGGTCGAAGTCGGCGATCACTCCCATCACCTCGGCCGGTGCCGCCTCGATCGTGATGTTCGAGCTGGTGTGTTCGGCCATCGCCGTGACTCCTCCATACCGATTCATGCCGGTCCGCCGACCCTGCGGGAGAGACCCGTTTCCCTGGTGTCGCTGCTGCTGAAGGCTACCGCGCGGCGGAAGTCGGACCGACACCAGCGGGCCGCCGCGACGGCCTCACCACTCCAGCACGTAGGGCGTGCCGGTCGCGTTGAAGTGCCCGACATTGACGCATTCCGTACCGCCGATCCGCACCCGGCGGGCGAGCGGCTGATGGACGTGGCCGAAGAGGGCGTAGCGGGGCCGGGTGGTGCGGATGGCGTGCAGCAGGGCGGCGCTGCCCCGTTCGAAGCGGCGGGCGACGGTGTCGTAGCAGAGCTCGGGGACGTCCGGCGGTATGTGGGTGCACAGCACGTCCACCTCGCCGACCGCCTCGACCTTGGCGGCGTACTCCTCGTCGCTGATCTCGTAGGGCATGGGGGTCCCCCCTGGTCTAACGAAGTTGAGAGCGCGGGGAAGCATGGGGCCGGCCAGGCCGCCGCCGACGAAGCCGAAGACCCGTCCGCCGATCTCCACCCGCTCCCCGTCGAGGACGGTCACACCGGGCCCGGCGTACTCGGACCACAGCCGCGGCACGTCGACGTTGCCGTAGGTCGCGTAGGTGGGGGTGGGGAACGCGGCGAAGAGGTCGGCGTACTGGCGGCGGACCGCGGCCTCGACGACCTCGTCCCGGCCGGCGCCGCCGTCCAGCTCGGCCCAGAGCCGGCGGCCCAGCGCATGGGCCTCGTCGAAGCGGCGGGCGGTGCGCAGGGCGACCAGGGCGTCGGTGTTGGCGACGCCGAAGAGGTCGGGGAAGATGCCGCGCGAATGGTCCGCGTAGTCGAGGAAGAGGACCAGGTCGCCGAGGCAGACCAGGGCGTCGGCCCCGTCCCCGGCCGCCGCCAGGTCCCGGCCGTTCCCATGGACGTCACTGACCACATGCACGCGCATGGCGTCACCCTAGGCCCTGCCCCGCGGGTCGGACAGGGGCCCGGATCGCGCCGGGCGCCCGCGGGAGACCGCTGGTCGCCGCACTGGTTACTTTCGGGTCACCTCGGGGCTGGTCTAGTCTGCGCGTGCAGTCCCCCATGACGTGTCCCCCGCATGTGACGCATCGAACATCTGGCCGTAACCCCCTATCCCAAAGCAATACCGATGGGTAACGTCCAGGGCCGTCCAATCCCCCTGCATGATCATGGACCGCAGCCGGTGCGCACACAGCGTCGTGGTGCCGGCGCTTTCGAGGAGCAGCAGTCTTGCGCGAGTTCAGCCTTCCGGCCCTGTACGAGGTCCCCGCGGACGGCAATCTGACGGATCTGATCCGCCGCAATGCCGCGCAGTACCCGGATGTCGCGGTCATGGGGCGGAAGGTGAACGGCACCTGGGAGGACGTCAGCGCCGCCACCTTCCTCGCCGAGGTCCGGGCGGCCGCCAAGGGGCTGATGGCCTCCGGGGTCAAGCCCGGCGACCGGGTCGGCCTGATGTCGCGCACCCGTTACGAGTGGACGCTGCTGGACTTCGCCATCTGGAGCGCGGGCGCCATCACCGTCCCCGTGTACGAGACCAGCTCCGCCGAGCAGATCCAGTGGATCCTCGGCGACTCCGGCGCGGTGGCCTGCCTGGTGGAGACCCCCGCCCACGAGGCGACCGTGGAGGCGGTCCGCGACCGGCTGCCGCAGCTGGAGAACATCTGGCAGATCGAGCGGGACGCCCTCACACGGCTGCGGGCGGCCGGCGAGGGCATCACCGACGAGGAGGTCGACGAGCGCAGCGGGCTGGCCGACGCGGACTCCCCCGCCACCATCGTCTACACCTCCGGCACCACCGGCCGCCCCAAGGGCTGCGTGCTCAGCCACCGCAGCTTCTTCGCGGAGTGCGGCAACGTCGTCGAGCGGCTGCGCCCGCTCTTCCGCACCGGCCAGTCCTCGGTACTGCTCTTCCTGCCCGTCGCGCACGTCTTCGGCCGGCTGGTGCAGATCGCCTCCGTCATGGCGCCGATCAAGCTGGGCCACGCGCCGGACATCAAGAACCTCACCGACGACCTGGCCTCCTTCCGGCCGACGCTGATCCTGGGCGTCCCCCGGGTCTTCGAGAAGGTCTACAACGGTGCGCGGGCCAAGGCGCAGGCCGACGGCAAGGGCAAGATCTTCGACAAGGCGGCGGAGACCGCCATCGCCTACAGCCGGGCCCTGGACACCCCCGCCGGCGCGGGCTTCGGCCTCAAGCTCCGCTACAAGATCTTCGACCGCCTGGTCTACGGCAAGCTGCGGGCGGTCCTGGGCGGCCGGGCCACCCACGCCATCTCCGGCGGCGCCCCGCTCGGCGAGCGGCTGGGCCACTTCTACCGCGGTATCGGCTTCACCGCCCTGGAGGGCTACGGCCTGACGGAGTCCTGCGCGGCCACCGCCTTCAACCCCTGGGACCGGCAGAAGATCGGCACGGTCGGGCAGCCGCTGCCCGGCTCGGTGGTCCGGATCGCCGACGACGGCGAGGTGCTGCTGCACGGCGAGCACCTGTTCACCGAGTACTGGAACAACCCCACGGCCACCCAGGAGGCGCTCTCCGACGGCTGGTTCCACACCGGCGACCTCGGCACCCTCGACGAGGACGGCTACCTCGCCATCACCGGCCGCAAGAAGGAGATCCTCGTGACCGCGGGCGGCAAGAACGTCGCCCCCGCCGTCATCGAGGACCGCATCCGCGCCCACGCGCTGATCGCCGAGTGCATGGTGGTCGGCGACGGCCGTCCGTTCATCAGCGCGCTGATCACCCTGGACCCGGAGTTCCTGCCCCGCTGGGCCGAGGAGCACGGCCGCCCGGCCGATGCCACCCCCGCCCAGCTCGCCGAGGACCCCGAGCTCCTGGCCGCCGTCCAGCGCGCGGTCGACGACGGCAACGCGGCGGTCTCCAAGGCCGAGTCGGTGCGCAAGTTCCGCATCCTGCCGGCCCAGCTCACCGAGGAGTCCGGGCACATAACGCCGTCGCTGAAGCTGAAGCGGAACGTCGTCGCCAAGGACTTCGCGGAGGACATCGAGGCGCTCTACCGCGGGTAGGGCGCCGGGAGCCTCCGCACCGCAGACGTCCGCCGCCCCGGCCCTCGGCCACGGCGGCGGACGTCTGCGTGACGACGGGCTACAGCAGTTCCCTCAGCCGCTCCGCCAGCAGGTCCCAGCGCCACTTCTCCTCCACCCAGGCGCGGCCGCGCTCGCCCATCGCGCGGCGCAGGGCGGGGTCCGTCAGGAGCGTGACGATGCGCTCGGCGGCGGCGGACGGGGAGCCGCCGGGCACCACCCAGCCGGTCTCGCCGTCCAGCACCGCGTCCGGGGCGCCGCCGGAGTCGCCCGCGACCACCGGCAGCCCGGTGGCGGACGCCTCCAGGTAGACGATGCCCAGGCCCTCGACGTCCAGGCCGCCGCGGCGGGTGCGGCAGGGCATCGCGAAGACGTCGCCCGCGCCGTAGTGGGCCGGCAGCTCCTCCCACGGGACGGCGCCGGTGAAGCGGACCGCGTCGGCCACGCCCTTCTCCAGGGCCAGCGCGTGCAGCTGCTCCTCGTACGGGCCGCCGCCGACGACCAGCAGCACCGCGTCCGGCACCGCGGCGAGGATCTCCGGCATCGCCTCGATGAGGGTGTCCTGCCCCTTGCGCGGGACGAGCCGGGAGACGCAGACCACCACCGGCCGGTCGGCCAGCCCGAGCCGGGCCCGCACCTCGGCCCCGCCGGAGTCCGGGTGGAAGGTCTTCTCGTCGACGCCGGGCGGCAGTTGGACCATCCGGGCGGCGGCGTCCGGGGTGAGCGCGGCGGCGATCCGCGAGCGGGTGTACTCACCGAGGTAGGTGAGGGTGTCGGTGCCCTCGCCGATCCGGCGCAACAGCCGCCGGGCGGCGGGCAGCTGCGCCCAGCCGGCCTCGTGGCCGTGGGTGGTCGCCACGATCCGGCGGGCGCCGGCCGCGCGGAGCGCCGGCGCCATCAGCCCCAGGGGCGCCGCCGCCCCGAACCACACGGTGGAGCAGTCGTGTTCGCGCAGCAGCGAGACCGCCCGCCGGGTCACCCGCGGCGTCGGCAGCAGCATCGTCGTGGCGTCCCGGATCACCGGGAACGGCTGCTCGGCGTCGAAGGCGGCGGTGGCCGCGCGGCCCTCCTCGCTCCGCTTCCAGGTGGAGGCGTAGACGACGACCCGGTCCGGATCGAGCCGCAGCGCCATGCTGTGCAGGAAGGCCTGGATACCGCCGGGCCGGGGCGGGAAGTCGTTGGTGACGATGAGGGTCTTGTGCACGGTGGTCTCTTATGCGGTCGACGATCTCTCGGCGGGCGGGCCGCGGGGCGGGCCGGACGGTCCGGGGCCGACAGTACCGGGTGGGCGGCCCGGCCCGGACGGCGCGCCCCGCCACGCCCGCACCCGGCCCGCCCGACCACGCCCCACCCTCCGGGGCATCATGCAGGCAGGACGACCGACGGGGTGGCGATGACCAGCACCGACAGCACGGCGGACACGGCGGAGCGGCCCGCGCGGCTCCCCTGGGCCGCCCGCACCGCCCGCTCGGCGGCGGCCGCCTGGACCGCGTGGGCCGCGACCCGGGCGCTGCTCCTGCTCTGCGCGATGCGGGTGCTGGTGCTGCCCGGTCCGGACGTCACCACCGACGTCTCGGTGATCTACCAGGGCTGGGCCGAGGTCCTGAGGACCGGCACCTTCCCGCTCGACGACGTCACCTGGCAGTACCCGCCGGCCGCCGCGCTGCCGGTCCTCGCCCCCGGTCTGCTGCCGTTCCTCCCGTACGCCACCGCGTTCTTCGCCCTGATGCTGGTCGTGGACGCGGCGGCGCTGGCCCTCCTGCTGCGCGCCGGGCGCCGGCCGGGGCACCGCAGGACCGGGGCCTGGGTGTGGATCGCCGGCGTCGCCCTGCTCGGCCCGACCGCCTACGCCCGCTACGACCTGCTGGTGGCGGCGGTGGCCGCGGCGGCGCTGCTCGCGGCGGCCCGCCGGCCGCGCACCGCGGGCGCGCTGATCGCCTGCGGCGCGCTGCTCAAGGTCTGGCCGGTGCTGCTGCTGGCCGGGGCGCCGCTGCGCGGCCGCCGGGCCCGCGCCCTGTGGTGGAGCGCGGCGGGCTGGGGCGCCGGGCTGCTGCTGGCCGCGGTCGTGGCCGTGCCGGGCGCGCTCTGCTTCGTCGGCTTCCAGCGCGACCGCGGCACCGAGGTCGAGTCGCTGGGCGCGCTGGTGCTGCACCTCGCGCGGCACGCCGGCTGGCCCGGCGAGGTGCAACTCCACTACGGCTCACTGGAGTTCCTCGGCCCCGGCGTCCCTCTGGTGAGCGCCCTGGCGCTGGCGCTGTCCGGTGCCGCGCTGGCCTGGCTGGTCCACTGGCGGCTGCGGACGGCGGAGTTCACCGCCGCGACGCTCGCGGACGCCGCCTTCACCGCGGTCCTGCTGTTCACCACCACCAGCCGGGTGATCAGCCCGCAGTACCTGCTGTGGCTGGTCGGCACGGCCGCGGTCTGCCTGACCGTACGGGCCGGCCGGCAGGGCCTGCCGGCCGTGCTGGTGCTGCTGGCCACCGGGGTGACCCTGCTGGAGTTCCCGATCCACTTCGCGGACGTGGTGGCGAGCACCCCGTGGGGCGTCACGCTGCTGGTCCTGCGCAACGGCCTGCTGGTCGCCGCGTGCCTGCTCGCCTGCCGCCGGCTGCGGAACCCCGGCGGTCGCGGCCGCCGCGCGCAGGACGCCGGGGTGCCCGGCGTCCGCCCCTCCCTCAGCCCAGCTCCTGACGCACATACGCCCGCCACATCGCGGTGAACTCGCCCATCCCCACGCCGAGTTGGGCCCGCATGGCGCGCTCGACCACGGCGCCGCGGCCGCCCCGCGCCCCGCCGCCCACCGCCGGGGCGGCGGGCGCGCGGGAGGCCGCCGGGGCGGGGGTGCGCGCCTCCATCGGGGCCTTGCCCGGACCGGCCCCGACGGTGCGGAGCCCGCGCCGGCCGGTGTCGCGGTAGAAGGCGACCAGCCGGGCCTCGCCCCACTTCTCGGCGATCATCCGGCAGGCCAGCCAGCCGCCCTCGTACGCCGTGGCCAGCCGCTCCGCGCCGGCCCGGAAGCCGAAGTCGGCGTCGCTCGGCAGCCGGGCGGGCGGCCGGCCCGCGGTGACCGTGCGGGAGAGCTCCGGCGCGGTGCTGGCGGGCGTGCGGTGCACCTCCCGGTAGGCGACCCAGTCCGCGAACCCCTCGGAGAGCCACAGCGGGGTGGCGGGCGTGGTGAGCGCCCGGGTGGCGACATGGGTTGTCTCGTGGGTGAGGACGACCGTGCGGCCCAGGTCGTTGAGCTCCTCGTAGGCGTCCGGGTTGACGATCACCCGGTCCGCGGGGGCCGCCGCCACCGCCCCCGCCTCCCCGGTGGTGACGGCCGCGATCCCGGCGTACCCCGACGGATCGTCGCTGCCCATCAGCTGCGCCATCCGCTCGACGGTGTCCGGCGCCTCCACCACCACCTTCCGGGCCCACTTCTCCTTCCAGGCGGCGGAGACCGCGGGCACCGCCGCGTCCACCCGGGCCGCCAGGTCCCGCAGCCGCGCCGGGTCCGCCGCCCCGCCCAGGACCAGGCTGTACCGGCCGCGCACCAGCCGGACCGGGCCCTGGTCCCACAGCTGGTCGGTGCCGGTCCTGCCGTCGGCGGCGCCGTCGGAGTCGGAGCTGACCAGCCAACGGCCGCCGCGCTCGGTGAGGGTGAGGTACTGGAGGCTGGTGACCGGGGCGGTGTCGAAGCCCTTGAGGCGGTAGCGCAGCCGCACCTGCGCGGCCAGCTGCCGGCCGCCGCCGGCCGGCAGCCGGAAGACACCGGTGGCGACCAGGTCGTAGCGCCAGTCGGCCAGCGGGACGGCGGCGAGGTGGTCGAAGACGGCGCGCTGCCGGGTGCGGAAGGCGGTGGCCCGGGGGTCGACGGAGGCCAGGAAGGCCGCGGGGTCGTGCCGCCGGACGGCGTCGGCCCGGGCGTCGAGCATCCGCTGGGCGCCCGGGTACTGGTCGGTGGGCCCCTGCGCGGGGGCGCAGCCGGCGAGCGGGACCAGCAGCGCGAACAGCGGCACCGCGCAGCCGACCAGCCGTGCGGCCCGCCGCGCCCGTCTGCGTCGCGCCCTCTGGTCCGCCATGCGGCCGATCGTAAGGGCGGCCCGGCCGGGGCAACACCGCGGGGTCGGGCGGCTCAGGGCCGGGTGACCGCCGAGACCGGCATCATGCCGACCGGGTCGTAGCGCACCCGGGCGCCGGGATGGGGCGCGTGCACGACCTGCCCGTTGCCGACGTACATCCCGACGTGGCTGGCGTCCGAGCGGTAGATGACGAGGTCGCCGGGGCGGGCCTGGGACAGCGGGACCCGCGTCCCGGCGCCGCGCTGGGCCTGGGAGGTGCGGGGCAGCGAGACGCCGGCCCTGCGGTAGGCCCATTGGGTGAGTCCGGAGCAGTCGAACGTGGACGGGCCGGTCGCGCCCCAGGCGTAGGGGGAGCCGACCGCGGCGCGCGCCGCCGCGACCGCGGCCGCGGCCCGGCCCGAGCCCGCAACGGCCCCGGTCAGGTCCGGCACCTGCGCGTCCCGCCCGTCGCCGCGGGTGGCCCGGTCGTAGGCGGCCCGGGCGTCCGGGGAGAGGGCGTTGAGCAGTCGCTGCGCGGCGGCCAGCTTCCGCTGGACCTCCTTCTTGTGGTGGGCCACCTCGACGCGGCGGGCCTGGAGTTCACCGAGCTTCCGGGCCGCTTCCCGGCGCTGCTGCTCCAGTTGGCGGTTGGCGGCCTGGAGCCGGTGCAGTTCGCGGGTCTGGGTGCCGCTGAGCCGGTCCAGCGCGGACGCCTTCTCCAGGTAGCTGTCGGGCCGTTCGGAGAGCATCAGCCGGACGGTGGGGTCGATCCCGCCGGACCGGTACTGGGCGGCGGCCAGCGCGCCGAGCCGGGACCGCATCCCGTTGACCCGCTCCTGGGTCCGGGCGGCCCGGTCCTGGAGGTCCGACACCGCGGCCCGCGCCCGCTTGGTGCGGGCACTGGCCGCGTTGTACTTCTCGGTGGCCCGCTCGGCCTCCTCGTAGAGCGCGCTGATCCGGGCGGTGGTGCTGCCGCGGTCCGCGGCCCGGGCGGCGGGCGCGGCGGCGGCCGCCCCGGCCGAGCCGGTGCGCCCGCCGGCCGGGTCGGCGCTGGCCTGCGGGGCCGCCAGCGCGGTGACCGCGGTCACCAGGGCGGCGGACAGGACGGTGACCGAGGCGAGAGTGGTCTGGCCGCGCTGCGAGGTACGGCGATGGGACACCACGAGGGCCGCAACTCCTTCCGTGTGCAGCCCCTGCCGTCCGGGCGGGACGGTCGGTGATCCGGCAGCTGCGCGGGCAGACAGTAACCGCGCCCCGCTACCCCGACCAAAGACCGCTTTTCGTACCCAAAAAGCCGCTCCGCCGGCGACTTCGCAGGTCACCGGCGGAGCGGGAGGTCAACGGCGGGGGTCGCAATTCCCCCGATCGGGCGGGAGGTTGCGGGTGTTGTGCGTCTTGTCAGACCCGCACGCCGAACTGGAACGGCATGTTGTTGATCGACTCGTAGCGCACCGCGGCGCCCGGCTTCGGGGCGTGCAGCACGGTGCCGTTGCCGGCGTAGAGGCCGATGTGGTGCAGGTCGCCGTAGAAGAGCACCAGGTCGCCGGGCTTGAGGGCGCTCTGCGAGTAGACCCGGGTGCCGGCGTTGGCCTGCTCCTGCGAGGTGCGCGGCAGCGACTGGCCGGCCTGCGAGTACGCCCAGGAGGTCAGGCCCGAGCAGTCGAAGGAGGACGGGCCGGTGGCGCCCCAGACGTAGGGGGAACCTATCTTCCCCTGGGCGGCGGCCAGGGCGGCGCCACCGCGCTGCGAGGCCGGCACGTCGTCGCCGAGGTTGACCCGGTCGTTGCTGCGGTTGGCCCGGTCCTCGCCGGCCTGCACGGCCTCCCGCTCCTTGGCGGTGAGGGTGTTGAGCAGCTCCTGCGCCTTGCCGAGCTTGCCCTTGATCTCGTCCTTCTTGTCCCCGAGCGACTTACGGGTCTCGGAGAGGTCCTTGATCTTGCCCGCGGCCTCGGTGCGCTCCTGCGCGAGCTGGCGCTGTTTGTCCGCGATGGTCTTGAGCTGCTCGGCCTGCTTGCCGCTCAACTGGTCGAGGGTGGCGGCCTTTTCGAGGTACGTGTCCGGGTCGCCGGAGAGGAACAGCTGGACCGAGGGGTCGATGCTGCCGCTGCGGTACTGGCCGGAAGCGATGGCCCCGAGGCCCTTGCGCAGCTGGTTCAACTCACCCTGGCCGCGGGCGACCTTGTCCTGGAGGTCGTCGACCTCCTTTTGGAGCTTGTCCTGCTGCTCCTTGACGCCGTTGTACTTCTCGGTCGCCTGCTCCGCCTGGTCGTAGAGCTTGTCGACCTCGGACTTGACGTCCTTCTTCGACTGGCTCGGGTCGGCGTGCGCCGCCTGGGACGAGAGGGCGACGGCCGCGGCGGCGGTCGCGGTGAGCACGGTCACACGGGTACGGCTCGGCTGCTTGGGTCGACGGTGGGACGCCACGGGGGCGAGCTCCTTCTTCCTCCAGCCGCCTACCGGGAGTGGGGGGAGCACTTGCCTGGGGCCCCGGCTCCGCGCGAACGCCGCGGACTCGGCGGTACCTCCACTGATCGTCCCGGGTGGATGATCGACTGCATGGAGGTTCGAGGCCCGACCTTAGTAACCGAGTTGTGATCGCTTCAAATCCTCACGGGAAAAAACCGGTCCGCGAGCCCTATCTTTTACCAACATCGCACGGCCAGTAAGCGGCACTTGACGCTCCGGTACGAAACGCAAGCGATTTTCCCGGGCGGCATTCCGACCGCCGGGCGAAATGTCAGGTTCGCGCAAGTCGCTTGAGCAGCAAGGCCGATGCGACCGGCCGCGCACCCGCCTTGGCGACCCCGTCGGCCACCTCGCGGTCCGAGGACACCACCACCACCGGGCGGCCGGACGGCTCGGCCCGCACCAGCTGCCGGATCAACTCGTCGGCCGTCACGCCCGGTTTGCTGAACAGCACCCGCACCCCGCGCGGCGGCGCCAGCAGCACCGGCGCGGCCAGCTCCGCCCCGTCGAAGACACAGGTCATCTCCGCGCCGGTCTGGGCCGCCAGCACCGCAAGGCCCCCCAGCAGCCGCAGCCGCTGCTTCTCCAACGGCATCGTCGGATAGCCGGTCTTGGTGACGTTGTAGCCGTCCACCACCAGATGCGCCTGGGGCAGCGCCAACAGCTGGTCCAGCAGCGCCGGATCGGTCTCCGACAGCGCCCGGGTCGCGATGTCCCTGGGCGTCATCCGGCCCGGCGCGACCGCCTCGACGGTGTCCGCCGGACGGCCCGCGGCGGGCGGCAGCGCCAACTCCCGGCGCAGCCCCCGCGCGGCGTCCAGCACGGTGTCCAACAGCAGCCGCAGCCGCATGTCCTCCACGCTGCGCCCCTCGCGGGCCGACCGCCGGCCGGCCTCCAGGGCCGCCTCGGCCTCCGCGACCCGGGCCTTGAGCCGGCGCAGTTCGCTGTCCGCCGCGGCCTTCTCGGTCGCCGCCCGCTCCCGGGCCTCCCCCAGCGCGGCCTCGACCTTGCGGACCGCCGCCTCCCCGCGCCGGACGTCGCTGAGCGCGCTGCGCAGCTTGCGCTGGAGCGACTCGTTCTCCTTGCGGACCGCCTCCAGATCCGCGCGGACCCGGTCCGCCTCCGTACGCGCCTCGCCGCGCGCCTGCGCCAGTTCCTCGCGCAGCCGGGCCAGTTCCCGCTCGGCCTCCTCGCCGGCCCGTTCGGCGCGCGCCCGCTGCGCCTCCTCACCCGCCGCCGCGACCAGCTTGACCCAGCCCTCGGGACGCAGCACATACGCCGCGGCCGCGACGTCGAGCGGATCGGCCGCGGCCGGCAGGGTCCCCTGCTCCAGCGCCTCGGCGAGCTCCGGCTGGGCCTGGCGGAGCTTGCCCGCGATCCGCTGCCGGAAGACCGCGTCGCTCTCCAGCGCCGCGGCCATCGCGTTCCCGGCGAACTTGGCCCGGCGGCTCGGAGTGAAACGGGCGTACTGCCGCAGGGCGGGCGGGAGTTCGGAGACCGTCAGCGTCCCGAACCACTCCGCGATGAGCGCCACGACGCGCCGTCGTACGCCCTCGGGCAGTGGCTGGTCGAGCACCTCGTCGGCCACCCCTCCGGGCGCGTCCGCACGCTCCGCCCCCGGCTCCCCTTCTGGACGTTCCACCACGGCTGCATCGCTCCGATCTCAGGCGCTCGCGCCCGGACGGTCCACCAGCTCGATCTGGTCGACCGCGTTGCACCAGCGGCAGCGGACGGACTCGACGGTCTCGCTGAGGACCTCGCGCTCCTCCACCTTCGGCTCCCCCGCCAGATCCAGGTGGACGTACTCGACGACCTTGGACTGACGGGTCACGTCGAACCGGGTGAGGTTGCCGCAGAGCGTGCAGCGCCACCGGGTTTCCGCCGTCGGCAGGGGAACAGCCATCGTGTCGTCCTCTTTCGTGGTCGGGCTGCGGTGCGGCTTCACGCGGTGCGCCGTCGGACTGCGGAAATACGCAACGTACTGCCTGCAACCCTACGGCCTGACAGGGGGCCGGCGCGGGCCCGCCCGGAAGCAGGGGGCGCGGCGAGGCGCTCTGTCCCGTGTGCCCGCATTGCGCCATGATCACTTCATGACGGCGCCGGCCCACCCCGCCCGCTCGCTGCGCGCGGTGTTCTCACGGATGACGAACGTGCTGATCGCACTGTGCTGCACACTCTTCGTGCTCGGCCCGGCCTCCGGCCTGCTCCGCACCTACGGCACCGGCGACGCCCTGCTCCGCGCCCAGAACGGGTACTTCGCCCACTGGGGCGTGATCCCGCTCGAACTGTGGAGCGGCTCCCCGCGGGCCCTGCTCACCCCGCTCACCGCGCTCTTCGTGCACGGCAGCTGGCTCCACCTGCTCGGCAACGTCCTGTTCCTGTACGTCTTCGGCGCCATGACCGAGGCACGCATGGGCCGGCTCCCCTTCACCGTCTTCTACCTCGCCGTCGGCTACCTGGCGCTCCTGGGCTACGCGGCCGCGCACGCGCACTCCGACCAGACCCTGGTCGGCGCCTCCGGCTCGATCTCCGGCGTACTGGGCGCCTTCCTCTTCCTCTTCCCGCGGGCCCGGGTCACCAGCCTCTTCCCGTTCCTGTTCTTCCTGCCGCTGCGCTTCCCGGCCTGGATCGTGCTGCTCTTCTGGTTCTGCATCCAGTGGCAGGCCGCCCAGCAGGACCCGGCCGGCCCCGGCGTCGCCTACCTCGCCCATGTCGTCGGCTTCGCCCTGGGCTTCCTCTACGCATGGGCCCGCTACGGGCGGGATACTGTGGGGGCCACCAGGGACAAAGGACCATCGGCCGAGGAAGGGAGCCCGCCGTGATCACGTCGATCGTGCTCATCAAGACCAGCGTTGACCAGATCCCGGAGATCGCCGAGCAGATCGCCGCGCTGGAGGGTGTCAGCGAGGTCTACTCGGTCACCGGCGCCCACGACCTCATCGCGATGGTGCGGGTCGCCAACCACGACGACCTCGCGGACGTCATCCCCGGCCGCATCAGCAAGGTCCCCGGCGTCGCCTCCACCGAGACGCACATCGCGTTCCGCACGTACTCCCAACACGACCTGGAGACGGCGTTCTCCATCGGCCTCGACGCGTGACGCTGCGCTGGGCCTGCTTCCCACGTTGTCGGCTTTCCCGCCGTGGGGGTTGCTGTCTTTGTCTTTGCGCCTGCGGCGCTGGCTGACTGTCCGCCGTGTGTCCGCTGCGCGGGGCTGACTTGTCCGCTGCGCGGGGCTGTCGGGTGCGGTGGCGGGGCTGTGGGGCTGGGGGTGTCCGGACTGCTGCGCTTTACGTCCGGACACCCCCAGCCCCACAGCCCCGCCCCCACCCCTTGGGGGTGGGGTTGCGGGGGGT
>NZ_JBIVOW010000045.1:0-23411 GCF_044754325.1 Streptomyces sp. NPDC093097
ATTCGTGCTGACCACCCGGGCACAACTCCTTCTCCGCCCTCGACTCAATAAATCATCCAGTATGCCTGACTCGACCTACTTTGACAGAGAGGGCCGCAGCCTCACCGCCCACGGCGGAGCCCGTCGTGGTCACCGGTATTGCCATGGTGTCCAGCTTGCCCTTCGGTTCCAGCGTTGATGGTCATCGGTTCCTCACAGGCCCACCTGACCCACGTCAGCACCCTTTCAGGTCCGGGCAGTTACCCGTATCCGGCCAGTTATGCGGGGCGATCGGCGGAGGCGCCGACCACCAGCCCCGGTTTCCTGCTGCCTTTCGGCTGCCAGCCTTGGCTTGTTGGGTCATCCTGTGCCCGCTGGGGAGTTGGGCCTTCCTTGCGGTCGGCTTACCGAAGGCACTGCCTCCGGACCCCATCGGGGTTGTCACGTTCCACACGAGCGAGATACGACCGGGAAGGGTGCCCCCTCGACTCCGGGACGGCGATGCTCTCCCGGCTGGTAAAGAATCCCCAGCCGGCGCCTGCCGCTTCTCAGCAGCCAGTCCTGCACCCCGCTGGAACATCCCATCGGCGAGGCCAAAGATCACGAAGCATCATCAGGGGTTCAGTCGCCTTCACCCGTCCGGTCTTCCCCTTGCCTGTGGCCCCCGGATGGAACGGAGGCCCTTGGGCTTCTCCCCCGAGCTCCGCACCAAGCCGTTACCGGCAACGCACGTCGGGGTGGGGACAGGCCTTGAGCACTGGCCCAGAACTACGCTGTCGACATCGGTCGGTCCTCCCACCAGCGAGTTCGCTCGTCTCGTGCGGCCTCGTGTCGCACTTCCTTCTTCTTCGCGTCCACGCTGATCACCGGCTCGCCCGCGGCCTGGTGTTCCTTGACCTGCTTGTTGATATAGCGGAACTGCGCGTCCCGGTCCGGGTGTTGATCGCCTTCCAGGGTCTTGGCGATGCCCTGCAGGCTGAACCCGTGCTCTTTGAGCAGCCGGCTCACCGTGGACGCGGTCACCCGATGCCCTTGCCGGGAGGGAGAAGGTCCCTCGCACACGGGGTCGAACGTCCCGTTTTGGGGTTTCATGCGTTTCTGAGGTGTTCTGTTACATGTCTTACGGGTGTTCGTTATGTGGGGTTCGTAGCTTTCGGGTGTCACAAGGACCACCACTTTCGAATGGATCACCCGTTATGTCCGTTACTCGCCGTACGCTGCGCGCTGCTGCTGTTGCCGGCCTCGCCATCGGCTTCGCTGTCCCGGTGTCGTCCGCTGTCGCTTCCAGCGCCTCCTCGTCGGTTGCACCGTCGTCTTCTGCCTCTCCGACGCCGGGTACTTCGAAGTCCCCCGGCAGCGACGGCGCGCAGGACAAGACGCGGGGCGTTCAGGAGTACAAGCTCAGCAACGGGGCGGTGGTGCACGTCTACAGGCTGCCCAAGGGCGGGTACATGGCGTGGATCACCATGAACGGCCAGCGCATCGCCAGCCTCAGCGCCCAGAACCCGACCGCCTCGGTGAAGGGGTACAAGTACGAATTGAACCAGGCCAACGGTTTCGTGGGCGTCGTGCATCCGGGCAGCTGGCACAGCGAGCAGGACAAGGCCAGCCCGGGTGGCAAGAGCCACCAGCTGGACAGCAAGAAGGGCCACAAGCAGAGCACCGGTACTGGCACGGGTGCCCGTCATGGCCAGGTTCCGAGGGGGGGTGTCAAGGCCGGTGCCGAGGGTGTGCCCAGCAGCCATCAGGCCGGCATGCTGGCCGCGGGCGGCGGTATGGCCGGTGTGGGGGTGGCGGGTCTCGGCTTGGCGATGAAGCGCCGGGCCCGTACCGACTCCTGAGCCCGGGCCCTGTACGGCCTGCTTCTTTCTCATGCCCGGCCGCCAGGACGGACCAGATCCATTCTGGCGGCCCCGTACGCCGTAAGGAGTGCGATGTGAGCAGCATCCCGCAAGCCCCTGTCGGCACCGGCACCGGTGCCGACTCGCCGCTGGACGACGCTGTGGCGCGGGGCCCGGGCCGCCTGCGGCGCGCCCGGCATCTGGCGGCAGCCTCCGTCCTGGGTGCGGCGCTCGGCGTCGGCCTGACCGCCTGCAGTTCCACCTCAGGCGGCCCCGCGCCCGAGGTGAGGGTTTCGAACGCGGCCACGGTGCCCGCCAGCAAGCAAGCTGCGCCGATGGAGCAGGCCAGGCCGACCGGTCTGCGCATCGCGTCGGCGGGCGTCGAGGCGACGTCGATGCTGGGCCTGGGCGTGGGCGCCGACCAGGAGCTTGAGGTGCCACCAGTTGACAAGGCGGACGAGCCGGGCTGGTGGACCGGCGGTGTGACGCCAGGCGAGAAGGGCGCAGCGGTGATCGTCGCGCACTATGACACTGCCAAGGGCCCGGCACTCATGAGGAACGTTGCGAAGGTCAAGCTCGGCGACACCATCGAGGTGCCGCGTGCGGATGGCCACACGGCGGTATTCGCGGTGCGTGAGATCCAGCAGGTGGACAAGAAGGATTTCCCCACCGACAAGGTGTACGGGGCCAGTGATCGTGCAGAGCTGCGGTTGCTGACCTGCGGCGGCCCCATCAAGGACGGCCACCACACGGACAACATCATTTTCTACGCAGACCTCGTCGCGTAGCGCGAACAACGGCGAGGAAGAGTGGTCAGGACCGGTGCGCGGTAGCGGGCCGACGGAAATGGAGCGATGTGAACCGCAGCTTTCCTACTCTTTGCGCGGCCGTCGGTCTGGCCGCGGCCGGTGTGCTCCTGGTCGGCTGCGGCGCCCCTGGCGCCCTGCACCCTGCGGGCGCGGTCCCGACCGCGGTGGCTCCGGCCAGGCTCTGGCCCGAACTGCCACCTCCGCCCACCCGGGACCCTCTGCCCACTCGGCGGGAGGTTGTCAGCGGGGTCATCGTGCCGGGCGGCGATCTGCACAACGTGAACCCGGCGGACATCGTCAAAGCCCAGACCGCGGCACACCCTCACGCGGTGACCGGCGCGGATGCCCTGGATGAGGAGACAGCCGCGGCCATCGGGAAGTGCGCCATGCCGGGCATCGGGGCGTGCCCGATCCTCAAGGCGTACTACCGTGATCTGACCGGCGAAGGGAAGGACGACCTCATCGTCGGCATCCGCATGCCCGAGCACCAACTGGCCATCCGCGTCTACACGATGGACCAGGGAAACCTCACCGAGATCATGGGTACCTCGGAGCCCGCAGTCAGCGTACAGCTGGCCGGGGGCGAGCTGATGATCCGCACCACATCGGAGCTGTCCGGCTACGACCTGGGCACCGTGTGGGCATACGACAGCCACCAACACGCGATGATCCAAGTACGCAACGAGACGATCCGACTGCCCAACACCAGCACACCACAAGAAGCAGACCCGACACCCGGCCCCGCCACCTCCCCCGACGCAGCCACGCCCTCGCCGGCCTTCGCCTGGGGCGCCCGATGAGCCGACGCCCGGAGCATCCTCCTCGCGCCAAGCGCACCCGGTGCCGATCGGGGCTGCCCGCCTGGACGGCCACGCTGACATGGAAGGCTGCCGTGTTCATCACCGCGACGTGCTGCGCGCTCGCCGCCCAACTCGGCCTCCTTGTCCACGCTACGGTGACCCGCCAGATCGTGGGCCGGGCCGAGGACCGCGCCCTGTCCCAGCTCACGGACGCCACGACCGCCTACCAGGCGGGCGGCCGGCTCAAGCCGGGAGCGGGCATCGACCCGGACGGACTGCCCGAGGAACTGAGGAGGCTGGCGGTGGGCGGCAGCCGCGGCACCATGGTCAGCACCCTCGACTCGCGCCCCACAATGTGGGCAGCAGGCCCCGCGGACGGCGGGCGCGCCCTGGCCGCACACATCGACTACACCCCCAGCGCCCACACCATCAATCGCCTCGACACCGCGATCATCGACTCCTCAGCACTGGCCATCGGGGCAACACTCCTCGTAGCCGCGTTCGTCATGACCCGGGTAACCCGACGGCTGCACCACACCGCGGCGGTGGCCCGCCAGATCAGCGCGGGCGACCTGGACGCCCGCGTCCACGATCCCCGAACCCACAACCCCTCACGCCACCCAGACGAGGTCACCTCGGTCGCCGAGGCACTCGACACCATGGCATCGTCGCTACAGAACCGCCTGCAGATCGAGCAGCGGTTCACCGCGGACGTGGCACACGAACTACGCACCCCCCTCACCGGGCTGCATACCGCGGCACAGCTACTACCAGCGGGACGTCCAACACAGCTCGTACAAGACCGGGTAGCAGCCCTGTGCACGCTGACCGAGGACCTACTGGAGATATCCCGACTCGACACGGGCGCCGAAGCCCTCGACCTGAACGCCCACCAACTCGGGCCGCTGGCCGAGCACGTGACACGAGCCTGGCCCACCACACGTACCGACATCGTGCACGACACCGTAGTGGAAACCGATAGACGACGCCTGGAACGAGTCCTCACCAACCTCGTCACGAACGCCCACAAACACGGGCACCCACCAGTCGTCCTTACCGTTAACGGCCCCATTATCACCGTACGCGACCACGGAAAAGGATATCCAGACTACCTGCTCCAGCACGGCCCACACCGATTCCGCACCGAAGCCGGCAACAAAGGACACGGCCTAGGACTAACCATCGCCCTCGGACAAACCCGTACCCTCGGAGCAGAACTAACCTTCCAAAACACCACGGACGGCGGGGCACAGGCGACCCTGACACTGCCACACGGGGCCTGTCCAATCAACGGCTGATCTTGGTTGTTGAGGGGTCAGTGGCTGGTGGTGGGTGTGAGTCGGCCTTCGAAGGCGATCTGGAAGGCGTTCAGCGGCGCCTTCCAGCGGCGCCGGCCCTTGCCGGTCGGATCCAGGCTCATCAGCGCCATGTAGACGCGCTTCAACGTGGCGGCCTCCGACGGGAAGTGCCCGCGGGCTCGCACGGCCTTGCGGACCCGCGCGTTCACGCTCTCAATCGTTATCTGGAGTCGCCCGAAGGGCGTCCATTATGTCCTGCACGACTCCGTGAGGGCCGGTCTTCGTTGTTGTGGATGTGCTTATCTGCCGCCGTCCACAACGGAGTTCGGCTGGAGGATCGGTGCTGGTGCAACGGGTGGTACTGCCCGCGTCGGGGCGGGAGTCATGGACGGTGCTCGGGGACGATGACGTTCCGCTCGTGCCGGTCGAGCGGTATCTGGCCTATCTCAGCGACATCGAGCGGTCGCCGAACACGGTCAAGGCGTACGCGCATGACCTGAAGGACTGGTTCGCCTTCCTGGCCGTGAGGCGGCTCGAGTGGCGAGAGGTACGGCTGGAGGACGTGGGTGAGTTTGTCGCCTGGCTGCGGCTGTCCCCGGCGGGTCGTGCGGGCGAGATCGCGGTGCTTCCCTCGGTTGAGGCTCGGTGCACTGAGCGGACGATCAACCGGAAGTTGTCCGCGCTGTCCGCCTTTTACCAGCATGCTGCCCGTGGCGGCGCCGATCTGGGCGATCTGTTGGTCAGCTGGCAGCCGGGCCGCGGCAGCGGAGTGTCGTGGAAGCCGTTCCTGCACCACATCGGCAAGTCGCTGCCCGCCCCGCGCCGAGCGATCACGTTGAAGGCGTCGCGCAAGCTGCCTCGGGTGCTGACCGCTGTCGAGGCCCAGCGGATCCTGGACGCGTGCGAGCATCTGCGCGACCGGCTGCTGTTCGCGCTGCTCTATGACACGGGGATGCGTATCGGCGAGGCCCTCGGGCTGCGGCACGAGGACATTGCGGCGGCCGAGCAGGCGGTGACCGTCCGGCCGCGGCTGAACGCGAATGGCGCCCGCAGCAAGTCGCTGCAGGTGCGGACGATTCCGGTCAGTGCTGAGCTCGTGCGGCTGTTCGCCGACTATCTCCACGACGAGTACGGCGACCTCGACAGCGACTACGTTTTCGTGAACCTCTTCGGTCGTGCCAAGGGCCGGCCACTGGCCTATCCGGCCGTTTACGACCTGGTGCGGCGGCTGCGCCGCCGCACCAGCATCGACTTCGATCCGCACTGGTGGCGGCACACGTATGCGACCAGGCTGCTCCGTGAGGGCACCCCGGTGGAGGTGGTCAGCACGCTGCTCGGGCATGCCTCGGTGACCACCACCCTCTCCGTCTATGGTCACCTCAGCGTCGAGGATGCCCGCCGGGTTCTTGAGCAGGCAGGCTGGTTCACCGGGCGGGAGGTGGCCTGGTGAACGTCGTCCCGCACCGCCGCCTGCACTCCGCCGGTCTTGGCGCCCGCCTGGAGCAAGTGGTCCGGTCCGAGTTTCGCCGCGACGAGTTCGTCTTCGCCGCCGATGACCCGGTGTTCGGCGCCGACGTGTGTCGCGTTGCCGAGTGTCGACGCCGCGCTACCGGGCACGGTCTGTGCACTGGCCACAACCTTCGCTGGCGCCATGAAGGCCGTCCCGACCTGGACATCTTCGTGGCCACGACCGATCCGCGCTGGAAGCGACAGCGTCCCAACCTCGAGTGCCGCTTCCCCGATTGCCACTACGGCACCGCTCGCGGCGGGCTGTGTCAGCTGCACGGCGGGCGATGGGATCGGGCCGGCCGCCCGGAGCTCGAGTCCTGGATGGCCCAGCTGCAGGACTTCCCGCGCCCTGCAGCGGGAGTCTCCTGCCTGATCGAACACTGCCGGTTGTGGCCCACGACGCACTCCCCGTTCTGCCGCACCCATGCCAACACCTGGAAGGCCAACGGCCGCCCCGACGCGCACGCCTTCGCGGCGTCATTCGCCGATGTCGGCACCCCCGGCGACCAGATCGTCCGTCTCGCGATGCTCGGCGATGCGATGCGGCTCGAGATGCAGTACGTGCTGCAGTGCCGCGCCGACGAGCGGCGTTCGAAGACCCCGCCGGCCGTGGTGATGCGCGTCGTCCGCTTCCTCGTCGCCGTCGGCGAGACATCGATCCTGCAGGCCAGCGAGGAGAGTTGGCGAGATCGCTATACGCAGGTGGCGCCGCGGGACGCGAACGCCCGCGCCCTGCTGGCTTACGCCCACCGCACTCTCGACGATCTGGTCGTCGGCACAGGCTGGGAGACAGAGTTCGAGCGCGACCAGTGGCGGCTACGCCGCCTGGGCCTGACCGAGAGCAACCGCACCCTGTCCTTCGAACAGATCCCTCAACCGCAGCTGCGGCTGCTGGCCAAGCGGTGGGCCCGCTGGCGGCTGACCTCGGGTCTGTCCTATGAGGCCGTGCGCCGCGCGGTCACGGCGGTGACCCGCTTCGCCTGCTTCCTGGAGAAGAACGCCGGCGTCATCGTTCTCGCCCAGCTCGACCGGGGCGTGCTCGAGCGGTATCTCGCCGATCTGCACGCCGAGTACGGCGGCAATGCCCAGCGTCAGGGGATGCACATCGGATTGCTCAACCGGTTCTTCCAGGCCGTGCGCCAGCACCAGTGGGACACGTCCCTGCCCTCTGGCGTGGTGTTCTTCAGCGAGGACTACCCCAAGCGCACCGAGCGGCTGCCCCGGGCACTGGCCGAGCACGTCATGGCCCAGGTCGAACACCCCGACAACCTTGCCCGGTTCGACAGCGACGCCTACCGCCTGGTCACCGTGATCCTGATCCGCTGCGGCCTGCGGGTCTCCGACGCGCTCAAACTCGCCATGGACGCGCAGGTTTGGCGGCAACGGGAGACGGCTAAAATCCCGCTCCGGCGCGTGGATGGCGGCGCCAGCTTTCTGCAATGTCCCGAACCTTGGCAGTTCGGTGTCGCTACTCCTACAGCCTGGTCGGGGTGCACTTCGGATCCCGCGGTCGTGGGGCGCCTGAGGTTCAGCCGAAGTGAAGTCGCCGGGCCCAGGACGTCGCTTCTCGTCAGGCGTGTTCCCCTTCGCGGCCCCATGCGTTGCCGGCGCCTTCGACTGCGCCGAACGCCATGCCGACTCTGCAGGTGCTCCAGATCCGCCACCACCGAGTCGAGCCGGTCAACGAGTTGGTGCAGTCAACTGACCAGTCGTTCCATAATTTGTGGCTGCTGGTCAGCGCGCTCATCATCGCAACCTCCTGAGGCCATAATGCAGAAGCCTCACCAGAGATGGGGCTTCCCTGTGTTCACCACAGATGTGGGTCAGCCTTGAAACTCAGGCGCCGCGGAATGCTGCTGCACCGGCTCGACGGCGCGGGCCAGCCATCGGAGGGATGTCAGACCAGTGGTCCAGCACCCCGAAAAAAATACCCTATTCGCTCCACAGGGCTCTTTCCTCGATTGTCCCCAAGCAAGCGTGCCCGGCGGCAAGGTCCACCAGAATTGGCCAGCAGTCGAGAAGCATGTCGCGCGCATTGCGGGTTTCCAGGTACTGCTCGGAATTGAAGGGGACGATAAGGATCCCATCCTTTTCCCTTACGAGCTCGTAATCGATTTTGAGGACTGGATCGTAGGGGCCCGTTTCCCGTGCGAGCAGCTCTTCCGCTGCTTTCAATGCTTCGGGTCGACTCAACGTCACTTGGTCCTCATAAACGCGTAGTCCGTGTATTCCGTAGGCACTGCGCGCCCACTCTGCGCATCCGAAAATACCACATCTCCGTCACGGTTGATCACGTTGAACACGTGACCGCCGCGCGGGTCTGCCCCGAAGATGATGCCCTGTGCCCCGTCACCTGCTGCCTTGACGTCCTTGACGATATTGGACGGCGACCTGTTGACGAACCTCTTGCCCGGGAAATACTTCTCCAGTGTTTACAGAGACCCGCGGCCGAGATCGGGGAGAGCAGAGGCAGGTGCACCGTCCAGGGTTCTCTCGACTCCCGGGACGTAGGCACGACAGTTGGTTTTCCCACCCCCGGGGTCAACCGTTTCCCGCAGGTCTTCGGTTACAGGCGTCTCAGAACTCGTAACGAAATGATCTTTAAGATGGTTGGATCGCTCGGGGACAGATGATCCGGGGATGTGGGGTGACTCGACCGAAGCCGTGGGAAGTCGATGACAAGCTGTGGGCGGTGATCGAGCCGCTGCTACCGAAGGTGGAGCGCCGGCCCCGGCATCCCGGACGCCAGCGGAGCATCACCTGATCACCGACGCCACCGGTATCCCGCTCGCCGCCACCTTGACCGGCGGCAACCGCAACGACGTCACCCAGCTGATCCCGCTGCTTCAGGCGGTACCGCCGGTGCGGGGCAAGCGAGGCCAGCCCCGGCACCGCCCGGACGCAGTGTTGAGCGACCGCGGCTACGACCACGACAAGTACCGTCGCCTCGTCTGGGATCTCGGCGTGAAGCCGCTTATCGCCCGCCGGGCACAGAGCATGACTCCGGACTCGGCACCCAACGTTGGGTCACTGAGCGAGCATTCGCCCACCTGCACTGGCTCCGCCGCCCGCGGATCCGTTGGGAGATACGCGACGACATCCACGAAGCCTTTCTCACCCTCGGATGCGCACTGATCTGCTGGCGACGGCTGAACTCCCGAGAGGAGTTTCAAGACAGGCGCGGCTCAGGTTGACGGCCCGCTGGCCGGCCTCAGGTTGGCTTGCGCCACACGGAGATGTGCTTCGCGGAGTCATGGGTCAACGGTGCCCCGTCCCAGTCCGCGACGCGACGTTCCAGCTCGAGCCCAGCGATCCGTGCCATCAGGTCGAGCTCTGCCGGCCAGGCGTACCGGTGCCGGGATTTGCCACGGCGGTAGCGGCCTTCGTCGCCGTCGCGGGTGAAGTGGTGCGAGACGAGAATCTGCTCGACCAGGTCGAAGGTGTCGAAGCCGAGATGCTGCTCGGAGACGTCGAAGGGCACCGCGACCTGGCCGGGCGGCAGGAACCGCAGCGGCGGCACGCCCAACTCGATGACGAATCGGCCGCCGGGCTCCAGATGACGCGCGGCGTTGCGGAAGCACTCGACCTGCTCGTCCTGCGTGAGCAGGTTCGTGATGGTGTTGTAGACGAGATAGACCAAGGTGAACTTGCCGGAGACGACGGTGGTGGCCATGTCCCCGATGGCTACCGGCAGCGCGTCTTCGTCGATCTTGTGCCGCAGCACCGCTGCCATGTGCTCGGACAGTTCGATGCCCACTACCGGCACGCCGCGTTCCCGGAGCGGGACGCCCACTCGGCCGGTCCCGATGGCGAACTCCAGCGCCCGGCCATCTCCGGCGAGTTCGGCGAGGAAGGCGAGAGTCGGTCCGAGAACGGCGGCCGAGGACATCTCGGTCTCCTCGGCGTCGTAGCGGTCGGCGGTCGCACGGGTCCACAGCTCACTGCTCGTCACGGGCGACCACTTTGCCGGGGTGCCGAGGGCGCTGTCGACGCATTTACCTTCCACGTGATCCAACCATCTTGAAGATCATTTCGGTAGGAGTTCTTACCGGCACTGCGGGAGAAGGTGCTCGACACGGTGGGCATGCGCGAGACGAGCTTCATCACCAGTGTGGACGCCGAGCATGATCTGGGCACCGTCCGCGGTCATGTGGTCCGCGGCGGCGAACTGGCCGCGCTGCCCTGGCGGATCGACAACCCGATATGCACGCGCGGCCTTACCCCGGCCGGCGGCACCCTGGTGTCCACCGCGGCCGACCTCGGCCGCTTCACCCTGGCGCATCTGCGCACGCCCGGCACGGAGATCATGCGAACGTTGCACGCGCCGGCCCCGGGAGGCGTATCCACCATGCATGGGGCCGGACTCGGCTGGATGATCTGGGCCAACGCCGCCCAGTCCAGCGTGCGAGTCGGCGGCGCCAACCCCGGCCAGTCCGGCCTGATCGCCACCGACCCCACCACCCAAACCGCCGTCGTCGTGCTCACCAACTCCGATCAGGGGGTCAACGCCGTCCAGGCGCTGCTCGACGCATCCGGACCATTGCCCACATCCGAGCCCGAGCCCGCTCCAGCCGACCTGTCCCGCTACGCCGGCCGGTACGTCTCACACGCCGTCACCGTCAAGGTCACCACAGCCGGCGACGGTCTGCTCGCCCGCGCTGAGGGGTACCCCGACCTCCCCCTGGTCCCGCACGACCGCCAGACATTCGATTCCCCGGGCGGGCCGGTGGCATTCCTCGACATCGACGACCACGGCACGCCTGACTGCCTGCGCTTCCGGATGCGCGTCATGCGCAGGGACGGCACCACATCACACCGGTGACGAAGCATCGCACGCGCTCGGCTGATCGGAACCCGGCGCTACGGGATGACATCCATGACGCCCCTCTACCGAATTCGCGCCGTGCTGCTCAGGCGGCCGGCCTGGTGGGCAGCCGGGTCAGGCGGCCTGGCCGAAGCCCACAGAAGGCGTGACGCTGGGCGTCACTCCTCCCCGCCGCCACCGTCGTCATCGTCGAGGCCAACCGTGTCCGGGGCGCGCAATGGAGGCAGGGCCGGGCGGCCGGGGTAACCGCCATTGCCGACTTGAGCCCTCGTAGCAGAAGGTCCCTTCCTCGGCAGAGAGGAAGGGACCTTCTGATGGAGCGCCCGGCAGGCCTTGCACCTGCATTTCCCACCGGTTGGTGGACGTCTTTCCTTGTACCACAGACGCACGACTCCCGCCCGCCGATCGCGGGGTGAAGTTGCGCCATGATCATATCGGATCTGTGAGGCCGCTCCGTCCACCTCGTCTCCGGCAGGGTGGCTACGGGTGCCGGGGTGCAGCTAACCGTCGCGTCAGAGCACCCTGCCACTCTCTCGGTCAGGGCCTTCTTCTCGGCGGGGTCGGCGGCCAGGATCCAGTCGGTGGCGTAGGTGCAAGTCACGTCCTTGGCCGGTGGTGGCTCTGTTCACGTCGCGACAGCAGATGTCCATCTTCGCCGAGCGGCGCGTGGAGGGGAGGGTGTTCGATGTTCATGAGCGATGACAGCGGCCGTGGGGCGGCCGGCCCTGTAGTCGCATCCACCGGTCGAGGACTGTGCTCGATCACAGACTGACGGCCAGCCAGATCGTCACGGCCGCGGTAACGGTGAGCCCGGCGTTGAGTGCGATCCGGCGGTCCTCGCCAGTCAGGTGGACGGCGATCGCGCCGGTCTGCAGGAGTACGAAGCCGATGGCCGCGGCCGGCGCCAGTGAGGGAGCGATGCCGGTCAACGGCGGGAGGATCAGGCCGGTCGCGCCGAGTATTTCGACCGTCCCCAGCGCCCTGAGGGCCGGCAAGGGTATGCGGTCGACCCAGGCCATCATCGGTCGGAGTTGATCGCGGCTGCGGATCACCTTCAGCGTGCCTGAGTAGCAGTAGAAGAGCGCGAGCAGTCCCGCGACGATCCAATAGGCGATGTTCATGGTTCCCGTTCATGGGCCACCGGTTCACGGGGACCCGTCGTTTGCGTCGCTTGCCAGCAGAGCTCTGGTGAAGGCCCGGCCCGTCGCCCGAGGGACCCGGACGGGCACCGAAAGGCGGCAGCGCCACCGCCCTCCCGGTCGAAAGGAGGGTGACCGGGCCGGGCTGTGCCCTCGCTTCAGGCGAGGCCGGTGTCAGGCTCGGTCGCGTAGCGGCTCATCGCGTCGATGTTGGCCTGTGGCGTCAACGGCCGGCCGCCGGCGAGCACTTCCTGGAGGTCTCGGAAGTACTGCACGTACAGGTCGGGGGTGAAGGTGCTGAGCATGACGGCGGGTTGGTCGGTCGGGTTGGCGAAGGTGTGCGGGGTACCGGGCGGAACCATCACGAACGTGCCCGTAGTGGCGTCGTAGTCCTCGTCCCCGACGGTGAACCGCACGGTGCCGGAGAGGATGTAGAAGCCCTCGTCGTGTCGGGCGTGGCGGTGCTGCGGCGGTCCCTGGGTGTGCGGGGCGAGGACGGACTCGGCTATCGCGAGGCGGTGCCCGGTGTGGCTGCCGTCCTCCAGAACGCGCATGTGCGTGGTGCCCAGAACGATCGTCTCGCCGTCGCCGGGACCCACCACCGATACAGCGCGGTCGGTCTGCGGCTCGCTGGTCTTCGCTTCTTCGGTCATGCTCACGAGTGCACCGCCGGGGGCCTGCCGGTGTCCAAGACCCATCCCGCGGCGCCGATACCTCGCGGGTATCGTTGCAGCGTGGAGCTACGGACCTTGCGCTACTTCGTGGCGGTCGCCGAGGAACTCCACTTCGGCCGGGCCGCCACCCGACTGCACATGAGCCAGCCGCCGCTGAGCCGGGCGATCAAGCAGTTGGAGGCTGATGTCGGGGCCCTGCTGTTCGCCCGCTCGCCTACGGGGGTCACGCTCACTGCGGTGGGCTCGGTGCTGCTCGACGAGGCGCGGGCCCTACTCGACCGTGCCGACCGCGTCCGGGTACGCGTGAGCGCGGCGGCCGGCGTCGCGACCCTCACCATCGGCATCCTGGGCGACGGCACAGACCCGGGAGTGGCCAGGCTGGCCGCCGCCTACCGCCGCAGCCATCCCGGCACCGACATTCGCATCCGCGACACCGATCTGACCGACCCGACTTGCGGGCTGCACGCCGGACTTGTCGACGTCGCGCTGACTCGGGCGCCGTTCGACGAGACTGCCCTGACGGTGCGTGCACTGCGGACCGATCCGGTCGGCGTGGTCCTGCGCGCCGACGATCCGCTGGCCCGCCGCGACGATCTGCGGCTGGCCGAGCTGAGCGACCGCCGCTGGTTCCAGTTCCCGCAGGGCACCGACCCCGTCTGGCAGTCGTACTGGAACGGTGGCAGGGCGCGCGAGGGCCCGGTGGTGCGCGCCGTCCAGGAATGCCTGCAGGCCGTGCTGTGGAACGGCACGGTCGGCCTGGCCCCGCTCGGACACGACCTGCCCGCGGAGCTGGCCGTGGTGCCGCTGATCGACATGCCGCCGAGCCGAGTGGTGGCAGTGTGGAACGAGGGCGACACCAACCCGTTGATCCGATCCTTCGTCGAGATCGCGACAGCCGCGTACCGTCGTTGAGCACCAGCAAGTCGTTGAGCACCGGCAAGCAGTGGTGCCGCAGCTCGTGGATGATTCGAACGCTGCGGCCCCCGGGACCACCTCCTGACGTGGTGAACGTCTGCTGTTCCTTCTCGCGTACAGAGCCACCTCCAAAGGCCAACGGCCGGAAGCAGCAGTCGCGTTGGTCGCGGCCGCCGCGGCCCGGAGCACGGTCGACCTCAGGCAACCAGCGCAGCGGCGGTGGATCTGGTCCACCATGGGCAGGAGGCGTGCACGTCCGCGCGACCGGTGGAGACGATCGAAGCCGTCCGCGCGCTGCCGGTACGGCACAACTGACGTGGTGGGGAGAGGCGTGAGCGAGAACCTTCAGCGGTCGGCCGAGGCCCGAGCGGTGTCCGTGGTCGAGCTGGCCCAGGAGCTGATCCGGCGCCCGAGCCGGGCCGGGATCGACGACTACGGGCCCGTCCTCACCGTGCTGGAGGACTGGCTCGCCGCCCGTGATCTGCCGCACCGGCGCCTCCACGACGACAAGGACACCCTGGTGGGACTGCTCGTGGAGATCCCCGGCGGGTACCCGGGGCCCTGGTGGGCGCTGGACGCGTGCATGGACACCGCCCCGTACGGCGACGAGAGTGCCTGGTCCTTCCCGCCGGACTCCGGCGACATCGTGGACGGCTGGCTGCGTGGCCGAGGGGCGTCCGACTCCAAGCTCGCCGCCGCGATGTTCTGCCACATCGCCGCCGACCTGGTGCCCCGCGCCGCGGATCTACGCGGCGGGCTCGCCGTGCTCCTGGACGTCGACGAGCACACCGGCGGCTTCGGCGGCGCCCGCGCCTACCTCGCAGATGAGGCCGCGGCCCGCCCGGCCGGAGTGATGATCGGCTACCCGGGGCTGGACGACATCGTGGTCGGCGGCCGGGGCCTGTGGCGGGCCTGTCTCGCCGTGCACGCCCCCTCCGGACACTCCGGCTCCAGCAAGACCGTGGTCGGCGCCATCTCCCGCGCCGCCCACCTCGTGCGGCTGCTGGACGCCGCCAACCTGCCCGGCATCGACGGGAGCTCGGGGTTCCCGCTGCCGCCGAAGCTGTCGGTGACCTCCTTCCACGGCGGCCAGGGCTTCTCCGTCACTCCCGACAGGTGCGACCTGAACATCGATGTGCGCACCACGCCCGGCTTCGGCGCCCACGACGCGGAGAGCCTCGTCCGCAAGGCCGTCGCCGAGTTGGATGCGGAGCTGCCCGCCCCGACACCGACCGAGGTCACTCCCATCGCCGCGTGGCCGCCGTTCCGCCTCGCCGAGGGCGAGCAGCCCGCTGCCGCCCTGCTGAACGCCGCGGCCGAGGCAGGTCTCACGGTGCGAGCGAAGACCGCGGGCCCCTCGAACATCGGCAATCTGCTCGCCGGGGAGGGCATCCCGGCCACGGCCGGCTTCGGGGTGCCCTACGAGGGACTCCACGGCATCGACGAGCGCGCTCACCTGGCCGAGCTCCCCACGGTGTATGCCGCCTACCAGCGGGCCGTGCTCGACCTCCTCGGGGCACCGGCGAACTCCAGCGCGACCTGCAACGGCAGTTGACGTACGACGGATCTACGGGCCGCCACGGCAAAGGGCAACCAGGGCGGGTGTCGCCGGTCGTCAGGGCAGCACAGCCCGCCGCCGTACGCACCGCGTATCTGAGCGGCTGGTCCGGCGCAACCGGCGCGCACCGTAGACGGCTGTGCTGGTGGCCAGGCATCGCGAGCGCGGAGCATGGCCACCAGCACAGCCCTGCCCCGGCAGTCCGAAGCGGCCTCCGCGCCCCCTACGTGCTTGTGGCCCGGGGTCTCATCTCGCAGCCGTCCTCAGCTGGATGCGCGGCTGGCTGAAGGCGCCGTCCTCACGCCGCAGGTGTCGCTGCGACCAGCAGGGAGATCTCGGCGGCGACGGCCTCCGGGTCGGGGGCGACGGTGACGCAGGAGACGCCGTCCAGGCCCGGGTGGGCGCCGACGCGCACCGAGTGCCGCGCGTTGCGCAGCAGGTCGAGGTCGTTGATGTCGTTGCCGAAGGCGTTGTACTGGTCGATCCCCAACGAACTGAGGGCCTCCCACTTGTTCGTGGTGCCTGGGGCGAAGTCGATGATCGCCTCGTCGAGGTGGTGGTTGACGGTCATCCCGAGCGCGCGGCCGGCCTCGGCCAGGGCCGCCATGTCGGTCGCCTCGACCACGAGGAACTTCACGACCGCGGGAAGGTCGGCGAGCTCGACCCGGCGGGCGAGGCGGCCCTGGTCGACACGGTCGCGGATCGGGTGGTCGGCCGGCCCGGTGTAGGCGTAGTCCCAGGGGCCGTCGGCAAGGTAGCCCGCCCGGAACCGCTCGGCTTCGAGCAGCAGCTCGTCGAGTTCGCCGGCGCCGAACGCGGCCCGCGGCTGGACCCGACCGCCGACCGAGACGAGGCTGCCGTTCCCGCCGATCAGTGTGGCGGTGGGGAAGGCCCCGTCGAGGACGGGCAGCAGGTCGCGGACCGGCCTGGCGGAGGCGAAGACCAGTTGGTGGCCGGCGCGTTCGCAGTCCTCGATGGCGGCGAGGATCCGGCTGTCGATGGTCCGCCCGTCGAAGCAGAGTGTGCCGTCGATGTCGAAGACCGTGGTGCGGGTGCTGGAAATGATCACGGCGAGATGGTATCGAGCGGACGGCATACGTGGCCTGCCGTCCGCCGCGTGCGGGCTCCCCGCAGGGTCGTTGTAGGTACGCGACGCACAGGAGAGACACAACGAGTGCTGCCTCGCAGGTGAGGCATGGGGACGCGGAGTTGGGGAGTGACTGGCATACCGGCTCGTGGCTCCCCTGCTCGTCCGAAGTGCGCACTACGCGCTGCCAACCGCGGCTGTCCAAGGCTGAGGCCGTATCCGAGGGAGAGGGTCGGCCCTGACCGTCAGTCCTGGTCGCCAGTGCAGATTCCGTTCTCCCAGGCCCAGGCGGCGATCTCGACGCGGTTGCGGGTGGCGAGCTTGCGTTGGATGTTGCCGAGATGGGTTTTGACCGTGGACAGGGTGACGTAGAGCTCGGTGGACAGTTCCTCGTTGGTGCGGCCGCGCGCGACGAGGCGTACGACGTCGAGTTCACGCTGGGTCAGGGGCTCAACCAGTCCGTTGGGACGGGCTCTTGTAGTACGGACCGGGTGAGTCTGGCGGGTGGCCGGCCGCTGGCGGCGGTGTGGGGCCATGTGCGCGAGGAGGCGGACGGTCACCGAAGGAGAGATGAGCGAGTCCCCCATGGACGCGGCCCTCACCGCTTCCGTGAGCAGGCCGGGAGCTCCGTCCTTGAGGAGGAAGCCGCAGGCACCGTTGCGCAGCGCGCTGTAGACGTATTCGTCCAGGTCGAAGGTGGTGGCGATGAGGATGTTCAAGGGGTCTGGGACGTCGGGCCCGGCAAGGAGGCGGGTGACTTCCAGGCCGTCCAGCTCGGGCATGCGGATGTCCAGGAGGCAGACGTCAGGCCGCAACCGCCGGGCCTGTTCGACCGCCGTGGTCCCGTCCGCGGCCTCGGCGACCACCTGCATGTCCGGCTGGGAATCGAGGATCATGCGGAACGCGGCGCGGACCATCGCCTGGTCGTCGGCGAGGAGAACCCGGATCGTCATGCCGGACATGATCGCAGGTGGTGCGCCGTGCATCAGCTGGATGAGGGGGACGCGGCGCCCAGGGGGAGAACGACCAGGACGCGCCAGCCGCGTGGGCTCTGCGGGCCGGCGGTGAGCTGCCCGCCGATCGCCTCGACCCGCTCGGCCAGACCGACCAGGCCATAGCCGCTCCCGTCCACCTTCCCACGGGCGGCCGGGGTGCCGCCCCGGCCGTCGTCGGTCACCGACACCTCCAGCCGGTCCCGGGAGTCGGGCTGCACGGTGACCCGCACCTCTACCCGGTCGGCTCCGGTGGCGTGCTTGCGGACGTTGGTCAGTGACTCCTGCACCACGCGGTGGACCGTGGTGGTGGTCTCGGGCGACAGACGACGTTCGGTGAGCCGCGGGTCCAGGGTCAGGGCGGCGGGCGGGCCCAGGACGGAGAAATCCTGTGTGAGGTCCCGCAGCACACTCAGGTCGCCCGGAGGACGCCTGGCGGCCGGTACGGCGCTGTCCCGCAGGTCGGAGACCATGGCGCGCATCGACCCCATCGCCGCAGACCCGGCACGCTCGATCTCGGCGAGCATCCGGTCCAGGTCCTCCGTGGACTGGACGTGACCCGCCGAGGCCGTGAAGCGCGCGGCCTTGGTCTGGGCGACGATCGCCGTGACGTGGTGCGCCACGAAGTCGTGCAACTCCCGTGCGTGCTCCAGGCGTTGGGCTTGCTGGATGGCTTCACGCTCCCGGGCGCGCAGGGTGTCGTACAACCGCAGGCACACCCCGAGCACCACCATGAACGGCACCGCGACCACAACGACCAGGGCGACCAGGAACTGCTGGTCTCGCCCGCCGGCGAGCCGCAGCGCAAGCATGGCGGCGGCGATCGCCGGTCCCGCCGCGTAGGCGACCGCCCTTGATGCCGGGTAGCGCCGTACGGCGCGGGTGATCAGCAGCAGCACCGCGCACAACTCCACCATGCCCGGGGTGTTTTCGGGACGGTGGTGCAACAGCGCCTCCGCCACGGACAGGGAGCACGAGGCGGCCGTGGCAAGCGCGACCTGCTGTGCGAGCAGGCGTTCCGGCGCGGCCAGGGCGGCCAGGCACAGCACCCCGGTGGCCGCCGTGGCCGCGGCCACCGGCAGGTATGGCGCGTTCAGCCCCTCCAACACCACGAGGACGACCAGAGCGGCACCGACTAGGCACAAGAAGGCTCGCTGGGTGCGGGATCGGGCCCGGAAGGCGGAGAGCATGCACGTCACGCTACGGCAGCGCCGCAGGCGCCACCTCAGTCATTCGGCCGATGCAGGGGGCGGTCGCTTCGGTATTCCGGTGGATCCGCCACACCCGCACCACACCGAAGGATCGACCGCAAGGGCGCCGCGGCAACCGCCGACCGCGCCTTCACCGCATGCGGCCGGTCCCCTTCGGCCGGTCCGCCATTCCGCCAACAGCTGTGCAGGAGCGATGAGATGAACCAGAGGACGGATGCCCTCTCGTCCCCCGAAAGGTCCGGCGCGGTAGTCGCCGCCGCGGGTGATCTGACCAAGGTCTACGGTCAGGGCGAGACCCGCGTCATGGCGCTGGCCGGGGTGTCGGCCCGCTTCCTGCGCGGCGAGTTCACCGCGATCATGGGGCCCTCCGGCTCCGGCAAGTCCACGTTCATGCACTGCCTGGCGGGACTCGACACTCCCACGTCCGGTACGGCGCGGATCGGCGATACCGACTTGGGCTCGCTGAACGACACCCAGCTGACCAAGGTACGGCGCGAGCGCATCGGCTTCGTCTTCCAGGCGTTCAACCTGCTGCCCACCCTCACCGCCTGGGAGAACATCACCCTGCCGTGCCATCTGGCCGGGCGCGCCCCTGACCAGGCGTGGCTGATGGGCCTGGTCAACCTCCTGGGGCTGACGGACCGGCTCGCCCATCGTCCCGCCCAGCTCTCCGGCGGCCAGCAGCAGCGGGTCGCCTGCGCCAGGGCCCTGGCCACCCGGCCGGCCATCGTCTTCGCCGATGAGCCCACCGGCAACCTCGACTCCCGGGCAGGGGCCGAAATCCTGTCCTTTCTGCGGTCCTCCGCACAGGAGTTGGGTCAGACGATCGTGATGGTCACCCACGATCCGGTCGCCGCGGCCTACGCCGACCGCGCCCTCTTCCTGGCCGACGGACGCCTTGTCCATGAGCTGCCGGACCCGACCGCGGCCGGGGTGCTGGAGCAGTTGAAGGCATTCGACGTCTCGCAGCGAGTCGGCTGACCGCGATGACCCACCAAGCGATCCCCTCCCGAAGGCCGTCGATGTTCCGCGCCGCTTTCCGCACCCTCCGCTCCCACCGCCTCCGTTTCGCGATGCCCGCCCTCGCCGTGCTGCTGGGCGTGGCGTTCGTGACCGGCTCGCTGATCTACAGCGAGTCCGTCAGCACGGCCGTGGCTCTGGCACAGACCCACTCCCAACCCGATGTATCGGTGAAGATCGCGCCGGACCGTTCTGCCCCATCGCCGTCTGCGGACTCCTCCGGCAACCCCCCGCAGCTCGACGACTCGCTCCTGCGGCGGCTGCGCACGCTGCCCGGCGTCTCCGCGGCCCGTGGCACGGTCGAGGGCCGCTCCTTCCTCGTCGGATCCGACGGCAACCTGGTCGGCGACCTGTACCAGGCGGCGGGCGTCAACTACGTCCCCGACCGTACGGGCCAGGACCCTCGCTACCCGCTCACGGCGGGCCGCGGCCCCCGTACCACCGGGGAGATCGCCGTCGACCGGCAGGCGGCCGAACGGGCCGGGTACCAGGTGGGTGACCGGGTGCGCATCGTCGTCGGCGGCACGGCCCAAAGCGCCCGGCTGGTCGGCGTCTTCACCGCGCAGGACAGTCGCACGGCGGCCGGCGGCACCCTCACCGCCTTCGACACCCGGACCGCGCAACGGCAGTTCGCCACCGCCCCGGGCAGCTACTCGGCGATCGCGCTGACCGCGGCCGACGGCACACCGCAGAGCCAACTCGCCGCACAGGCGCAGAAGTTGCTGCCCACCGGATTCCGCGCCGCGACCCGAGCGGACCTGGAATCCGAGCTGGCCTCCTCCGACGGCGGCGAGAAGCTCACCACGATCCTGCTGGGCTTCGCCGGCGTCGCCCTGTTCGTCTCCACGTTCCTGGTCGCCAACACCTTCACCATGCTCAGTGCGGCCCGCGCCCGCGAGCACGCGCTGCTGCGCGCGGTCGGCGCCACCAGGAAGTACGTGATGCGCCTGGTCCTGGCCGAAGCCGCCATCGTCGGAACGGTCGCCTCCGTCGCCGGCTACGCGCTGGGCATCGGGGTCGCGACGCTGCTGGACAGGCTGTTCGGCGTCACCGGAGGACCGAGTGCCGCATTGCAGATCCTCTCCGTCACCCCTGTGCTCGCGGCGTTCGCGGTCGGCATCGGCGTCACCGTGCTGTCGGCGTACCTCCCGGCCCGTCGAGCGGCGGCCGTTGCCCCCGTGGCGGCGCTACGCACCAGCGAGCCGCCCACCGCTGCCTCGCTGCGCCGCCGCAACATCATCGGCCTGGCCATCACCGCGTTCGGCGCCCTGCTGGTCGCCGCCGCCGTCGGCAGTCAGAACCTCCTCTTCGGCGCCGTACCCGTCCTCCTGATCGGACTGATCGTCCTCACCCCGCTGCTCGCTCAGGTGGTCACCGGGCTGCTGCGCTCCCCGTTGACCCGGCTGGCCGGCATCCGCGGCAAGCTCGCCGTGGAGAACGCGCGCCGTAACCCGCGCCGTACGGCGGCCACCGCGACCACCCTCATGGTGGGCCTCGCGATGGTCACCGCCGTCACCGTGGTCATCACCTCGGTCAACCGCATGGACGAGCAGCGAGCCGACCGCTCCATGACCTCGGACCTGCGCATCACGGCCGTCGACTTCGCCGAGATCGGCGAAGACACCGCCGCTCGTGTGGCACGACTTGCGGACGCCGAGGCCGTCACGCCGATCATTCGCACCTCCTTCGACCTGTCCGACGACAACTCCCTGTCGACGACCGCCGTTGACCCCGCCACGGTGCAACGCCTGACACCCGTCACCGTCCGGAAGGGCTCTTTCGACCGACTCGACCACGGCATCGCGGTCACCGAGAAGACCGCCGCCGCCCACGGCTGGCGACTGGGCTCCCGAGTCACCGGCACCCTCAGCGATGCGGGCACGAAGACCACCCTGCCCATCGTCGCGATCTACGACGGCCCGGACGACCTGACCCCCGTCCTCATCTCCGACAAAGCCCTACCGCGCACCTCCGGCACCGAGCACCGGCCGCGCACCGAAGCCGTCCTGATCAAGGCCGCAAACGGCCGGACGGCCGCGCTCCGCAAGGAGATCCGGCGGACCCTGGACAACCCGGCGCTCCTTGTCCAGGACCGTGCCGACGCGAGGGCGGCCGCCGCCGCACGGAACACCCCGTTCCTGAACATCATGTACGCGTTGCTCAGCGTCACCGTGCTGATCGGCGCCCTCGGGGTGGTCAACACCATGGGTATGGCCGTCTTCGAACGCGTCCGGGAGATCGGCGTACTGCGGGCTCTCGGCCTGGACCGCCGACGCGTCGGCTCCGTCCTGCGCCTGGAGTCGGTGACCATCTGTCTCCTGGGCTCGGCACTCGGCCTCATCGCCGGCAGCGTGATCGGCGTGGCGGCCGTCCTCGGCCAAGAAGGCGTCCCCCTCACCATCCCGTGGGGCAGGACGCTCCTCTTCTTCCTCGCCACCACCGCGATCGGCGTCCTCGCCTCCCTCTGGCCAGCGCGCCAGGCCGCGAGAATCCCGATGCTCAAGGCCATCTCCACCAACACCGATTGACAGCCGACCGCCCGGCGAGGTCCGGGTCCCCACACCACTTGGGACGCCTCCGCCACGACCGATGCGACCATCGCCCGGACCGCCGCTCCATTCCTGCAGCACCGCCCGAGCTTTCTCTGCGCACCCGGCGCACTCTGCCGGGGTCAGCGGGGTCTCGGCCGGCCGCGCAGGGGGGCGCGCAGCGAGTGGCTTCGGTGAACGGTCCCAGCCACCGCCTCAACAAAGGGCCGAAGAGTCCCACCGACAAGCCGGGCACACCCTCACCCACACTCGCGAAAGCGCGAGGTGAGAGGGAGCGGCATATCCGTCACTCTGCGGACGGCACAAACCTCTACGGAGCCATCGGCATGCGCCCCGTCGCCATCGACTACCAAGACGGGCCGGACAGCGGCCCGGCCCCTGAGGTGCCGTCGACATGAGCGTCAGAACCTGTTGGCCCAGTAGGACCGTCAGTATTGCGCCGGACCGCATAGCTTGTGGATTGCTCCGCGCAGCGTCTCATTTCTGCGGCCACAGCGTCGGGGCCGTGCACCATCAGAGGGCGGAGCGCACTGATCTCTCGTGCGCCCTGCCAAATACCGTCCACCGGCGTGTGAAACGCGATCACGGCCACGCGCCGGGTAGTGAACGGCTCGGTGCGGAGATACTTCGTTCCTCCTGTACCGCACAGATATCCACTGGCGTTCGTGGCTAGCGCAAGGTCAGCAAGCCGTAGAGATCGGTCCGCGCGCACGTTGAATTCGCTGCTGCGTAGGATCTGCCCTTTCCAACCGAGGAGTTCGAGCAGCAGGCGGGTGGACGCCTCGGCGACTACAGCCGTTTTGTCGGTAGCTGCAAACTTGCCGGTGACTGCTCCGAGTTCGGAGCGGAGGACAGGCCAGCAGCGACTCTTCCCGTAGTTCTGGGAGAGCATGTGGGAGATCCGGCGACGTGACCGATCGGGGTCGGCTAGTTGGGCCTCATTAATGAGGGTCGATCGGCCGTCGGGCAGGTGCGTGGGGAGGGTGAGCCACTGGCGCTGATCCGGGATGCCCAAGGCGGCGAGCCGGGCACGGTGCTGGTAATCGCGGCGGGCGAACTGCACATCGTCCAGGACGATCCAGTAGTCCGCCGCGAACAGCTTTGCCAGCGTGCTTAGTGGTCGGATCCGTAAATCCTTCGGGGGTTGACTTCGTTGGTGCCAGGTTCACCCCAGCCCCGGCAGGCTGCGCAGCTCCGCGATCCGC
>NZ_JBIVOW010000046.1:0-22403 GCF_044754325.1 Streptomyces sp. NPDC093097
CGGGGCTGGGGGTGTCCGGACGTAAAGCGCAGCAGTCCGGACACCCCCAGCCCCGCAGACCCGCCACCGCACCCAACAGCCCCGCGCAGCGGACAACCAGCAAGCGCCGCAGGCGCAAAAGACAGCAACCCCCGCGGCGGGGAAGCCAACAACGTGGGAAGCAAAGCCAAGCGCAAGCGTCACGCCGCCGCAGGCTCCTGTTCGGCCTCGACCTGGGCGTTCCAGTCACGCTTGCCGGCCTGCCAGCCGTCCTCGTCGTGGCCGCTGCGCCAGTAGCCGGAGATCGACAGCGCCTCGCGAGGGATGGCGCGTTCGACGCGGAGCAGTCGGCGCAGCTCCTTGACGAAGCCCGCCTCGCCGTGCACGAACGCCTGGACCCGGCCCGGCGGGAAGGTCAGGTCCCGTACGAAGCGGACGAGTTGGCGGCCGACCGGGGCGGCGTCGCGGTACACCCAGGTGATCTCCACGCCGGGCGGGGCGGTGAGTTCCTGCCGGTCCTCGGGGCCGGCGACCTCGATGAAGGCGTGCGCGACCGCGTCCGCCGGCATCCGGGCCAGCGCGGCGGCGATGGCCGGCAGGGCGCTCTCGTCGCCGGCCAGCAGATGCCAGTCGGCACTCGCCTCGGGGGCGTAGGCGCCGCCGGGGCCGAGGAACATGATCTCGTCGCCGGGCCGCGCGGCCGCCGCCCACGGCCCGGCCAGTCCGCTGTCGCCGTGCACGACGAAGTCCACGGTCAGCTCGCGCGCCTCCGGGTCCCAGGCGCGCACGGTGTACGTGCGCGTCCGGGGCCACTGGTCGCGCGGCAGCTCGGCGCGGATGCGGGCCATGTCGAACGGCTCGGGGTAGTCGACGTCCGGCAGCGGGAAGACGAACTTGACGTAGTGGTCGGTGTACGTACCGGCGTCGAACGCCGCCAGTCCCTCGCCGTCGAGGACCACGCGCACCATGTGCGGGGTGAGGTGCTCGGTGCGCCGCACCCGGGCGCGGTGCAGTGTGGGCGTGCTGCGGGCCGGTCGCTCTGCTGCCACGGCTTCTCTCCCCTGAAAGCAGTCGGGACGGGGCGCACCCGAGGGGCGACCCTGCCTGTTAGGTATACCTAACCTAACAGGTCACGGTCGGAGTGTGGCCAGCAATCGCTGCAATGAGCCACCGAGCCCCCACTGGTCGGCCAGCGCCTCCAGCCGCTCCGGATCGGCCGGTTCGGCGGGCAGCGCGAAGTCGACGTCCGGGACCGGGACGTCGGTCGCCACCCGGACGACCTTGGGGGCGACGGCGAGGTAGGGCCGCGCCTCGGTGAGCCGCTTGCGCTGGGCCGGGGTGACCTTGGAGGCCGGATCCTCGGCGGCGGCGACGATGCCGGCCAGGTCGCCGTAGGCGTCCAGCAGCTTCGCGGCGGTCTTCTCGCCGATGCCCGGCACGCCCGGCAGGCCGTCGCTGGGGTCGCCGCGCAGCAGTGCCAGGTCCGCGTAACCGGGGCCGTCCACCCCGTACTTGGCGCGCAGCAGCGCCTCGTCGGTGAGCTGGAGGGTGCCGACGCCCTTGAGCGGGTACAGCACGCGGATGCCGCGGGCGTCGTCGACGAGCTGGAAGAGGTCGCGGTCGCCGGTGACGATGTCGACCGGGCCCTTCGCCCGCGCCGTCAGGGTGCCGATGACGTCGTCGGCCTCGTAGTCGGCGGCGCCGATCCGGGCGATGCCCAGCGCGTCCAGCACCTCCTCGATCACCGGGACCTGCGGGGAGAGGGTGTCCGGGACCTCCTCCACGTCCGGCCCGGTGGATCCGGCCGGGGCCTCCTCGGCGACCCGGTGCGCCTTGTAGGAGGGGATCAGGTCGACCCGCCACTGGGGGCGCCAGTCGGCGTCCATGCAGGCGACCAGGTCGTCGGGGTGGTGGTCCTGGACGAGCCGGGCGATGAAGTCCAGCAGTCCGCGCACCGCGTTCACCGGGGTGCCGTCCGGGGCTTTGACCGATTCCGGTACCCCGAAATAGGCCCGGAAGTAGAGGGATGCGGTGTCGAGGAGCATCAGGCGTCGAGTCACACCTCGCATGATGCCGTATGCCCCAAACGTGACTTCAGTGTGAGCCATCTCACCGTTGTGTTTGAGCCGGATAAAGCAGGGCAGGCGCGCAGCCGGAGCGGACCCGGTTGCGGTTTCAACATGTCGCCGGTGAAGACGAGCGGAACTCGTCCCGTGCCACGACCTGCCAGCGGGGGCGGCGGGTCGTTTCTCGCTCGACAAGAGAGGTATATGTGTCCAGGCTGCAAGCCGAACACCTGTACAAAGTGTTCGGCAGACGACCCGAGGACGCGGTGCGCAAGCTCCAGGCCGGTGCCGGCCGGGAGGAGCTGCGGGCCGATGGCACCACCGCCGCGGTGATCGACGCGTCCATCGAGGTGGACGAGGGTCAGATCTTCGTCGTCATGGGTCTGTCCGGGTCCGGTAAGTCCACGCTGCTGCGCATGCTCAACGGGCTGCTGGAGCCGACCGCGGGCTCCGTCCGCTTCGACGGCCAGGACCTCACCTCGCTCAAGCCCAAGGAGCTGCGCGCCGTCCGCTCTCGGAAGATCTCCATGGTCTTCCAGCACTTCGCGCTCTTCCCGCACCGCAGCGTGCTGGAGAACGCCGCCTACGGCCTGGAGGTCCAGGGCGTGGCGCGGGCCGAGCGGGAGCGGCGCGCCACCGAGGCGCTGGAGCTCGCCGGGCTCAAGGGCTGGGAGAAGTCCTGGCCCGACGAGCTCTCGGGCGGTATGCAGCAGCGCGTCGGTCTGGCCCGCGCGCTGGCCACCGACGCCGATCTGCTGCTGATGGACGAGTCCTTCAGCGCGCTCGACCCGCTGATCCGCCGCGATATGCAGGACCAGCTGCTGGAGCTCCAGAAGACGCTGAAGAAGACCATCGTCTTCATCACCCACGACCTCAACGAGGCGATGCGGCTCGGCGACAAGATCGCGGTGATGCGCGACGGCCGGATCGTCCAGACCGGCAGCGCCGAGGACATCCTGGTCCGCCCGGCCAACGACTATGTCGCCTCCTTCATCCAGGACGTCGACCGCAGCCGGGTGCTGACGGCCGGCGCCGTGATGGCCGAGGTCGGCACCGTCCTGGGTATGACCGCCCCGGACGGGGCGAAGCTCGGCACCGCCGCCCAGTTCCGGGCCGCCGCCCCCGCCACCGTCGGCGCCGACACCCCGCTCGCCGAGCTGTTCGGCGCCTGCGCGACCAGCGCCGTGCCGGTCGCGGTCACCGACGAGCGCGGTGAGCTGGCCGGCGCGGTCACCGCGGAGCGGCTGCTGGCCGTCCTGGGGGAGCCGGTCCGGTCGGACGCCCCGGCCGCCGTGGCGCCGCCCGCCGCCCGTACCGCCTCCGTCGGCGCATCCGCCGCCGACCGCGAGACTGAAGGGACGGTGGCCGCCGATGCCTAGGATCCAGATAGGCAGCTGGGCCAATGACGCCGTCAACTGGCTGCGGGACAACCTCGACTGGCTGTTCAACTTCATCACCACGGTCCTCAACGGCCTCTACAACGCCATCCACACCGTCCTCGCGGCCCCCGAACCGCTGATCCTGGCCGGCATCCTCGCGGTGCTGGCCTGGTGGCTGCGCGGGCTGCCGGCCGCGGTGCTCACCTTCCTCGGCTTCGCGCTGATCGACTCCATCCAGCAGTGGAGCCCGACCGTCGAGTCGCTCTCGCTGGTCCTGGTGGCCTGCCTGATCACCGTCGTGGTCGCGGTGCCGCTGGGCATCTGGGCGGCCCGCAGCAAGGTCGTCGGCGGGGTGCTGCGCCCGGTGCTGGACCTGATGCAGACGATGCCGGCGATGGTCTACCTGATCCCCGGCATCCTCTTCTTCGGCCTCGGTGTCGTCCCCGGCATCGTCGCCACCATCGTCTTCTCCATGCCGCCCGCGGTCCGGATGACCGAACTGGGCATCCGGCAGGTCGACGGGGAACTGGTCGAGGCGGCCGAGGCGTTCGGCACCCACCCGCGGAGCACCCTGCTGCGGGTCCAGCTGCCGCTGGCGCTGCCGACGATCATGGCCGGTATCAACCAGGTCATCATGCTCGCGCTGTCCATGGTCGTGATCGCCGGCATGGTCGGCGGCGGCGGCCTCGGTGCGTCCGTCTACAACGCCATCAGCTCGGTCAACGTGGCCCTGGGCGCCGAGGCCGGCCTCGCGGTGGTCATCCTCGCCATGTACCTGGACCGGATGACCGGCGCGCTCAACCAGCGGGTCTCCCCGCTCGGCCGGCGGGCGCTGGCCAAGGCGCAGGCGGCGCTGGGCGGCTGGAAGTTCCTCCAGTGGCGGCCGGCGACGTCGGTGGCCATGGTCGGCGTCGTCGTGCTGGCGCTGCTGGCCGGTGGCATGGGCTACTTCGGCAAGAGCGGCGGCGCGTCCGGCGGCAACGGCAAGCCGATCACCCTCGGCTACGTCAACTGGGACGAGGGCAAGGCCACCACGTATCTCTGGAAGGAGATCCTGGAGGAGCGCGGCTACAAGCCCAAGCTCCAGTCCCTGGAGGCCGGCCCGCTCTTCGCCGGCCAGGCCCGCGGCGACATCGACGTGCAGACCAACGCCTGGCTGCCGGTCACCCACGCCGAGTACTGGAAGAAGTACAAGGACCAGCTGGAGGACCTCGGCACCTGGTACGACAAGACCTCGCTGGAGATCGCGGTCCCGTCCTACGTCAAGGACGTCAAGACCCTCGACGACCTCAAGGGCAAGGGCGCCGAGTTCGGCGGCAAGATCACCGGTATCGAGCCGGGCGCCGGCGAGATGAAGATCCTCAAGGACAAGGTCCTGAAGGACTACGGCCTGGGCGGCGAGTACAAGGTGCAGGAGTCCAGCACCGCCTCCATGCTCAGTGAGCTGGACCGCTCGATCCACGACAAGAAGCCGATCGCGGTCACCCTCTGGTCCCCGCACTGGGCGTACGACAAGTACCAGCTCACCAAGCTCAAGGACCCCAAGGGCTCCTTCGGTTCCGGTGACGGTCTGCACCTGCTGGGCCGCAAGGGCTTCGCCAAGGACATGCCCGAGGTCGCCGCGTGGATGAAGGACTTCCACCTGGACGAGAAGCAGCTCACCAGCCTGGAGAACGACATCAAGTCGGCCGGTCAGGGCCATGAGCAGGACGGCGTCCGCACCTGGCTGAAGAAGAACCCCGGCTTCGTCGAGAAGACCGCGCCGTCCGCGCACGCCACCTACGCCAAGGGCGCGGACGCCGGAGCGGCCCCCAACATCGGCTACCCGGCGTGGGACGAGGGCATCGCCACCGCCTATCTCTGGAAGAACGTCCTCCAGAAGCGCGGCTACCAGCCCAATCTGCGCAACCTCGACGTCGGGCCGATGTGGACCGGCCTGTCCACCGGCCAGATCGACGTGGAGACCGACGGCTGGCTGCCGGTCGCCCAGAAGCAGTACTGGGACCAGTACAAGGACGACCTGGTCGACCTCGGTGCCTGGTACGACAAGACCTCGCTGGAGATCGCGGTCCCGTCCTACGTCAAGGGCGTCAAGACCATGGACGACCTGCGGGAGCACCAGGACGAGTTCAAGGGCAAGATCATCGGCATCGAGCCGGGCACCGGTGCGATGCAGCGCCTGAAGAGCACCGTCCTGCCCGCCTACGGGCTGACGGACATCCAGGTCACCTCGGCCGGCACCAGCGCCATGCTGGCGGAGCTGGAGCGGGCGTACCACAAGAAGGAGCCGATCGCGGTCGTCCTGTGGTCGCCGCACTGGGCGTACAGCAAGTACCAGCTCACCAAGCTCGCCGACCCCAAGGGCACCTGGGGCGCCAACAACCAGATCAAGACGCTCGGCAACAAGAGCTTCCCGAAGAAGTTCCCGGAGTTCGCCGGCTGGCTGAAGAACTGGAAGATGACCCCCGACGAGCTCGGCAGCCTGGAGAAGGACATCCAGGACGCCGGAAAGGGCAACGAGGACAAGGGCGTCGAGAAGTGGATCGGCGACCACCCGGGCATCGTCGACAAGATGGCACCGGTGAAGTAGCCCCGGACCACGGGCACATGGCGGCGCGCCCCGCCCCGGCAACGGCCGGGACGGGGCGCGCCGTCGTCGGTGGACGGGGGCGCGGCGGCGGCCACCTGACTGGGCCCGCCCGCCTGGCCGGGCCGGCGGGCCGGTGGTTCGCTCGCCCTGGGCCGGTGTCCGTCGTCGGCGGCCGCCGCGGCCGCGGCCGGCCGGGAGTCGACCGTGCACGCTGCGCGTCCCACCGCCGCCGCCCTGCTGACCCTCCTCCTGCTCACGGCGACCGCGCCCGCCGCCCGGGCCGCGGCGGAGCCGGATCCGGTGGTGGCCGGTGAGCGGGTCAGCATCAGCGACGACGGGCGGTGCGGGGTGGCGGGCGGGGCCACCGCCGCCTCGGAGCTGTTCGGTGCGGTGCCGCTGCGGCCCGGCGTCCAGGGGATGGCCGCCGAGGTCGGGGTCGACGAGGAGACCGAGCCGGGCCGCTACCAGGTGACCATCGAGTGCGGGCGGGGTGGGGCGCGGCATGTGCAGACCGTCACGGTGACGGAGGGGCGGGCCGAGGGGGTGGGGCTGGTCCAGGCGGCGGCGGGGGTGGCGTTGTTGGGGGTGGCGGGTGGGGCGGCGTATCTGCTCCGCCGGGGCGCTGCGCGGGGCTGATTCCCACGTGGTCGGGTTTCCCGCCGCGGGGGTTGCTGTTTTCGCGCCTGCGGCGCGTTGGCTTTGCCCGCTGCGCGGGGCTTGTCGGCCGCGGTGCCGGGTCTGTGGGGCTGGGGGTGTGTCCGGACTGCTGCGCTTTACGTCCGGACACACCCCCAGCCCCACAGACCCGTCCCCTCCCGTTGGGGGTGGGGAGAACGGGGTGGGTAGGGCGTTCCGGCGGTGGGTTGGTGTGGCAAGTGGGGGTGGGGTGGAGGGGTTGGGGAAGGGTGGGGCTATGAGCGTGCGCAGTGTGGTGTCTTTGGTGCCGTCGTTGACCGAGGCGGTGGCGGTGAGTGCGCCGGGGTTGTTGGTGGGGGCGACCGACTGGTGCAGTCATCCGGCCGGGCTTGATGTCGTGCGGATCGGGGGGACGAAGAATCCCGATGTCGCGCGGATCGCCGCGTTGGCTCCGGATCTGGTGATCGCCAACGAGGAGGAGAACCGGGCGCAGGATCTCGACGCGTTGCGGGCGGCGGGGCTGAGTGTGCTGGTCACCGAGGTGCGGACGGTGGAGCAGGGGTTCGCGGAGCTGGCGCGGGTGTTGGTGGCGGGGTGTGGGCTGGCGCGGCCCGGGTGGCTGGACGAGGCCGAGGATGCCTGGCGGGGGCTGCCGGGCCGGGCGCCGGAGCGGGCGGCGGTGGTGCCGATCTGGCGGCGGCCCTGGATGGTGCTGGGGCGGGACACCTTCGCGGGGGATCTGCTGGCCCGGCTCGGGGTGCGCAACGTCTACGCCGGCCATGCCGACCGTTATCCGCGGATTCCGCTCGACGAGCTCACCGCCGTGCCGGCGGACCTGGTCGTGCTGCCGGACGAGCCGTACCGCTTCGCCGCGGACGACGGGCCCGAGGCGTTTCCGGGGCTGCCCGCCGCGCTGGTCAGCGGGCGCCATCTGACCTGGTACGGGCCGTCGTTGGTGGCCGCTCCGGAGGTGCTGGGGGCGGCGTTGGACGGTGCGGCGCTGCTGCGCCGCACCGGTCACTGACCGGGGCGCGGGCGGGTCGTCAGGCCGTGGCGGGCCGTGGTGGTGCCAGCAGGCGGCCGGTCGCCAGGCCGTGGGCGGTGCGGGTCCCGGCCACCGCGACCGCCGTCACCAGGACCGCGAACAGGGCCATCGTGAGCCAGTCGAAGGCCGCCAGGCCGGTGTGCCGGGCCAGTCCCGCGGCGCCGGTGACGCAGGTGCCGACCGGGAAGGTGAAGCCCCACCAGGTCATCGCGAAGCCCATGCCGTGGCGGGCGGCGCGCAGGACGAGGGCCGCGGCCAGTGCCAGCCACAGGAGGGCGAAGCCGAGGATCGGCACGCCGTAGAGCACCGCGAAGGCGCTCATGGCGTGCGCGTACGACGGGGGGACGACGCCGGGGGCGGCGTCGGCGAGGTTGTTCACGGCCGTGGTGGACTGGCCCAGCGGGCCGAGGACGAGGAAGAGGGTGGGAGTGAGGGCCAGCGGCAGCGGCCCGTGGTGGAACAGCCGGCCCAGCACCAGCGGGAGTACCGCCAGGGTCATCAGCAGCGACATCCCGAACATCGCGTAGCAGGCCAGCAGCAGCGTCTCCCGGGGCTGGCCGGGCGGCAGGTGCGGCACCAGCGCGGGGCCCAGTGCCGCCGAGACCATCGGGGCGACCAGCGGCAGCAGCCACACCGGTGAGGCGCTGCCCTCGGGGATCGTGTGCCGGGCCACCATCAGGTAGGGGATGCCTGCCGCGGCGACCAGGCCGATCAGGGTTCCGGCGCTCCACAGCACGGTGTCGGCGGCCACCGCGGCGGGCTCGCCGAGCACGTCCCGGCCCACAGCCAGGGTGCCGCCGCCCACCGCGAGCAGCGCCATCGCCAGGCACCCGTAGAACGGTGCGACGGCCGGGTCGAGCAGATGGCGGCGGGCCTGGTCGTGGTGGCGGGCCCAGTGGACGGCGCGTGCGGTCAGCAGGGTGAGCAGCATCAGCGCGGACAGCGCCCAGACCACCTGGTAGGCGGTGCGGAGGCCGGGTGCGGTGAGCGGCAGCACGGCGCCGGCGTTGGCGACGATCGCGGTGCCCATGACGGCGGCGTACCAGTTGGGGCCGAGCCGGCGCACCGAGGGACCGGTGCCGGGGGCGCCGGTGCGGGGGGCGGTGGGGTTCGGGGACGGGGCGTGGGCGAGCGGGGGCATGCCACCAGGGTCGCCGGTGCGGGCGGCGCCCACCAGGGACTTTGCCTCTATGAGGGCATAAGCTGGGGTGATGAGTGGGGACACGCAGGGGCGGGCCGGGGCGCCGGAAGCGGGCGCCGGGGTTCCGCTGCACCACCGGGTGCCGGACCTCGGGGCGCTGGAGCTGCTGCTCGCCGTCGCCCGGCTCGGCAGTCTGGGCCGGGCCGCCCGGGCGCAGGGCATCACCCAGCCCGCCGCCAGCAGCCGGATCCGGTCCATGGAACGGCAGTTGGGGCTGGCGCTGGTCGAACGGTCGCCGCGCGGTTCCCGGCTCACCGACGCCGGGACGCTGGTCACGGACTGGGCGCGCCGGGTGGTGGAGGCCGCCGAGGCGTTCGACGCCGGCGCCCAGGCGCTGCGCGGGCGGCGCGACTCCCGGCTGCGGGTCGCGGCCAGCCTGACCATCGCCGAGTACCTGCTGCCCAGCTGGCTGATCGCGCTGCGCGGGCAGCGCCCGGGGACGGCGGTGTCGCTGCTGGCGGGGAACTCCCGCGCGGTCGCCGAGCGGCTGCTGGCGGGTGAGGCGGACCTCGGCTTCGTGGAGGGGCTGGACGTCCCGGCGGGGCTGGACGGCGTGGTCGTCGGGCGCGACCGGCTGGTCGTGGTGGCCGCCCCGTCCCATCCGTGGGCCCGGCGCCGTACCGGACTGACCGCCGCCGAACTGGCCGCGACCCCGCTGATCCTCCGGGAGCGCGGTTCGGGCACCCGGCAGGTGCTGGACGCGGCGCTGGCCGCGGCAGGGGGGCTGGCCGAGCCGCTGCTGGAGCTCGCCTCGACCACCGCGGTGAAGTCCGCTGCGGTCAGCGAGGCGGCGCCGTCCGTACTGAGCGAACTGGCGGTCCGGGAGGAGCTGACCGGCGGCCGGCTGGTGGAGGTCCCGGTGCGTGAGCTGGAGCTCGGCCGCGAGCTGCGTGCGGTGTGGCCGGCGGGCCGGCGCCCGGTGGGCCCGGCCCGCGACCTGCTGGGGCTGACCCGGCGGGGGTCCTGACCCGCCGGGCCCCCGCGCTCACACCTCGGCCGGCGCCGCCCCGCGGGCCGCCGCCACCAGCGCGTCCATCACCCGGGTGTCCTCCCCGGCCTCCGGATGCCACTGCACCGCCAGCGTGAAGGCCGGCGCGTTCGGCAGCTCCACCGCCTCGATGGTGCCGTCCTCCGCGTACGCCGAGACCACCAGCCCGCTGCCGAGCCGGTCCACCGCCTGGTGGTGGTAGGTCGGCACGGTCACCGGCTCGGGCAGCGTCGTGCCCAGCAGCGTGCCGGGCACCGCCGTGACCTCGTGCCGGCCGAAGACGCCGGGCGGGCCGCTGTGCCCGTCGAGGTGCTGGACGAGGGTGCCGCCGAGCACCACGTTGAGCAGTTGCAGGCCCCGGCAGATGCCCAGCAGCGGCACCCGGGCCGCCAACGCCGCCTCGATCAGGGCCAGTTCCCAGGCGTCGCGGTCCAGGGCGGGCGGTCCGGTGCGGGGGTGCGGCTGGGCCCCGTAGCGGGCCGGGGCGACGTCCGCGCCGCCGGCGATCACCAGTCCGTCCAGCCGGGCGACGGTCGCCGCGGCGGTCTCCGGGTCGCCGGGCGGCAGCAGCGCGGCCAGCCCGCCCGCGCGCCGCACCAGGCGCGGGTAGCCGGCCGGCACCAGCGCCGCGGGCAGCGTCCACACGCCCCACCGGGCCTCTTCCTGGTAGGTGCTGATGCCGATGAGCGGGGGATGCGGCTGGGACATCGGGTCCTCCGTGCGGTGGGGGCGGGCGGGTCAGTCGCGTTCGAGCTCGGCCTCGGCGGCGGCCAGCGCCGCGAACTCCTCCTCGGGCGCGGCCGCCACCAGGCGGTGGCGGGAGTAGCAGGCGAAGTAGGCCAGGGCGATCCCGTAGACGCCCAGTGCGATCAGCGCGGCCTCCTTGTCGACCAGGAACGTCGCCACCAGCGCCGAGCATGCCAGGACGAAGGCGACGGCGGAGGTCAGCATGCCGCCCGGGGTGCGGTACGGGCGGTGCAGAGCGGGTTCGCGGCGGCGCAGCACGAGGTGCGAAAGGGCCATCAGGGCATAGGAGATGGTGGCGCCGAAGACCGCGACGTTGAGCATCCGGGCGCCGTCGCCGGTGGCCGCGGCGAGCCCGAAGCCCAGCGCGCCGGGCACCAGCAGCCCCAGGTAGGGCGCCTTGCGGCGGCTGGTCAGGGAGAGGAAGCGGGGCAGGTAGCCGGCCCGGGAGAGCGCGAAGAGCTGCCGGGAGCCGGCGAAGATGAGGGAGAAGAAGGACGCCACCAGCCCGGCCAGTCCGGCGTAGTTGACGATCCGGCTGACCGTGGTCGGGACGCCGTGCGGCTGGAGCGCCTGCACCAGCGGGTCGCCGACGGACTGGATCGCGGCCGAGCCGCGCGCCCCGGTCGCCGCGGTGAAGGTGACCACCGCGAGCAGCACCAGCACGCCCATCGCGGCCGCCATCGCCCGGGGCAGCACGCGGACCGGGTCCCGGGTCTCCTCCGCCGCGAGCGGTACGCCCTCCACGCCCAGGAAGAACCACATCCCGAACGGGAACGCCGCCCAGATCCCCAGCACCCCGAACGGCAGCCATGAACTCGCCCCGAAGGCACCGGACTTGACGGGGATGTCGTTGAGCGCGTCCACGTGGAAGTTGCTGAGGGCCGCGAGGGCGAAGACGAGCAGTGCGGCGACCGCGATCGCGGTGACCACCAGGCTGAAGCGCAGCGCCTCGCCCACGCCCCACAGGTGGATCCCGATGAAGAGCACGAAGCAGGCGAGGTAGACGGGCCAGCCGGAGTGCAGTCCGAACAGGCCCAGCGATTCGACGTAGTCGCCGATGAAGATCGAGATCGCGGCGGGTGCCAGGACGTACTCGATCAGGATCGCGGTGCCGGTCAGGAAGCCGCCCCAGGGGCCCAGGGCGCGGCGGGCGAAGCCGTAGCCGCCGCCCGCGGTGGGCAGGATCGAGGCCAGCTCCGCCAGGGCGAAGACCAGGCAGGTGTACATCAGCCCCATCAGCACCGCGGCGATCGCCAGACCGCCGAAGCCGCCGTGCGCCAGCCCGTTGTTCCAGCCCGAGAAGTCGCCCGAGACGACATAGGCGACGCCCAGGCCGGTCAGCAGCAGCGGGCCGGCGCTGCCGCGGCGCAGCGTCCGCCGCTCCAGGTAGGCGCCGTCGTCGCCGTGCGGGGGTCCGCCGCCGGGGGACGCGGCGGTCTGCGCACGGGTGCTGTCGGCGTGGGTGCTGTCGGCCATGAGCCGCTCCTGCCTCGCGGGGGACAACCGGAGTAAAGGTTTAGCCGCATACCTTTGCTGTCCGGGTGGCTGAAGCGCAAGACCTGTGCGGAAAAGAACCGGGGGTGAGGGGTGTCTACCGGGCCGGTGCGGCCAGGAAGCCGCGCAGCAGCGCCGCGGTGCCGCAGCAGTGCTCCCGCATCACCTCGCGGGCGCCGTCCGCGTCGCCCTCCAGCACCGCCTCCACCAGCGCGGCGTGCTGTGCCTGGGAGTGCTCCAGGTTCCGCACCAGCAGCGGGATGCAGTCCAGCAGCTCGTTGACGCCGGCCCGGACCGCGGCGTACTGGGCGGCCAGCGACGGCGATCCGGACAGCTCCGCCAGCGTCAGGTGGAGCAGGGTGTCGCGCCGGCGGTAGTCGGCCAGCGGCGCGTCCTGGGTCGCGGCCAGCGCCTCCCGCAGCCGCTCCGCCTGCTCGTCCGACAGTCCGTGCGCCGCGCACAGCCCGGCCGCGCCGACCTCCAGCACCTCCCGGAAGCGCAGCACGTCCTCCACGTCGGTCTTCCCGATCCGGCGCCGCAGCTCCGCCTCGTCCGGGCTCTCGGTGCGCACCCGCACGAACGTGCCGCCGTACCGGCCGCGCCGGCTCTCCACCAGGCCCTCGTCCTGGAGGACCTTGAGCACCTCGCGCAGGGTGACCCGGCTGATGTGCAGCCGCTCCGCCAACTCCCGCTCCGCGGGCAGCCGTTCGCCCTGCGGCACCAGCCCGAGCCGGACGATCTGGAGTATCTGCTCCAGTGCCTCCTCGAAGCCGTTGCCCGCCCGGACCGGCCGCAGCACCGTCGCCAGCCGATCGGCCGCAGCGTCCATCGGAACCCCTTCCCAATCAATGGTTCGTGTGCCTACCTTATGCACTCCGGATGCAGCGACAGGAGGCACCACCGTGGCAGACCGCAGGCCCCCGCTCTCCGTCGAGGAGCTCACCGTCCTCGTCGACAACGGGGAGATCGACACTGTCGTCCTCGCCTTCACCGACATGCAAGGCAGGCTCCAGGGCAAGCGGTTCGCCGCCCGCTACTTCCTCGACACCGTCCTCGAACACGGCACGGAGGGCTGCAACTACCTCCTCGCCGTCGACGTCGACCTGAACACCGTCGACGGCTACGCGATGTCCTCCTGGGAGCGCGGCTACGGCGACTTCGCGATGCACGGCGACCCCGCCACCCTCCGCCGCACCCCCTGGAACCCGGGCACCGCGCTGATCACCGCCGACCTGGCCTGGCACGACGGCTCCCCGGTCGTCGCCTCGCCCCGGCAGATCCTGCGCCGCCAGCTCGACCGGCTGGCCGAGCGCGGCTGGAGTGCCCATGTCGGCACCGAGCTGGAGTTCATGGTCTTCCAGGACAGTTACGAGGGCGCCTGGTCCCGCGGCTACCGCGAGATGACCCCAACCAACCAGTGGAACGGCGACTACTCCGTCCTCGGCACCGGCCGCGTCGAGCCCCTGCTGCGCCGTATCCGCAACGAGATGGGCGCGGCCGGCATGACCGTCGAGTCCGCCAAGGGCGAGTGCAACCTGGGCCAGCACGAGATCGTGTTCGTCTACGACGAGGCGCTGGCCACCTGCGACCAGCACAGCATCTACAAGACCGGCGCCAAGGAGATCGCCGCTCAGGAGGGCAGGGCGCTCACCTTCATGGCCAAGTACGACGAGCGCGAGGGCAATTCCTGCCATATCCACCTCTCGCTCCAGGACGCGCAGGGCCGGCCGGTGCTGGCCGACGACGACGGCCCGTACGGCATGTCGCGGACCATGCGGCACTTCCTCGCCGGCCAACTCGCCGCGCTGCGCGACTTCACGCTGCTCTACGCCCCCAACATCAACTCCTACAAGCGGTTCCGCCCCGGCTCGTTCGCCCCCACCGCCGTCGCCTGGGGCCCGGACAACCGCACCTGCGCGCTGCGGGTGGTCGGCCACGGCCGCTCCCACCGGCTGGAGAACCGCCTGCCCGGTGGCGATGTGAACGCCTACCTCGCGGTCGCCGGCATGGTCGCGGCCGGCCTGTACGGCATAGAGCACGAGCTCGAACTCCCGGACGCCACCACCGGCAACGCCTACACGGGCGACGCCGCGCACGTCCCCACCACCCTCCGCGAGGCCGCCGAGCTGTGGGAGCGCAGCCCGATCGCCCGCGCCGCCTTCGGCGACGAGGTCGTCGACCACTACCGCCACATGGCCCGCGTCGAGCAGGACGCCTACGACGCCGCCGTCACGGACTGGGAGCGCTTCCGCTCCTTCGAGCGCATGTGAGGAACGCCGTGCTGCAAGAACTGACCATCCTCAACCCGGCGACCGAAGAGGTGGTGGCCACCGTCCCCACCACCTCGCCCGCCGAGGTCGACGCGGCCGTCCGCCGGGCCGCCGCGGCCCAGGAGGTCTGGGTCGCCCTCGCCCCCGGTGACCGGGCCCGGCTGCTGCGCCGGTTCGCCGACGTCGTCGACGCCCAGATCGAGGCGCTGGCCCGGCTGGAGCTGCGGGAGGCCGGCCACCCCCTGGGCAACGCCCGCTGGGAGGCGGGCAACGTCCGTGATCTGCTGTACTACGCCGCCGGGGGAGTGGAGCGCCTGACCGGCCGGCAGATCCCGGTGCCCGGCGGGCTGAACCTCACCGTCCAGGAACCGCTCGGCGTGGTCGCCGTCATCGCCCCCTGGAACTTCCCGATGCCGATCGCCGCCTGGGGCACCGCCCCCGCGCTCGCGGCCGGCAACGCGGTCCTCCTCAAGCCCGCCGAGACCACCCCGCTCACCGCGCTGCGGCTCGCCGAACTCGCCCTGGAGGCCGGCCTTCCCGAGGGCCTCTTCCAGGTCCTGCCCGGCGAGGGCCCGGTCACCGGCAGCGCACTGGTCGAGCACCCCGGCGTCGCCAAGGTCGTCTTCACCGGTTCCACCGCCACCGGCCGCCGGATCGCGGCCCAGTGCGCCGCGCAGACCAAGCGGCTGACCCTCGAACTCGGCGGCAAGAGCCCCAACATCGTCTTCGCCGACGCCGACATCGAGGCCGCCGCGGCCGCCGCCCCCGGCTCCTTCCTCGACAACACCGGCCAGGACTGCTGCGCCCGCAGCCGGATCCTCGTCCAACGCACCGTCTACGACCGCTTCCTGGAACTCCTGGAGCCCGCGGTCAAGGCGTTCACCGTGGGCGACCCGGCCGACCCGAGCACCCAGATGGGCCCGCTGATCTCCGCCGCCCAGCGCGAACGGGTCCGCTCCTACGTCCCCGAGGACGCCCCGGCCGCCATCCGCGGCGACGCCCCGGCCGGCAAGGGCTTCTGGTACCCGGCCACCGTCCTGGAGGGCCGCCCCGAGGACCGCACCGCCGTCGAGGAGATCTTCGGCCCCGTCGCCGTCGCGATCCCCTTCGACGACGAGGCCGAGGCGATCCGCCTCGCCAACGCCACCGACTACGGCCTGGCGGGCTCCCTGTGGACCCGCGACGTGGGGCGCGCGCTGCGCGTCGCGCGCGCCGTCACGGCCGGCAACCTCTCGGTCAACTCCCACAGCGCGGTGCGCTATTGGACCCCGTTCGGCGGCTTCAAGCAGTCCGGCCTCGGCCGCGAACTGGGCCCGGACGCGCTGACCGCCTTCACCGAGACCAAGAACGTCTTCATCGCCACCGAGCCCGCGGGCCCGTGACCGGCACCGCCATCCCCAGCACCGCCCATCATCAGCGAGGAGAGCAAGTGACCGACCAGACCGCCGTCTGCCGCCGCCTCGTCGGCCGGACCGCCGTGATCACCGGAGCCGGCAGCGGCATCGGCCTGGCCACCGCCCGCCGACTGGCCTCCGAGGGCGCCCATGTCGTCTGCGCCGACATCGACGAGACGGCCGGCAAGGCCGCCGCCGAGGAGGTCGGCGGCACCTTCGTCCAGGTCGACGTCACCGACGCCGAGCAGGTCGAGGCGCTCTACCAGACCGCCTTCGACACCTACGGCTCGGTGGACATCGCCTTCAACAACGCCGGGATCTCGCCGCCCGACGACGACTCCATCCTCACCACCGGCCTGGACGCCTGGAAGCGCGTCCAGGAGGTCAACCTCACCTCCGTCTACCTCTGCTGCAAGCACGCGCTGCCCTACATGCAGCGCCAGTTCGAGCAGACCGGGCGCGGCGGCTCCATCATCAACACCGCCTCCTTCGTGGCCGTGATGGGCGCCGCCACCTCGCAGATCAGCTACACCGCCTCCAAGGGCGGGGTGCTGGCGATGTCCCGCGAACTGGGCGTGCAGTTCGCCCGCGAGGGCATCCGGGTCAACGCGCTCTGCCCGGGGCCGGTCAACACCCCGCTGCTCAAGGAGCTGTTCGCCAAGGACCCCGAGCGGGCCGCGCGCCGCCTGGTGCACGTCCCGGTGGGCCGGTTCGCCGAGCCCGAGGAGATCGCCGCCGCGGTCGCCTTCCTCGCCAGCGACGACTCCTCCTTCGTCAACGCCGCCGAGTTCCTGGTGGACGGAGGCATCGCGGGCGCCTACGTCACCCCGTTGTAGCCGCCATGTAGTCTCCATGATCGAATTCGGGACCGGCGCCCGCGGGTGCCGGTCCCGCCGTGCTTCCCCCCTGGTCACGGAGGACCCATGATCACCCGCACGCGCCGGCTGCTCGCCCTGGGCCTGGCCGGCACCGCCGCGCTCGCCGCCCTCACGGCCACCACCCCCGCCACCGCTGCCACCCCCGGCGCCGCCCCGGCCCGCGCCAACTGCCCGCAGCTGTCCAAGGACCTCCCCTGGTACGGGGACAACCGCGCCAAGCTCCAGAAGATGATCGACGAACGGGGGACCTGTTCCGGCAGACATGACGGCCCCCGCCCGGTCGCCGCCTTCGACTGGGACAACACCGTCGTCAAGAACGACATCACCGACGGCACCCTGGCCTGGATGCTCCGGAACGACAAGCTCCTGCGGCCCAAGAGCTGGCGGGCCACCAACCCCTGGCTGACCGCCGCCGCCGACCGCGCGCTGACCCGCGCCTGCGGCCACGGCCCCGCCGGCCGCCCGCTGCCCACCTCCGGCCGCCCCGCCTGCGCCGACGAGATCATGGAGATCCGCAGCACGGCGAAGACCATGGGCGGTGCCGAAGCCTTCGCCGGCACCTGGAACCACCGCCGCACGGTCCCCGAATACGCCTGGATCCCCCAGCTGTTCGCCGGTCTGAAGCCCGCCACCCTCACCGCGTACGCCAAGCAGGCCCGCGCCGAGAACCTCGCCGCGCCGCTCGGCACCGTGCAGACCGTCGGCACCCACAAGGTGGCCGGCTACATCCGCTACTACGACCAGCAGAAGGACCTGATCCGCACGCTCAAGGCCGCCGGCTTCGACGTCTACATCGTCTCCGCGTCCTCCGAGGTCGTCGCCGAGGCGTGGTCCGGCGGCGTTGGGGTGGACGCCGCGCACACCCTCGGCATACGCAGCCTGGTCCGCGGCGGCAAGCTCACCACCGGCATCGCCGGCTGCGGTGACGTCAAGGACGGTCCCGGCGCGGTCATCCCGTACATCGACGGCAAGCGCTGCTGGATCAACCAGGAGATCTTCAAGATCAAGGGCGCCGAGGCGTGGCGCCAGCAGGACCCCGCGCACCGGATCGCGCTGGGCGGCGGCGACGCCACCACCGACGTCACGTTCGTGGGGGATGCCACCGGCGCCCACCTGGTGCTCAACCGCAACAAGGACGAGGTGATGTGCCGCGGTTACGACAACGCCGACGGCCGCTGGGTGGTCAACCCGATGTTCATCGACCCGCTGCCCCGCAAGTCCGGCGCCTACGCCTGCTCCACCACGGGCTACACCAACACCGACGGCACCCTCGGCCCGGTCCGCCGTGCCGACGGCACCGTGGTCGCGGACCAGCAGGACCTGATCCACGGTTGATCCGCGCCCGCCGCGTACGCGGGCGGGGCCGCACCGTCACAGGAAGGTGTGGCCCTCGCCCCGGTACGTCGGCACCGTGGCGACCACCCGGTCCCCCTCGACCAGGTGCAACCGGTCGAACCGCTCGCACAGTTCACCGGCCTTGGCGTGCCGGAACCACACCTTGTCGCCCACCGCCAGCCCGTCCGCCGCCGCCCCCAGCAGCGGCGTCTGCACCTCGCCCGGCCCCTCCTGCGGGTCGTAGCGCAGCCCGGCCGGCAGGCACGGCTCCGGCAGCCGGTCCGCCCCGGCCGCCCCCGACGCCGGATAGCCGCCGCCCAGCACCGTGACGACCCCGGGCCCCGGCCGCCGCACCACCGGCTGGGCGAACAGTGCCGCCGGACGCCCCCGGAACGACCGGAAGTTGTCGAACAGCCGCGGGACGTACAGCCCCGAACCGGCCGCTATCTCGGTGATCGCCGCCTCCGCCGCGGTGTGCTGCACGCTCCCCGTCCCGCCGCCGTTGACGAACTCCAGCCGCGGCGCCACCTGCCGCACCGCCCGCACCGCCGCCCAGCGCCGCTGCGCCAACTCCTTCCGGGCCGCCGCCTGCATCACCCGTACCGTCCGCGAGCGCATCGGCTTGCCCGCGACCTCGTCACCCACCCCCGCCACATGCCCCTCGTAGGCCATCAGTCCCACCAGTCGGAAGCCGGGGCGGCGGACCACCGTCCGGGCCAGCGCGGCGAGCGCCTCCGGGTCGCGCAGCGGCGACCGGCGCGCCCCGACCCGGACCCGTCCGCCCAACAGCCGGTAGGAGGTGTCCAGTTCGAGGCAGACGCGGATCTCCTCGCCGCTGCCCGGACCGGCCGGACGGGCGGCGTCGATCAGGTCCAGCTGCGCGGGGTCGTCGATCATCACCGTCACCGCCGCCGCCGGCTCCGGATCGCCGGCCAGCTCGGCGAAGCCGGCCCGGTCCGCCGACGGATACGCCAGCAGCACGTCCGGGAAGCCGGACCGCGCCAGCCACAGCGACTCGGCGAGCGTGAAACTCATGATCCCGGCGAAGCCGTCGCGGGCCAGCACCCGCTCCAACAGCGCCCGGCAGCGCACCGATTTGCTCGCCACCCGGATCGGCTTCCCCCGCGAACGGCGCACCAGATCGGCGGCGTTGGCGTCGAAGGCGGCCAGATCGACGACGGTCAGCGGCGCGTCGAGGTGGGCGGTGGCCCGGCTGAAGGAGGCTTTGTCGGCATACGCGTCGGCAGGCTGCGGGGACATGGCCGGCAGCCTGCCAGAGACCACTACCGCTGGGTAGGGGGACGAACCGCGCCGGATGCGACGTCGGCGCGCTTGAGGGTTGGAGCAGTGACCGGGCCAGCCCTTAAAGTGGCTCGACACCGCAACCAGCAGGTCAGCGGCGTGTTGTCCGGATACGAACCACCCTGCCCCGATTGCTTGTCGGGTCCGGGGCACACCGTGCGAGGGGGAGCGCTGGTGAGCGCCGACGCCGATTACGCCGATGCTCCGCGCATCCCACCCATACCCCCGCGCCCACCGCGGCGCCCCGCCGAACCCGCCGCCGAGCCCGCCGCCGACGAGGACCCGCAGACCACCGTCCTGCGCCCGGTCCCCGCCGAACCCGCCGGCCCCCCGAACCCCGCCGCCCGCCGCCCCCTCCCCGCCGAGACCGCCCCGGCACCCGCCACTTCGGCCCCGGCGCCCACTACCTCGGCCCCCGCCACCTCGGCCCCCGCCACCTCGGCCCCCACGCCCGCCACTTCGGCCCCGGCCCCGGCCGCCCCGGCGCCCGCACCGCCGCCGCCCGCCGCTCCGCCCCGGCCGACGAAGCCACCGGGCGCTCCGTCGCCCACCCCGGCCGCCCCGCCTCGCCCTCGCGCGGAGCCGACCGCTCCATCGCCCACCCCGGCCACCTCGCCCCGCCCCCGTACGGAGCCGCCCGCTCCGTCGACGGCCCCGGCCGCCCCGACCGCCCCGCCCCGCCCCCGTACGGAGCCGCCCGCCGCGCCGCCACCCCCCGGCGCCCCCCGGTCGTTCCGCGACACCGCCGCCTACCACCTGGCCAACAGCGCGCCCCTGTGGGGAACTCCCCGCGACCGGACCGCGAATCCCGAGCCGCCGCCCGCCGCCCCCGAGCCCCCGCCCGCCCCGGGGTGGCCCCCAACTCCCGCCCGTCCTACGGGAGTCGAGCCCGCCCCCCACCGCTCGCCGGCCGACCGGCTGCCGAGCACCCGGGTGGTGGCCGCGGCCGGCTCCCTGGTCCTCGGGATCGGCCTGATCGTCGGCGCGGCGGCCGGCAGTTGGCTGACCGGCACCCCCGCCAAGGGCACCCCGACGCCCGAGGCCGCCTTCGCCAAGGGGCAGGACGCCTGGCGCGACACCCCCGTCGACACCCTCTTCCCGCGCACCGTCGAGGGCCTGGCCGCCGGCCCCGGCGGCGCCGACCGCACCTGGATCCGGATCGCCGTCGCCCCCGACGCCGGCTGCACCGCCGCCACGGAGGGTCCGCTCGCCCAGGAACTCGCCGCGTCCGGCTGCGCCCGCCTGCTGCGCGCCACCTACGTCGACGCCACCCGCACCAGCGTCATCACCGTCGGCGTCCAGACCACCAAGGCCGACCGGGCCGGGATGATGAACCTCAACGCCCGCTTCAGCACCAACGACCTGGGTGCCCGCGCGGCCCTGATGCCGCTGCCGCTGGCCGCCAAGGGCACCCCCGCCGAGGGCTTCGGCCCGGACCAGCGCGCCAGTTGGACGGTCCGGGTGCTCACCGACATCCCCGTCGTGGTCTACGCCGTCTCCGGTTTCGCCGACGGCCGCGAGGTCGCCGAGCCGCAGCCCGCCGACGCCGCCGTCCAGCCCGGCACCGCCACCGCACCCGCCGAATCCGGCCTCGGCCACGACGCCAAGGGCCTCGCGGACAAGATCAGTACGACCTTCCGCACCGCGTCCGGCATCCCCGCGCAGCCCACGGAGCAAGCCCCATGACCACGTCCGCGCTGCGCACCGCCGCCACCGTCCTGACCGCCGCCGCACTGGCCGTGCTGCCCGCCCTGCCCGCCCGGGCCGACACCCTCCGCGCCCAGGAATGGGGCCTGGCGGCCATCCACGCCCAGGAGGCCTGGCAGACCACCAAGGGCGCCGGCGTCACCGTCGCCGTCCTGGACACCGGCGTGGACGCCGACCACCCCGACCTCAAGGGCCAGGTGCTGCCCCAGAAGGACCTGATCGGCTTCGGCGCCCGCCCCGGCGACGACACCTACGCCCAGCACGGCACCGGCATGGCCAGCGTCATCGCCGGCCACGGCCACGGCGCCGGCCGCTCCGACGGCGTCCTCGGCGTCGCCCCCGAGGCAAAGATCCTCCCGATCCGGGTGATCCTGGAGGACCACGACCCCGACCGCCGCCGGGCCCGCGACCAGAAGGCCGGCGCCCTCGCCGACGGCATCCGCTGGGCCGCCGACCACGGCGCCGACGTGATCAACATGTCCCTCGGCGACGACAGCGAGACCGCCCACCCCGACCCCCGCGAGGACGCCGCCATCCAGTACGCCCTGGGCAAGGGCATCCCGGTGGTCGCCTCGGCCGGCAACGGCGGCCTGAAGGGCAACCACGTCTCCTACCCGGCGGCCTACCCCGGCGTCATCGCCGCCACCGCCGTCACCCATCTGGACGCCCGCGCCTCCTTCTCCACCCGCCACTGGTACGCCACGGCCAGCGCCCCCGGCTACGACATCCTCATGGCCGACCACGGCACCGGCTACGTCTCCGGCTGGGGCACCAGCCCCGCCGCCGCCTTCGTCTCCGGCGCCATCGCCCTGATCCGCGCCGCCCACCGCGACCTCAGCCCCGCCCAGATCCGCACCCTGCTCACCGGCACCGCCCAGCACCGCCCCGAGAGCGGCCGCGACGACGACTACGGCGCCGGTCTCATCGACCCCGCCGCCGCCCTCAAGGCCGCAGCGGACCTCGACCCCACCCCCCAGAAGCCGGCCCCGGTCGCCTACCCGCACCGCTACTTCGGCCCCGGCCCGGTCGCCGACCCCGCCGACGACACCCCCGTCAACTGGATCCCCTGGACCCTCGGCGCCACCGGTCTGGTCCTGACGGCGGGGGCCGTCCTCCTCTGGCGACGGGGCGCTGCGCTTGGCTGAACGTCCCGCGGTGTCGGCTTTCCCGCCGTACGGGGTGCTGTTTTCGCGCCTGCGGCGCGCTGTGCTGCCGCTGCGCGGGGCTTGTCGGTCGCGGTGCGTATCCGCTGCGCGGGGCTTGTCGGTCGCGGTGCGTGTCCGCTGCGCGGGGCGTTTCGGCCGCGGTGCCGGGTCTGTGGGGCTGGGGGTGTGTCCGGACTGCTGCGCTTTACGTCCGGACACACCCCCAGCCCCACAGACCCGTCCCCTC
>NZ_JBIVOW010000047.1:0-17618 GCF_044754325.1 Streptomyces sp. NPDC093097
CGCCGACCAGGCAACGACCAAACGAACGAACCTGCAACCCCGTCAACCCGTACTGACCAGCTGATCAGCACCTCCCGCACGCCGGGGGAACCTCAAGCCAACCGCAAGGAAGGCCCAACTCTCCAGCGGGCGCAGGAAGACCCAGCAAGCGAATGCCGGTGGCCGAAAGGCAGCAGGAAACCGGGAACCGTGTGCCGACACCTCCGTCGGTGGTCCCGCATAACTGGCCGGATAGGGGCCGATGCCCTGACCTGAAAGGGTGCTGACGTGGGTCTGGTGAGCCTGTGAAGAAACGATGACCAAAGACACCGGAACCGAAGGGCAAGTTGGACGCCATGACGACACACGCGGCCAAGGCGGCGCAAGCCGTTGCGACCGTCGCCGGCACGGCGAACGGACCGGAGGACGAGATCACCGACTGGCCGTCGATCGACTGGCGGACCGTCGAGGATGACGTACGGCGTCTGCGGCAGCGCATCTTCACGGCATCGCAGGCAGGAGACCTGGCCAAGGTCAGGAATCTGCAGAAGTTGATGCTCCGCTCCCGCGCCAACACACTCGCGAGTGTGCGGCGGGTCACGGAGGTCAACGCTGGCCGCAAGACGGCAGGCATCGACAGGAAAGTCGTCCTGCTGCCCCAGGGAAAGGCCGAGTTGGCCGACTGGGTCCAGCATGACGCGGCCCCGTGGAAGCCCAAGCCCGTCAAGCGGGTGTATATCGCCAAGGCGAATGGAAAACGGCGCCCACTTGGAATTCCTGTGATCGCCGACAGATGCCTTCAAGCTCTGACGCTGAATGCAATGGAGCCCGAGTGGGAGGCACGACTGGAACCGAAAGTCTACGGCTTTCGCCCCGGTCGTGGCTGTCATGACGCGATCGTTGCCATCCACACGACGGCGAGCGGTATGAACGCCAAACGTCTGTGGGTGCTCGACGCCGACTTGAAAGCGGCTTTCGACCGAATCGATCACGATCACCTGCTCGCGTCATTGGGCACCTTTCCCGGGAGGGGAATGATCGCCAGATGGCTGAAGACGGGTGTGGTCGAGAAAGGTTTACTCACCCCCACCGGGGAGGGAACTCCCCAGGGCGGGGTAATTAGCCCCGCGTTGTTGAACATAGCCTTGCACGGCATGGGAAAGGCCGCTGGAGTCCGCTACCAAACTCTCGGCAGTGATGCCGCGATCCTGGCGCGCGATTCCCCGGTTCTGATTGTCTACGCCGATGACCTTCTCGCCCTGTGCCATTCACGGGAACAGGCCGAGCAGGTCAAGGCGCGACTGGCGGCGTGGCTCGCGCCCCGGGGACTGGCCTTCAACGAGGACAAGACGCGCATTGTCCACCTCGATGAGGGCTGCGACTTCCTGGGGTTCAACATCCGACGCTACCGCGGCAAGTTGCTGACCAAGCCGAGCAACGCGGCCTTGCGGCGGATCCGGGAACGGCTCGCCACCGAGATGTTGGCCCTGCGAGGAGCCAACGCCGACGCGGTGATCGCCAAGCTCAACCCGATCATCAAGGGCTGGGCCGCCTACTACCGGATCGGGGTGTCCAAGCGGGCGTTCAACTCGCTGGACGCCTATGTGTGGAGACTGGTCTACAAGTGGGCCAAATTCTCCCACCCGAACAAGTCGAAACGCTGGGTGACCGCCCGGTACTTCGGCATGTTTAACCCGTTCAGGCAGGACACGTGGGTGTTCGGGGACCGCGTCAGCGGTTTCTATCTCTACAAGTTCGCCTGGACGCCGATCGTCCGGCACCGGATGGTGCCGGGGAGGGCGTCAACCGACGATCCCGCCCTGGCCGACTTCTGGGCCAAGCGGCGCCGCCGCGGCAAACTCCCGCTGGGCAAAGGCACCTTGCTTCTGTTGCAGAAGCAGGACGGCCGTTGCTCACTCTGCGGAGGGCTGCTGCTGCACGCCGACCACGAGCCACAAACCCCCGACCAGTGGGAACAGTGGCTCAAGGTCACCCGCATCGCGATCCGCAAACACGCGGTCACGGCCGACGCGGGCAACGGCAAGCCGGACAAACCCGCCGCCCCACGCCTTACCCACACCCACTGCCACCGTCGGCTGACGACCGACACCGGCCAGCGGCCACCACTTCTGTCCGCCGGCGAGCCCACGGGGCTTGCTTGAGCCGGTTGCTCGGAAACGGGCATGGCCGGTTCTGAGGGGGGACCGCTGCAGCAATGCAGCGGTCCTACCCGACGAGGCCGAGTTCGCGGCCCTGCGCTACTTCGCGCTCAACGGCACCGACCATCGCAGCCACGACGAACAGAACGCCGCCATCGCCGCCTACATCCGCTGGCACAACGCCCACGCCGAACCGAAGACCAACTTCGCCCCCAACTCACCCATCCGCACCTGGACGCATTACCCAGCCAAGGCTGCGTGACGAGCCACTAGCTGATTCCTCTCCAGCCAACCTGCCTGATCTGGTTCGGTTCCGGCCCGCGCCGGGCACGCTCTGAGGTCCCGACCGGGTCACCACCGAGGATGCACCCGTTGGAGAGGGCCTCGGCCTGAGCAAGCACGCATGGCTCCACGACAACCTGGTGGAGATCGGCCATGCGCGTCACCTTGCTGACCGGCTGCTCAGACGCCTCCGGTGCGGCTACCCAAAGCGGTAAGCGCGTGAAAGGTCGGAAAGGGCCTCCGCTGCAGGTCAGAGGCCCTTTCCGGGGTGAAGTCCCAGATAAGGGCGGACGAGTCGACCTATACGTTTAGTCTCCCCGCCTGCGGCGACCTGGGCGAATGAGTCGGTTACCCCATCCGACCTGCGGTGATTGCGTTTCGTGGCGTTCCAGGGAGTGCGGAGCTTTTGCGGTCCGCACTCCCCGGCCGCTCCCTGAACTCCCCAGATTCTCCCCGGGAAACGCGCTGAAACGGCCCCCGCATCGCTCCCCTGACCAGGCCGGCAATGGCGACCGGCGCCGAACCGTCGAGCAGCCGACGACGAGACGAAGAGCCCGGTTGATGTCGCGACCGCAAACAATCGCACGGGGCTCCGGGAGTCACCGAGAACCGCCCTGTCGCTGAGAGGAGTTGGGTCCGCCAGTACAGCAGCCCCATGTGTTGATCACGAGGTACGGTGGACGGCATCAAGGTTGCTTCGTGCCAAAAACGAAGCGGCCCCCGGCGGTGTTGGTAGCACCAATCCGAGGGCCTACACCGCCAAGGAGTTAGGAGCTCCCTGGGATGCTTAGGCATGCTATCGCGCCTGCGCGTTTCTTCTCTCAGGTGCCGAACGAGATCATTCGCCACCCCCGCCTGTCGTCGGACGCAGTGCGCCTGCTGACCTGGCAACTTTCGCTGCCAGCCGGTGCGGACGAGCCACTGTCGGCTACGGCGAAGCGGGCCGGGATCAAGAAGACGGCGTTCATCCGCGCCAAGCGAGAACTGTCCACCGAGGGCTACCTGCACGAGTGGCGGCGGCAGAGCCCGGCTGGCCGCTGGTCGACCGTGCAGCTCGTCTCCAACGTGCCGCTCGATGCGGCCGAAGCCGCCGGAGTCCGCGACGGGCGACCGACTGACGGGATTCCGGCCGCCGGTAAGCCGATCGGCCGGGCCGTCGGCCGTTCCCTGGAGAACACCGTCGAGAACACCCCCAACCCTCCCTCCCCGGAGGAGGAGTTCGACGGCCAGGACCCCGTCCTCGGCCGCGCGGCGAAGGTCGGTGGGCGGGAGGACGGACAATCGCAGGACACCGAGGAGCCTCCGGCACCGGAGACCGCCACCGCGGCGACAGTGCCGCAGGAGTTGGTGGAACGCGCCGCGCAGGCGCTCGCGGCGGTGTCGCACGCCGAGCGGCGGTTACGGCTCGGCGGGCGCGAGGTGGGGCGACTCGCGCCGTTGGCGGGCGAATGGCTGCAACGTGGGTCCACGGTCCGTGACATCCGGGAGGCATTGACGTCCGGACTGCCTGAGACAGTCCACTGCCCGGCCGCGCTGGTGCGTGATCGGCTGGTGCGGAAGATGCCGGACGCGCCGTCGTTCGCCGAACAGCGGGCGATCGGAACACCCCCGACGCCCCGCGTGGCCGCGATGCGAGAATGCGCCGGCGAGCATCTCCAGCCGTTGCTGTTCCGGCCGGTGAACGGCGAGCGGCTGTGTGCGGCGTGCCGTAGCGAGCAGGCCGAGACGGCCGCTTCCGGAGACGGGCCCACACCCGTGCGAGCAGGGCAGGCATTGTTCGCCGCAGTCCGCGCCGCGGTGCGGGCAGGAACGCCGACATGAAGAGGGCGACGGGCTCTGCTTTAGAGATGATCTCAATTGGCGTTGTGCGGCGGTCGTGGCCCCAGCCGGATGTGGTCAGCGAGGGTCGCTCAGGCGGCTGCTGATTTGTTCGTGGAGTTCGTGTGGCAGGTGAATGGCCCAGCGGTCGGCGGCCTCGGAGGCCAGGTCGCGGCTCCAGCGCCAGCTGTTGCGTGCCGCCGTGCGCACGTCCTGGTCGCGGGCGGCAGCTGTGGTGGCGACGTAGCGGTGACGGTCAGTGTCGGGCAGGTCCTGTTCGAGCGCGCGGCTGGGGGTGAGCCAGTGGGCTGTGCTGTTGCGCAACAGGCGGCAGAGCTGGAGTTGCTGGGGCGCGATGACGGTGTGCAGCAGGGCGTGGGTGCGGGCGATTTCGCCGCGGGCCAGGACATGGGCGAGCATGAGGGTCCAGTTGGTCAGCTCGTTGGTGAGCTGCTGGGCGGTGGTCACCGGCTCGGGCGGCTGGAAGGCAGCCAGCTGCCGGGCGGCCCGGGTGAGCCGGCCGGTGCGGTCGAGCAGGACGGCGGCGTCGGGGCGGGGTAGGTGCACCATGCCTTGCCAGGTGGGGACTTCGTCGATGCCGGGACCGGCGGGGGTGAGGTGGAACTCGCCGCGCATCAGGTCGTCGAAGACGACGGCGAGGATGCCGTACATGTTGGTGTAGGAGAGCTGGAGCGGTGCGAGCTGTGCCAGGAAGGCGGGGCCGTCGAAGTCGGCGAGGCGGTCGTCCTGGACGTAGAAATACGCCTCGATGTCGGAATGGGCGTCGGCCTCGTCCACGGTCCACGAGCCGTAGAGCAGTACGCCCTCCAGCAGAGTGTCGGCGTGGGCGAGCTGTCGCAGGCGTGCGATGCGGTCGTCCAGGGCGGAACGGGCAGAGTGAACGGACATGGTGTGGTCGTGTCTCCCGAGGAGAGCGTGCGGGCACGCTGACGGGGCCCGGCACCTGCCGGGCGGATGTCTGTGGACCGTCGCGGCCCGCTCAGGAGAAGTTGCCCATGATCGAGATCATAGGGGACGGCTGAGCCGCCGAGTCGGCGGCAGCAGATCAGGGTGGCCGCGATACCGGCGAAGGCCAGGAAACGCTCCACCGACGTTGCCGCGGCCGGATTCCGGCTGGAGCGTCTGGAGGTCTACAACTGGGGCACGTTCGACAAGCACGTGTGGTCCTTCGGCCTCGGCGGCGCCAACGCGCTGTTGACCGGGGACATCGGCTCCGGCAAGTCCACCCTGGTGGATGCGATCACCACCCTGTTCATGCCCGCCCACAAGATTGCCTACAACAAGGCTGCCGGCGCGGAGAGCCGCGAGCGCAGCCTGCGCTCCTACGTCCTGGGCCACTACAAGTCCGAACGCAACGAGACCACCGGGACGACCAAGCCGGTGGCGCTGCGCAAGCCGGGCAGCTACTCCGTCATCCTGGGCGTGTTCCATAACCCGGCGCTGGCGGCGACCGTCACGCTGGGGCAGATGTTCTGGCTGGCCGATCCGAACGCCACCAGCCCCGAGCGGCTGTTCCTCGTCGCCGACCGGGCGCTGTCCGTCGCCGGAGACTTCGCAGACTTCGGCACCGAGGTGCGGGCCCTGAAGAAGCGCCTCGAAGCTGGCGATGTCCGCGTCCACAAGACGTTCCCGCCCTACAGCAAGGACTTCCGGCGCCGTATGGGCATCGAGTCCGAGCAGGCGCTGGAACTCTTCCACCAGACGGTGTCGATGAAGTCGGTGGGCAGCCTGGACGAATTCGTGCGCAGTCACATGCTCGAACCGTTCGATGCGGCGGCCATGACCGACAACATCGTGAGTCACTTCGACGCGCTGACCACCACCTACAACTCGGTTCAGCGGGCCCGCGCCCAGATCGAGGCTCTCACCCCGCTGCTTGAGGACTGCGACGCCTACGAGGGCCTGGCCGCACGCATCGACGAGGCCGACGCCCAGCAGGCCGCCCTACGGTATTTCATCGCCGAGCGCACGTCGGTTCTGCACGAAGCCCGGCGCGCCGAGCTGGAAAGGATGCTCGCCCGCCTGGACAGCGAGAAGAAGACCGCGAAGGAGGAGCTGGATCGGCTGCGGGGCCAGGAGCGCCGGTGGGAACTGCAGCGTGAGGGCCTGGGTGGCGGGCGCCTGGGTGAACTGGAGCGCCAGATCGAGGAGACGGAGCAGCGGCGCGCCGCTCAGGAGAAGCGGGCCCGCCAGCACGCCGCCCTGCTGGAGCAGGCCGAGCTGGCTCCGGTCACCGATCAGGCCCAGTTCACCGACCGGCTTGAGGAGATCGCCCGGGCCCAGCATGACGTCGTCGCGACGACACAGGAGACGCGCACGGCGCTGGAGACGCTCGCGGTCGAGGCCGCACGGCTGAAGCAGCGGGCCGAGGACCTCAACGAAGATCTGATCAGTCTGCGCTCGCGCCGCAGCAACATCCCCCGAAAGCAGTTGGAGGTACGCACCCGCCTGAGCCGCGAACTCGGCATCGAGGAGAGTGTCCTGCCGTTCGCCGGCGAACTCATTCAGGTCCGCGACGAGGAACAGGAGTGGGCCGGAGCCGCCGAGCGGCTGCTGCGCGGCTTCGCCGTGTCCCTCCTGGTCCCCGGCGACCAGTACGCCCGTGTCTCCGACTGGATCAACGACCACCACCTGGGGACGAAGCTGGTCTACTTTCGCGTCCCGGACAAGCTCCCGCCGCGGCGCCTGCCCACAGGAGCGTCCACGGCGCTGTTCACCAAGCTCGAAGTGCGAGACGACTCGCCGTTCGCCCCGTGGCTCGCCGGCGAGCTCGAACGCCGAGCCTCCCACGCCTGCGTGTCCACCATGGAGGACTTCCGGCACGCCGAACTGGCCATTACCGCACAGGGATTGATCAAGGGGGTGAGGGGCCGCCACGAGAAGAACGACACCACCCGTGTCGATGACCGCAGCACTTATGTGCTTGGCTGGACGAACCAGGCGAAGATCGATGCCCTCCTGGATCAGGCGGGGCGGGTCCATGGCGACCAGCGCGAGATGGAGAAGAAGAGGCGCGGGCTGGGAGCCGCCTACGAGGACGCCATCAGCCGTGACAAGGTCCTCGACCGGCTGGCGGCGATGCAGGACTACACCGAGATCGACTGGCCGTCTGCGGTACGGCGCATCACCGAGCTGACCGGCGAGAAGCAGCGTCTGCAGGCCGACTCCAAGGATCTGGATGAACTCACCAGGCGCCTTACGGAGATCGCCGGCGAAATCACCGAACAGGAAGCCGCCCACGAGAAGGCCAGCCAGAGCTGGGGCCGGGTCTGTGGCGAACGGGACGCCGCTGAACGCGCTCGCGACGAGGCCCGCGCCGTACTCGACGAACCGGCCGCCGGCGATGCACAGGCCCACTTCCCAGCCCTCGAGCAGCGCCTGACCACAGCCCGGTTGGCGTGCTGGACCGCGCAGGAGTGCGCGCAGACCGAAACCCGGCTGCGCGAGGAGATGACGGCGCACAAGCACCGCTGGGCCAAGGAGCAGACTCGCCTCGCCCAGACGATCGCCGCCCAGATGAGCGCCTTCCGCAATACCTATCAGGTTGAGACCAGCGAGCTCGACGCCTCCGTCGCCTCCGCCCCCGGATACCGCGCTGTGCACCAGCAGCTCGTTGCCGACGACCTGCCGCGCTTCCAGGACCAGTTCCGCACCTACCTGAAGACCAACGTGATCCGCGAAATCGCCGGATTTCACGCGCAGTTGAACATCTGGGCCGACGAGATCGGCGACCGCATCAACACCATCAACGAGTCGCTGGCTGACATCGACTACAACCCGGGCCGTTACATCGTGCTCAAGCTCGAGCAGACCCCCAACACCGAGATCCGCGAGTTCACTGCGGAACTGCGCGCCTGCACCGACGACGTCCTGTCCGGCGACGACTCTGACCTGTACTCCGAGGAGAAGTTCCACCAGGTCCAGCGCCTGATCGAACGCTTCAAGGGCCGCGAAGGCTCCACGGAAAGCGACCGCGGCTGGACCAAGCGTGTCACCGACGTGCGGTACTGGTTCGTCTTCAGCGCCAGTGAACGACGCCGCGAGGACGACTCCGAGTACGAGGTGTACTCCGACTCCGGCGGCAAGTCCGGCGGCCAGAAGGAGAAGCTCGCGTACACCATCCTGGCCGCCTCCCTCGCCTACCAGTTCAAGCTGGACACGACCAGCAGCAGGAGCCGTACCTTCCGCTTCGTTGTCATCGACGAAGCCTTCGGCCGAGGCTCGGAGGAATCGGCCCGCTTCGCCCTGGACCTCTTCAAGCGCCTGGGCCTGCAACTCCTCATCGTCACCCCGCTGCAAAAGATCCACGTCATCGAGCCCTATGTGTCCGCCGTCGGCTTCGTCGACAACCCGACCGGACACCACTCCCGCCTGCGCACCCTGACCATCGCCCAATACCGCCAAGAACGCCTCGCCCGCACCCTGGCCGCCCTACAGCCCGCAACCGGACGGGACAGCTGACATGGCCGTCACTCACACCCAGAACTGGCCCACACCCCGCGACGTCGTCGCCCGCCTGCGCAAACGCTGGGACCGCGGCCACTACCTCACCCAGCTCGCCGACGGCGCCGCATGGGAACCACTCGACGTACCCCTGCGGGGCCCGAAGGCCGGCGACATCACCCAGTACTACGACCAAGTCCTCGCCTGGGCCACGTCGTGGGCTCCCGGAGCCAACCGGCGCATGCGCATTGAGTACCGGCAGCTCGGCGGACGCCTGTCCGGCGTGAACAAGGTCCCCGCCCGGGTCTGGATCGAACGCCGCGAAGACCTGTGGACCCTCCTGGGCGTCACCAGCACGGTCAACCGCTACGCATCCCTCCTGGCCGCTGCCCGCGAGACGCTGCCCCCGCTGGCCGCATGGATGGCTGTGCACCCGATGAAGGTCGTCCAACGAGAAGCCGACTGGCCACGGCTCCAAGCCACCATCGGGTGGATCATCGACTACCGCGGCCCGGCCGTCTACCTGCGCCAGCTCGACGTACCCGGGGTGGACACCAAGTTCATCGAACACCACCGCGCCATCCTCACCACCCTGCTCGAGCACTGCCTCCCCGACGACCGCATCGATACCGAATCTGCCCGTACCGAATTCGCCGCTCGCTTTCGCTTCCTGCGCAAACCCGCCTACCTGCGTTTCCGCCTGCTCGGCGGCGCGTCACTGGCGGGCTTCAACGAACTCACGGTCCGTGTTGACGAATTCACCGCCAGGCCACCCGGCGTCACGACCGTGCATGTCGTCGAGAACGAAACCACCTATCTGGCCTTCCCTAGCCAGCCCCACAGCATCGTCATCCACGGTGGCGGCTATGCCGTCACCCAACTCTCCGCCCTGACCTGGCTGCAGGATGTCCGCCTGATCTACTGGGGTGACCTAGACACTCACGGCCTCACCATCCTCGACCGGCTACGCCGAGCCTTCCCCCACGCCCGGTCCATCCTGATGGACAGGAACGTGCTGCTGGCGCACCGCAGCCAATGGGTGAAGGAAGAAACCCCCACCCACGAGCACCTCACCACGCTCACACCAGAAGAAGCCGATCTCCACGAAAGCCTCGTGGAAGGCGAGTTCGGCCATAACGTGCGACTGGAACACGAACGCGTGCGCTACCACCTGCTCGAGAAGGCCCTCAAAGACCTACGCCAAGAGCCGAAGTGACCAACCCCCGTACCTGACCAGTAGCCGGAGCCCAGTAACTGGGGCGTTGCCACCGTTCTGTCGCGCCCACTGACGCTGACCGGACTATCTTGTGGTGGAGGCGTTCGCGGTCGCGGCGAGCGCCGTCTCCAGATCAGGCCACTTCCTGCGGCGCAGACACGGCGCCGGCGCCGCGCGGTTCGATCTGCCGACGCCTCAAGGTCTACGCGGCAACCAGCCTTGCCGCTAGACGAGTTGAGGCGTCCCCCCTTTTCGGGACAGGCATTCGAAGTGAATGATGGGCTGGTCGCGTGCCAGTTCGGTACGCCGCTCGTTAGGCAGCGCACCAGAAGCGCCTGGCACGCAAGGCGTTCGAGGCTCACGGCAGGAGAGACAGCGATGGGCGATCGAAGCGCGATCGAGTGGACCGAAGCCACCTGGAACCCCACGACAGGCTGCGATCGCATCACACCATGCTAAGGCTGCGCCGTCCGCTCAACGCCACCAGCACCGGCCGCTTCGGCGCCCAGGCCATCGCCTCCGGCTCCACCCGACTGCGCCCTCCAATCGCCGAAGCCGCCCGCCAAAACCTGCGCCTGGCCTTCACTGTCCGCATGAACAAGACCGGTTACCTGCACTCCTCCAGCAGCCGCACCGACTCACCCGGCATTCGCCGCGACGTCATCCAGCGCACCGACCACACCGAAGAACGCTCCTACGGCTCCGCCGCCATCCACCAATGGCCGACCGAGACCGGCCGCATCGACCCCGCCGCGCACATCACTCACCTGGAGATCCGCACCTGGCGCCCTCGCCGACCTGACCACAGGTAAGGGACTCCTCCCGCCCATGGCCCGGAGGGAGGGAGGGTGGCCGTGCCGTTGCATCCGAGCGGGTATGCCGGCCAGACGGTCTCCGTCATCACCGTCCTCGTCGCGCTGCTTGCAATCACGGTGCTCACCACGACTGTTGGCGACGTTGTCGCGGGACCGATGGCCCGTCCTCAAGCGGGGCAGAGGGCGTGCGTAGTCTGGACAATCCGAAACTCACGTGAAGCAGAGGACAATTGTGCAGACACCTCTCTCCTGGCTGGCCGGCCGGTTTTCCCTTGGGCCGCGAAGTGTCCGCCTGGCGTCGTTCGTCTCGGTCGTGGCCGGCATCGGCATCGTGGCCACCGGCGGGGTCGTGCGGGTGACTGGTTCCGGGCTGGGGTGCACGGACTGGCCGATGTGTACCGCGGACACGCTGGCGCCCACTGCGGAGATGGGCATCCATGGTGTGATCGAGTTCGGCAACAGGCTGCTCACCGGCGTGCTGTGTGTCGTCGTCGGCTGGGTCATCATCGCTGCTCGCCTGCAGAGCGCACCGTCGCGTGCTGTGCTGCGCGGGGCCTGGGCGCAGTTCTGGGTGGTCGTCCTCAACGCGGTGGTCGGTGGCGTGACCGTGTGGATGAAGCTGAGTCCCTACGTCGTCGCCGCGCACTTCCTCGCTGCCATCCTGTTCTTGACCACAACGGTGGTCACCTGGGACCGAGTGCGCCGCGAGTCACTTGCCCTTGAGGGCCCGGGGGCCGGGCAGGGGGAGCGGCCCCGGTTGCCGGAGCGCTGCCGTGGCGCAGCGGGCTGGCTGCTTGGCGCGACGGCGCTCCTGCTCGTGGCGGGCACGCTCGCCACGGGGGCGGGGCCCCATGCCGGGGACTCCAGCGATGTGCACCGGATGCCTTTCAACTGGACGGTCGTGACGGTCATCCATGGTGCGCTCGCGGTGGCCGCGCTCGTCCTGGCGGGGTACCTGCTGCGGGCGTTGCCCAAGGACGGCCAGGGGCGTGCACGCCAGAAGGCGCTCTCTTTCGTCGCTGTGGTGCTGGCCCAGGGCGCGGTCGGGGTGGTGCAGTCGCTGAGCGGACTGCCCGCGCTGGCCGTCGGCTTGCACCTGTTGGGGTCGGCACTGGTGTGGACCGGCGCCGTCCAGGTCTTCCTCGCCACGCGTTTCGAAGCGCAGCCGTCCGCCGTCGGGCTTCCCACGATGCGGGAGACGGCCGTAGAACGTACTGCCTGACGGGCGGCAGCACTGGCCAACGCCGACGGTCCCCGGAGCTTTACCGCTCCGGGGACCGTCGGCATTATCTAGCGCTGCCGCCCCGCCCCGAGCAGGCCGCACCGCCGTACCCAGGAGGTCGGAAGAGCACCGGCAGCGCGTCGGGCCGGGGCGGCGGAGCCAGCCGCCTGCCTCCCTACCAAGCCCGGAGAGCGGGGGCCGTCTGAGTGCCGATGAGGAGGCCGTCGGTCCGCAGCACCGGGGCGCGGTTTGGGGCTGCGCCCGACGTCCCTCGCACAGGGTTGCGCTCCGCTGGCGGATTGGACCGACGACTGGGTACCGGGCTTTGCGGCGGCTGACGAGCAGCCGCACCGGGCAGTCCGTGGGGTGCGGCGCTGCCGTCATCGGGGTCTTCGGCACCGCCTCTCTCCAGCCCTCTGACACAGGAATGACTCGATTTCCCCATCTCCTACACGCACTACACACGTCTCACCAAGATCCCTCACTGATCTACATGTAGACAACAGGTAAGTATGGTGCAAATCGGACACCTTTGGGCGTGCGGAGCTCGACTTGTCAACCGCAGCGAAAGAGCCATTCTTGCCCGCATGCTCTGAATGATCTTGTTTGCCGCAATCCGTGTAACTAATGTGACGATCACTTCTTTCGGGGGAGGGGGTGACACAAATGACTGACGAGACCATTGAGTACGAGGCGCCCGCACTGGTGCCGGTCGGCGAGTTCAGTGAACTGACCACGTGGTACGGCTGGGCCAGCGACGACGGCGAGGGCGTGGCCATCATCTGAATCAATGCGTAGTTTCGGTCAGCCATGGGGGGACAAGATCTTGGGTGCGTCATGGTTCGTTGCTTTCCCGGGAAACGTCGGCAGTGCGTACCTGAGCAACACCGCCTTGACCGAAAATACGTCCACGGTCCGGCACCAATCAGGCAGTACGTGGTTACTAGCGAAAACGCTCCACGCCAGCCTGCTTGTGGCCGAGGCTGGTGCCAGGCGCCTCGCCCTCTTCGGCGAATTTCACGTCGACGCGGGGTGCCTGGCACGCCTTCTCGACCGGTATAACGATGCCGACGGCGTAATGACCGCCGCGCACGAATTCGCCGGCAGCTTCCATATCCTGTACACCGACGGACAAGCCACCCACATCCAGGGCAGCGCCTCCGGGCTGCGCCAGGTCTTCTACGTCAAGCGCGCGGACGGCCCGTACGCGGTGTCGGACTCCGTAGAGGTCCTTGCCCGCCTGACCGGCGCAGCCCCGCGGTTGGAGATGGCCGCCTGGGGGCTGATCCACCCGGGCCTCGACTACGGCCTGACGCAAGAGACCTGCTGGACCGGCGTGCGCCGGCTCCCCGCCGACCAGCGCCTGCAGGTCTGCGGCGACCGCGTGACCACCACTACCTGGTGGCGACCACCCGCCGCGGCGCTGTCCATCGCCGAGGGAGCGCCTGCGCTGCGCACCGCGCTGGAGGAAGCGGTCAGCGTCCGCGCCGCCACCGCCGAAGGGCTGTCCGCAGACCTCTCCGGCGGCATGGACTCCACCTCCCTGTGCTTCCTCCTGGCCGAGCAAGGTGCCCAGTTCCAGGCGTTCGTCGAGCAGACGATAGATCCCAACCACGACGACGCGCACTGGGCGGCCATCGCCGCCAAGGAGATCGGCCGGGACCTGACCGTCCTCGGGCCCGAGGACGTCCCCGGGCCGTACGACGGCATCTGGAACCCCGAGTGCGGGCTCGACCAGTCGGTCCCCTACGGCCTTGGCGAGCCCTACACGCTCATCCGCAACCGGACCCGCAAGGCCGCGATGTCCACAGTCTTCGCGGCCACCGGCGCGACGGTGCACCTCGGCGGGTTCGGCGGCGATGAGCTGTTCACCGTGGCCCCGTCCTACTTCAGCGACCTGTACGCCACCTCACCGCTCAAGGCCCTGCGCGGCATCCGCCCCCTGGCCCGGCTGCGCCGCTGGACGCTGCCCGCGGCGGCGCGCGCGCTGAGCAGCCAGCCCACCTATCGCCAGTGGCTGGACGAGGAACTGCGCACGCTGCACCACCCCCGCCCGGACGTGCTCAGGCCGACCGTCAACTGGGGCCCGCAGCTGCACATGCCGCCGTGGGCCACCACCGGCACCGCCGATGCCGTCCGCGCCCTCATCTACGCCCAGGCCGACATCGCCCCCCAGGCACCGGACAGGGCTACCCACACCGCTCTGGCCGGCCAGCGCATCGGCGGCCACCGGCTGGCACCCTTGCGGGCCCTGATGGAGCACCAGGGCATCCAGCTGTCGCTGCCGTACATGGACGACCGGGTCCTGCAGGCTTCGCTGTCCATCTCGCGCGCCGAGTCTCTCCCCGGCACCAGCTACAAACCCATCCTGCGCACAGCGATGCAAAAGAACGGCCCGAAAACCGCACTCGCCCGCTCCACCAAAGGCGAATTCAGCATGTCGGTGCACCACGGCCTGGCCAGAAACCGCAAGGCGCTGCTGGCTATGTTCGAAGATTCACTCCTGGCCGAACAGGGGCTGGTGGACCTGGCATGCCTGCGCTCCCGCATCAAGGACAACATGAGACCGCAGCACGAAACGGCAGCCTTGGAACTCACCATCGGTGCGGAGGCCTGGATGCAGGTCGTTGCCGGCGCGACGGCACCGAAAAACGAAACGGAAGGACTGCTAATGAACCGACGATTGGCATCGCCGTGCTGAGGCCCTCACTGCACACCGTGCTCACCCAAGATGGCGATGCGGCCGTACTGCTGAACAAAAAGACGGGGAAGTACTTCCGGCTGAATCCGCTGGGCGTCAAGGTCTTCGAGATGCTCTCCTCGGGCCGTTCCATTCCCTCCATCGTGAGCGAACTCCAGGAAAAATTCCCGCAAGCGAGCGACCGGATCCCCGACGACATCCAGAAACTCGTCGACGACATGCGGACAGCAAAGGTCGTGACCGGTCCATGACCCTGCCCATGACACTCGAGCCCAGAGCGCGGCTTCCCCTGCACAAAAGCATCCTGCCCCGCCTCGCCGTGACCGTCGGCCGCGCCGTCACCCAGCTGACCCCCTACCGGATGGAGCGCCTGCTGCGCCGCCTCAGCCGGGGCGCCGCCCCCGCCTCCCACCAGGAGGCGCTGCGGGCCCGCAGCGATGTCGTCGCGGTCAGCAGCCGCTGTGCGGGACAGTACTGCCTCGAGCGCGCGGTCGCCGCCGCGCTGCTGGCCCGCATGCGCGGGCGATGGCCGGACTGGGTCTCCGGGGTCAACCTGATGCCTTTCGCCGCTCACGCATGGATCGAAGTCGACGGCGTGCCGGTGGGGGAGGCACTGAAGCTGGACGGTTTCCAGAAGAACATCATCGTCTCCTACCGCCCGTCCAGGCAGGGAAACAGACATATGCCGAGCGGGGGCTGATCCGTGGACGCCAAGAGCATCGCAGAGCAGATAGCCGAGACCGGGTACGCCCTGGTGCCCGACTTCTTAACCGGCCAGGCCCTCCAGGACGCCGCCGCCGCCATGGAGAGCTACTTCCCCGACCCGGAGGCGGCCAGCAGCACCGCTGAGGAGATCACCGCCCTCAAGCACGCGGTTCCCTTCCCCTTCACCAGCAACGCCCTGAACCGCATCTCGCTGGACAACCGCGCCATCGATGTCGCCGAACACCTCATGGGAACCTCCGACCTGCGCCTGACTAGTTCCTTCATCCAGGCCAAGTACGGCACCGCCTACGGCGAGACCCGGGACCAGACCCTGCACAACGACGCCTGGGCGGCCAGCAGCCTCCTGCATCCCAGGACCGACGGCATCTACCAGCGCCTCTACGGCATCGTGTACCTGACCGACGTCACCGAAGACACCGGCCCCACCTACGTGGTCGGACGCGCCGACTATCTTGGTGTCCCCCTGATCACCGAGGCGAAGAAGGCCTCCTACGACAAGAGCGCCTATCCCGAACTGTATGAGCGCGAGCGTCCTATCGAGGCCAAGAAGGGCTCCGTCCTGCTGTTCGTCGGCGACATCGTGCACCGCGGCTCCGCCTACCGGGCACGCGAGGGGCGCCGACTCGCCCTTTTCTTCAACATCCATGCTGCTGCGGCGCGCTGGACAGACAAACACCTGTGGTCTCTGCGCCCCGCCTCACCCAACTGGGATACCTTCCGCGAGTTCATGGTGGATCTCACCCCCCGTCAGCGTCACCTGCTCGGCTTCCCGCCCGCCGGCGACCCCTACTGGAGCGCCGAAAGCCTCAAGCACCTCACAGAGCTCTACCCCGGCATCGACACCACCCCGTACGCGAGCGTACAGCTGTGACCTCCATCGCATTCGACTCCGACAGCTACGCCGACCGTGCCGTCCGCGGCATGAGGTACCTGGGCGACGTACTGGAACTGGGGCCCGGCTTCGCCGCCTCAACCGCAGATGCCGTCGCCCTGTTGTTCGGCAGCTGGGGGCACCGCACCTCCCGCGGCATCGAGGAATCGGAAAAAGCCCGGCGCGGCGCCCCGTTCGAGTACTCCCTCGTGCTCGATGCCGACCGCGTCGACGTGCGCATCTTCTTCCGTCCCCTCGCCCCGAACGGCGCCACGACGGCCCGGGCCAGCTGGCAGCAGGGGTGGCGGACCCTGGAAACACTGGAAGACCGCGGCGTCGCCGAACTGGTCCACGCCCGCACGCTGCGCGACCTCTTCCAGCCCCGCAGCGACCGGGCAGCGTTCGGGCTCTGCACAGCGGTGTCGGTCCGACCGGACGGAATCGGGGCAAGCAAGGTCTACTTCGACACCATGGCCGCGGGCATCGAACGAAACCGTGACCTGGTCGGCGAGGCGCTGGACCGGTTGGGCCACGGCCCCGCCTGGCGGTGGCTGCAAGAGCACGACCCGCACGGCTTGGCCCACCTGATACCCGCGTTTTTCTCCCTGGACCTGCACACCTCACCACGCGCCAGGGTCAAGTTCTACACCACGGTGGACGAGCGCTCCACGTCCGCTCTTGCCGCACGGGTGGGCGAACTCTCCGATACAGCCCGCAGCACGGCCGCGGCCTTCGTCGACAGCATGTCAGCCGACAGCTCGCAGGCACTGGCCGGCCCGGGCGTGCGTCCCACCCTGTGCTGGAGCATGACCTCCCGCAGCGATGCTCAGCCCGATGACGCCACGCTCTATCTGCCCTTCAACCGCTACGCCCCGGACCGAGAGGATGCCCTCAGCCGCCTGCGGAAGCTCCTCGCACCGGCGCTCTACCCCAAAATGGAAAACCTCGTCCGTGCCACAGAGGTGGAAAACCCCTTCCACTGGGCTGCCACCAAGCTCAACCGCACAGGCAGCGCCCTGACGCTATACGTAGCGGCGGACATTGTGGAGGCTGCGAGCACCGCCTCATAGATCCGGGGCCGGCGGTTCAGCTGTATCCCGCGACAGCTGTAGGGCTGGGCCGCCCCGCAACCTCCTGCAGGACCCGCGCCCTCCGCCGCCCGCCGGGCTATCGCAACTCCCGGCCGTGAGCCGTGCTTGAGCGGCTGACAGGCAACTCCGGCAGCCTCAGGGGCCTGAGGCTGCCGGTGGCGTTGAGCGGACGGCGCAGCCTTAGCTTTACTTTTTACCGTTGCGACCGGCTTTGCCGGTTGCAACGGTGTTCTTTTTCTTGGGTGTTGGGTGTGTTTTGCCTGCTGGGTAGCGG
>NZ_JBIVOW010000048.1:0-16466 GCF_044754325.1 Streptomyces sp. NPDC093097
CCCGCCCCCGGGGGGCGCCGCCCCCCCCGTGGGGGGGGCGCCGGTCTTACACCCGCCCCCCCCCGCCCCCCCCCCCCCCCCCCGGGGGGCCCCCCGGGGGGGGGGGCCCCCCCCCACGGCCTGTTTACCGGTGCCTCACTCGGCGCCGATCGCCTCCAGCGTGTTCAGCCGGGCGGCCCGGCGGGCCGGCCACAGCGCGGCCAGCACCCCCACGACCAGCGCGATCAGCACGAACAGGCCGAGCCGGCCCCAGGGCAGCACCATGGCGTAGGTCGGGAAGGACGAGCTCACCAACTTGCCGCTGGCCCAGGCCAGGAAGATGCCCAGGCCCATGCCGAGCACCGCGCCGAAGAGCGAGATGACCACCGACTCCAGCCGGACCATCCGCTTGATGCCGCTGCGGGCCAGGCCGATGGCGCGCAGCATCCCGATCTCGCGGGTGCGCTCGAAGACCGACATGGCCAGGGTGTTGACCACACCGACCACCGCGATGATCACGGCCATGCCGAGCAGCCCGTAGACCATGTTGACGATGGTGGTGATCTGCCCGGCGGTCTCCTTGCGCAGGTCCTCGTGGTCCTGGACCTTCACCAGCGGGTTGTCGCCGAGCGTGTGCCGGATCTCCTTGGCGATCGCGGGGGAGGCGCCGTGCGCGGTCTTGACCAGGAGTTCCTCGTTGCGGAAGCGCTCCAGGTACGGATCGACCAGGGTGGTGGAGGTGAAGGCGGAGCCGAGGGCCTCAAGGTCGGTGTAGATCGCGGCGACCTTCGCGCGGATCTTCCGCTTCTCGTCGAACTCGATCTTCACGGTGTCGCCGAGGCGCCAGCCGTGCTCCTTCGCGCCGGACTGCGAGACGGCGATGCCACCGGCCTTGAGGGCGTCCAACGACCCTTCGGTGAAGGTGAGGTGGGCGACCTTGTCGATCTGGTCGAGGTCGGTGCCGCGGAGGTAGCCGAAGCCGCTGTCCCGGCCGGGGCCGGGGTCGGTGGTGAAGCCGGTACCGCGGAGCGGGGCCACCGCCTCGATGCCGGGGAGGTCGGCCACCTTCGCGGACAACTTCGGGTCCACGCCGACGTAGTTGCCGGTCTTGATCTGGTAGTCGGCGGTCAGTCCGCGGCCGATCATCTTGTCCGTGGCCACCTGGGCGGAGTGTGCCGCCACGGTCATCCCGGTGATCAGGGTCAGGCCGATCATCAGCGCCGAGCCGGTCGCCGCCGTCCGCCGCGGGTTGCGCAGCGCGTTCTCCTTGGCGAGCTTGCCGGTGATGCCGAAGAAGCGGGTGGTGACCGCGCCGGCCAGCGAGACCAGCGGCCGGGACAGCAGCGGGGCCAGGATGATCACGCCGGTCAGGGTCAGCGCCGACCCCGCCATGGCGATCGGCAGGTCGTCGCTGGAGGTGAGGGTGGAGACCCACAGCATCACCGCGACGCCGGCGCCGGCGATCAGCGCGCCGATGCTGTTGCGGACGACGAGGCTGCGTGCGGCCGGCGGTGCCTCGACGCTGCTCAGCGCCTCCACCGGGGCGATCCGCGCCGCCTTGCGGGACGGCAGCCAGGCGGCCAGGACGGTCACCAGCACCCCGACCCCCAGGGCGGAGAGCACCGCGGCCGGGCTGATGACCACGGGGCCGTCCGGGAAGCCCGCGCCGTTGGCGTCCATCACGGCCCGCAGCCCCACCGCGATCCCGGCGCCCAGCGCGAAGCCGACGACCGAGGAGACCAGGCCCAGCAGGGCGGCCTCGACGAGCACCGAGCGCACGACCTGACGGCGGGAGGCGCCCACCGCGCGCAGCAGGGCGATCTCACGGCTGCGCTGGGAGATCAGCATGGTGAAGGTGTTGGCGATGATGAAGATCCCGACGAACAGGGCGATCCCGGCGAAGACCAGCAGGGTCTGGCTGAGCGCGCTGTTCTGGTCGGCGATCCGCCGGGCCTGCTCGGCGACGAGGTCGTGCCCGCTGGTCGCCACGCCGCGGCCGGTGGGCAGCAGCGCGCTGACCTTCTCGGTCAGCTCCCGCTGATCGGTGCCGGGGGCGGCCGCCACCACCAACTCGTCGTACTGGCCCGGGTACAGATACAACTTCTGCGCGGTGGCGGTGTCCAGCAGCGCCAGGCTGGCGCCCGAGGTGACCGCCGGATCGTCGGTCGCCACGATGCCGACCAGCTTCTTCGTCAGCACCGGGCCGTCGGTGGCGAACCGCACGGTGTCGCCGATCCGCACGCCGGCGGCCTTCGCGGTGGACTCGGCCAGCGCGATCTCGCCGTCGGAGGCCGGGCCGCGGCCCTGCACCAGCGGATAGCGCGGGTCCTTGCCGTCCTCGCCCGGCTGGTAGTTGACGGCGTGGTCCTGCCAACCGTTGCCGATCGGCTGACCGTCCCGGCCGGCCAGGACCGCGTTGCCGGTGACGCTGGCGCGCACCGACGTCACCCCCGGCAGGGCGCGGACCCGGTCGGCGATCTTGTCGTCGAGGGCGGTGCGGTGTCTGCCGTCCGCCTCCGGGCCGGCATCGGCGTTGGGGTCCCTGACGGCCTGGACGGAGACGGCCACGTCCTTGAGGTTCTTGGCGGAGGCGTTCTTGACGGCCTCGCCGACGGTGTCGCTGAAGATCAGGGTGCCCGCGACGAAGGCGACGCCGAGCAGGACCGCGAGCGCGGTCATCATCAGGCGGGCCTTGTGCGCGAGGAGGTTGCGCAGGGCGGTTTTGAACATGGTGGTGTCAGTCCTGGGGGTACGGGTCCGGGGCGCGGCGGGCGGCGGGTCGGGCAGCGCCCTAGTTGGTCCGGCCGGCGGTCTCGAAGCGCCGCATCCGGTCCAGTACGGCGTCCGCGGTGGGCTCGTGCAGCTCGTCGACGATCCGGCCGTCGGCGAGGAAGACCACCCGGTCCGCGAAGCCGGCGGCGACCGGGTCGTGGGTGACCATCACCACGGTCTGGTCCATCGCCCGCACCGACTCCCGCAGGAAGCCCAGCAGTTCGGCGCCGGCCCGGGAGTCGAGGTTGCCGGTCGGCTCGTCCGCGAAGATGATCTCCGGCTGGGCGGCCAGCGCCCGCGCCACCGCGACCCGCTGCTGCTGGCCCCCGGAGAGCTGGGACGGCCGGTGCCCCAGCCGCCCGGACAGGCCGACGGTCTCCACGACCCGGCCGATCCACTCCTGGTCCGGGCGGCGGCCGGCGATGTCCATCGGCAGCGTGATGTTCTCCAGCGCGGTGAGCGTCGGCAGCAGGTTGAACGCCTGGAAGACGAAGCCGATCTTGTCGCGGCGGAGCCGGGTCAGCTGCTTGTCGTTGAGGGAGGCCAGCTCCGCGTCGCCGATCCGGGCCGAGCCCGAGGTGACCGAGTCCAGCCCGGCCATGCAGTGCATCAGCGTGGACTTGCCGGAGCCCGAGGGGCCCATGATCGCGGTGAACCGGGCCCGGCCGAACTCCACGGAGACGGAGTCCAGGGCCACCACCCGGGTCTCGCCCTGGCCGTAGACCTTGCTCAGGTCCGTGGCCCGGGCGGCGACGGCCGGGGCGGTGCGGGTGGGGACGGCGGGACGGGGGACGGCGGCGTGCGGCACCACGAACTCCCAGGAGGGATGAAGGGATGGAAAGGTCGTCGAAGACGGCGGGAAGGCCGTGGTCCCATCCTCGACGCCGCGGACCGCCGCGGTCTTCGGCCGCAGGGACCGAAAGCCGGACCGGCCGGAAGTGCCACGCCGGGCCCCGGCGTCCTCCTTGGGATGGACGGCGGTCCGTCCGCAGACCGACGGGACGCCCCAACGTCGGATGCCCGGCCCGGCCCGGCCCGGCACCGCGCCGCCCGGTCCGCCACCGCCGCCGCGCCGCCGGACCCCTCAGGTCAGGGGGCCGACCACCGGTAGCGCAACTCCGGGCGGCCGACGTGCCCGTACTGCGGCGCCCGGGCCGCCCGGCCGCTCTCCACCAGGTGCTCCAGATAACGCCGGGCGGTGATCCGGGAGATCCCCACGTCGGCGGCGGCCTCGGCGGCGGTCAGCCCGTCGGCGGCGGCCCGCAGGGTGTCGGTCACCGCCCGCAGGGTGGGCGAGGTCAACCCCTTGGGCAGTTCGGCCGGGCGGGGGGCGCGGAGCGCCGCCAGCGCCCGGTCCACCTCGTCCTGCCCGCTGGCCTCCCCGGTGGTGGCGCGGAACTCCGCGTAGCGCAGCAGCCGGTCCCGCAGGGTGGCGAAGGTGAACGGCTTCAGCACGTACTGGACGACGCCCAGCGAGACGCCCTCGCGGACCACCGCCAGATCGCGGGCGGAGGTCACCGCGATGATGTCCGCGCCGAGCCCGGCCGCGCGCAGCGTCCGCACCAGCTGGAGCCCGTGCCCGTCCGGCAGGAACAGGTCCAGCAGCAGCAGGTCGACCGGGTGGTGGTCGAGATGGCGGCGGGCGCCGGCGCCCGAGTGCACGGTGCCGGACACCGTGAAGCCCGGCACCCGTCCCACGTACAGGGCGTGCGCGGCCGCCGCGACCGGATCGTCCTCGACGACCAGGACGCGCAGGGCGTCGCCGTCCACCGGGCCGCTCACCGCAGTGCCCCGTCCGCCACCCGCAGCGGCAGCCGCACGGTGAACCGCGCGCCGCCCTCGGGCCCCCGGTCGAGCCGGACCGTGCCGCCGTGGCGGTGCACCGCCTGCCGGACGAGCGCCAGGCCCAACCCCCGGCCGCCGCCGGTGCGTTCCTTGGTGCTCCAGCCGCGCCGGAAGACCTCCTCGGTGGCGTCCGCGGCGACCCCGGGGCCGTTGTCCACGACGCACAGCAGCAGTTCGCCGCCGTCCGCCCGCGCGGTGACCCGCACCTGGGGCGGGGCGCCGTGCTCCGGGGGCGGGGCGGCGGCGTCGAGGGCGTTGTCGATGAGGTTGCCCAGCACCGTCACCAGGTCCCGGGCGGACAGGTCCGGCGGGATCACCCCGTCGTCGATCCGGCTGTCGGGTGTCAACACCAGCTCCACACCGTGCTCGTTGGCCTGCGCCGCCTTGCCCAGCAGCAGGGCGGCCAGCACCGGTTCGGCGACCGCGCCCACCACCCGGTCGGTCAGCGCCTGCGCCAGTTCCAGCTCGGCGGTGGCGAACGTCACCGCCTCCTCGGCGCGGCCCAGTTCGATCAGCGACACCACGGTGTGCAACCGGTTGGCCGCCTCGTGCGCCTGCGAGCGCAGCGCCTCGGCGAAGCCCCGCACCGAGTCCAACTCGCCGGAGAGCGCCTGGAGTTCGGTGTGGTCGCGGAGGGTGATGACGCTGCCGCGGTGCTGGCCGCCGGAGACCGGCGCGGAGTTGACGACCAGCACCCGCTCACCGGTCAGATGCAGTTCGTCGACCCGCGGGCCGGCCGCCAGCAGCGCCCCGGTCAGCGGCTCCGGCAGCCCCAGCCCCGCGACCGGCCGGCCCACCGCGTCCCCGGTCAGCCCCAGCAACTCCCGCCCGCCGTCGTTGATCAGCGCCACCCGGCCGTCCCCGTCGAGCATCAGCAGCCCCTCGCGGACGGCGTGCAGCGCGGCCTCGTGGTAGTCGTACATCCGGGCCAGCTCAGCGGCGTTCATGCCGTGGGTGTGCCGGCGCAGCCGGGCGTTGACGACGTAGGTGCCGGCGCCGCCCAGCACCAGCGCCGCCGCGGCCACCCCCACCAGCGCGAGGACCTGGTCCCGCAGCTGCTCGCTGATGGTGGCGATGGTGATCCCGGAGCTGACCAGCGCGGTGATCCGGCCGCCCCGCTCGGGGTCGCGGACCGGGGCGACGACCCGCACGGACGGGCCGAGCACCCCCATATGCGTCTCCGGGAAGATCTCGCCGCGCAGCGCGGGCCCGATGTGGCCGAGGTACCGGCCGCCGATCGCGGACGGCTCCGGATGCGTCCAGCGCGTCCCGTCCGGCGCCATCACCACGACGAAGTCCACCCCGGCGTCCCGCCGCAGGCGCTCGCTGTACGGCTGGAGCGCGGCGGTCGGGTCCGCGGTGCGGGCGGCGGCCACCACGGCCGGGGAGTCGGCGACGGCGGTGGCCGCCGCGGTCGCCTGCCGCCGCGCGGTCTCCTCCGCCTGCCGCCCGGCGCTGACGTACGCGAAGACCGCGCACCCCAGGACGACGGCCGCCACCAGGACCACCTGCATGGCGAAGAGCTGTCCGGCGAGGCTGCGCGGACCGCGCAGCCGCCGTGGCCGGCGGAAACGGGGGAGGTGCATGCGGAACAGTCTGCCGGGTCACTTTTACATGAACGAAATGTACGCAAGGGTGACGGCCGCCACACCGCCGTGCATAGTCGCCGGGACTCGTCGTGCGCCGCGAGCCGCGAAGGCGGCGCAGAATCGACGCTCCCGTCAGAAAGGTAGGGCAGCCGTGGCTGCACAGACCCCGTCGTCCCGGGGCACCGCCGAGGACGCCCGGCCGGCCAAGCGGGACCGGACCCACTTCCTGTACCTCGCCGTGATCGGCGCGGTGCTGCTCGGCATCGCCGTGGGCTTCGCCGCCCCCGGCTTCGCCGTGGAGCTCAAACCGCTGGGCACCGGGTTCGTCAACCTCATCAAGATGATGATTTCGCCGGTCATCTTCTGCACGATCGTGCTGGGCGTCGGCTCGGTCCGCAAGGCGGCCAAGGTCGGTGCGGTCGGCGGACTGGCCCTCGGCTACTTCATGGTGATGTCCACCATCGCGCTCGCCATCGGCCTGCTCGTCGGCAACCTCCTGGAGCCCGGCTCCGGCCTGCACCTGACGGACGCGCTCCGGCACGCCGGCCAGGCCCAGACCGCCGGCGGCCACGAGTCCACCACCGACTTCCTCCTCGGCATCATCCCGACCACCCTGGTCTCCGCCTTCACCCAGGGCGAGGTGCTCCAGACCCTGCTGGTGGCGCTGCTGGTGGGCTTCGGGCTCCAGGCGCTCGGCCCGGCCGGCGCGCCGGTGCTGCGCGGTATCGGCCACGTCCAGAAGCTGGTCTTCCGGGTGCTGGCGATGATCATGTGGGCGGCGCCGGTGGGTGCCTTCGGCGCGATGGCCGCGGTCGTCGGCGCCACCGGTCTGGACGCGCTGAAGTCGCTGGCCGTCATCATGGTCGGCTTCTACCTGACCTGCCTGCTCTTCGTCGTCGTGGTGCTCGGCACGCTGCTCCGGCTGGTCGCCAAGGTGAACATCCTCGCGCTGCTGAAGTACCTGGGCCGGGAGTTCCTGCTGATCCTGTCGACCTCCTCCTCGGAGTCGGCGCTGCCCCGCCTGATCGCGAAGATGGAGCACCTGGGCGTCAGCCGCCCGGTCGTCGGCATCACCGTGCCGACCGGCTACAGCTTCAACCTCGACGGCACCGCCATCTACCTGACCATGGCCGCGCTGTTCGTCGCCGAGGCGATGGACAAGCCGCTCTCCCTCGGCCAGCAGGTCTCGCTCCTGGCCTTCATGATCATCGCGTCCAAGGGCGCGGCCGGGGTCACCGGCGCGGGACTTGCGACGCTGGCCGGCGGCCTCCAGTCGCACCGGCCCGAACTCGTCGACGGCGTCGGCCTGATCGTCGGCATCGACCGCTTCATGAGCGAGGCCCGGGCGATGACCAACTTCGCCGGCAACGCGGTGGCCACCGTCCTGATAGGCACCTGGACCAAGGAGATCGACCGCGAGCGGGTCGCCGCGGTGCTCTCCGGCCAACTGCCGTTCGACGAGCGGACGCTGTCCGCCGACGGCCACGGCGCACCGTCCGACGACGACGCCCCGGCCGACGGCGCCAAGGCGCCCGTCGCGGTCTGACACGCCCCCGGCACACGCCGGCGGGGAGGGGAGAAGGGGCGGGCGCCACCGGCGCCCGCCCCTTCCGCCTGCCGCCGCCCGCCGGCCCTCAGTCCGGCACCAGCCAGATCGTGGCCAGCGGCGGCAGCACCGCGGTGATCGAGGTCCGGCGGCCGTTCCAGTCGACCGGCTCGGTCTTGAGCGGTTCGGCGTTGGCGATGCCGCTGCCGCCGTAGCGCACGGCGTCGGTGTTGAGGACCTCGCGCCAGACGGGGACGTCGCCGGGGACGCCCAGCCGGTAGCCGTGCCGGACCACCGGCGAGAAGTTGCTGACCGAGACCAGCGGCCGCCCTCCCCCCGTGCCCGAACGGCCTGGGCGGTGCCCCGATGCGGCGAACCGCAGGAAGGAGAAGACGTTGTCCTCGCCGGCGTCCCCGTCGATCCAGCTGAAGCCCGCCGGGTCGGTGTCCCGCTCCCACAGCGCGGGGGTGGCCGCGTAGCGACGGTTCAGCTCGCGGACCAGATCGCGCACGCCCCGGTGGTCCGGCTCCGCCTCGTACGACGGGTCCAGCAGCCACCAGTCCGGACCGTGCCGCTCGGCCCACTCCGCGCCCTGCGCGAACTCCTGCCCCATGAAGAGCAGTTGCTTGCCCGGATGGGCCCACATGAAGCCCAGGTACGCCCGGTGGTCGGCGCGCTGCTGCCACCAGTCGCCGGGCATCTTCGACACCAGCGCCCGCTTGCCGTGCACCACCTCGTCGTGCGAGATGGGCAGTACGTAGTTCTCCGAGTAGGCGTAGATCATCGAGAAGGTCATCTCGCCGTGGTGGTACTTGCGGTGCACCGGCTCCTTCTCGACGTAGCCGAGCGAGTCGTGCATCCAGCCCATGTTCCACTTCAGCCCGAAGCCCAGGCCCCCGAAGCCGCCCGGGCCGACGTGGTGGGTGGCGCGGGTGACGCCGTCCCAGGCCGTGGACTCCTCGGCGATGGTGACCACGCCCGGGCAGCGGCGGTAGACCGTCGCGTTCATCTCCTGGAGGAAGGCGACCGCGTCGAGGTTCTCCCGCCCGCCGTGCACGTTCGGCGTCCAGGCGCCGTCCTCGCGCGAGTAGTCGAGGTAGAGCATCGACGCCACCGCGTCCACCCGCAGCCCGTCGATGTGGAACTCCTCGCACCAGTACACCGCGTTGGCGACCAGGAAGTTGCGCACCTCGGTGCGGCCGTAGTCGAACTCCAGCGTGCCCCAGTCCGGGTGGGCGGCCCGCGCCGGGTCCCCGGGCTCGTACAGCGGCCGCCCGTCGAACTGCGCCAACGCCCAGTCGTCCCGGGGGAAGTGCGCCGGCACCCAGTCCATCAGCACCCCGATGCCGGCCCGGTGCAGCGCGTCCACCAGGAACTTGAAGTCGTCCGGGGTGCCCATCCGGGCGGTGGGCGCGTAGAAGCCGGTCACCTGGTAGCCCCAGGAGCCGCCGAAGGGGTGCTCGGCCACCGGCATGAACTCGACGTGGGTGAAGCCCAGGTCCCGGACGTAGGCGGGCAGTTGGGCGGCGAGCTGGCGGTAGGTCAGCCCCGGGCGCCAGGACGGCAGGTGCACCTCGTAGACGGAGAACGGCGCGGTGTGCACCGGCCGTTCCCCGCGCCGGGCCAGCCAGTCCTCGTCCTGCCAGACGTGGTGCGAGTCGTGCACCACCGAGGCGGTGGCCGGCGGGCACTCGGTGCGCCGGGCCATCGGGTCGGCCCGCACCGTCGTCGAGCCGTCCGGCCGGGTGATCTCGAACTTGTACAGCTCGCCCTCGCCGATGCCCGGCAGGAACAGCTCCCACACCCCGGACGCGCCCAGCGACCGCATCGGGAAGCCGGTGCCGTCCCAGTAGCTGAAGTCCCCCACCACCCGGACCCCCAGGGCGTTGGGCGCCCACACCGTGAACCGGGTCCCGGTGGCCCCCTGGTGCGTCATGATCCGTGCGCCGAGCGCCCGCCACAGCTGCTCGTGCCGGCCCTCGCCGAACAGGTGCAGGTCCACCTCGCCGAGCGCGGGCAGGAAGCGGTACGGGTCGTGCACGGTCAGCGCGGTGTCGCGGTACTCGACCCGCAGCCGGTAGTCGGGGATCTCCCGCAGCGGCAGCACTCCCGCGAACAGCCCGTCCCCCTCGGAGCGCAGCGGTGCCCGCAGCCCCGGAGCCACGACCGTGACGGCCTCGGCGTACGGCCGCAGGGCCCGGACCAGCACCCCGTCGGGCGTCGGGTGCGCGCCGAGCAGCGCATGGGGATCGTGGTGCGCGCCGGCGAGCAGCCGCCCGCGGTCCTCCGCCGGGAGCGGGACGGCGCGGCGGACCCCGGCGCCGCCGTCCGCGGGGCGCACCGCGCGGCCGGCGGCGGGCGCGGCCGCGAGCACGGACACGGCGGGCGGGGACGGCGGCGCCGCGGCGCGGACGCCGTCCAGGGTGGACGGGGCGGACGGGGCGCACGCGGCGGACGGGGGAGAAGCGGACGAGGGTGGCGGATGGGCGGTCACGGGCGGGGCCTCCTCGGGGCGGGGGTCGTTCGGTGGGGCGCTGACGGCCGGCCGACGGGCGGCGGCCGGTGCGGGCGGTGACATGGACGGCGGTGACGTGGACGGCGGCGACGGCGGGCGGCGGGTGGCGCACCGGGCGGCGCCGGACGGCCGCGAGGGGCGCCGCGAGGTCAGCCGCCCCCCGGGTCGCCGCAGGCCGCCAGCCGCCGGATCGCCGCCATCGGCACCGCCAGCCAGTCGGGCCGGTGCCGGGCCTCGTACAGCACCTCGTAGACGGCCTTGTCGGTCTCGTAGGCCCGCATCAGTTCGGGGGCGGAGCGCGGGTCCGGTCCGCCGGCCTCGGCGTAGCCCAGGCAGTACGCGGCGCGGGTGCGGCGGGCCCACTCCAGGGCCCACGGGTCGCCGCCGGCCGGTCCGCTGCGGGCCGCGTAGTCGAACGAGCGGAGCATCGCGGCGACATCGCGGACGGCCGGCTGCGGGCGGCGCCGCTCGGCCAGCGGCCGGGCCGGTTCGCCCTCGAAGTCGATCAGCGCCCAGCGGCCCCCCTCGGCGGAGCGCAGCGTCTGCCCCAGGTGCAGATCGCCGTGGATGCGCTGGGCGGCCCAGCTGCGGCCGTCGTGCCCGATCGCGGCGAGCGCGTCGAAGGCGGCCCGCAGCGGCGCCCGGTAGGGCTGGAGCACCGGCACCGCGCGGGCGGTGGCCTCCAGCCGCTCGCTCATCCGGGCGGCGATCGCGGCCAGTTCCGGGCGGTGCAGCTCGGTGGTCGGCAGCGCCTGGGCGAGCGCGGTGTGCACCTCGGCGGTGGCGTGGCCCAGTGCCCGCGCGGAGCGGGTGAAGTCGGCCCGCACCGCCAGCGCGTCGAGGGCCAGTTGCCAGCCGTCGGTGGAGCCGGCGAGGAAGGGCTGGAGCACGCCCAGGGTGGTCGCCTCGCCGTTGTCCCCGGGGGCCGCCGACTCGAACCACGCGGCGGGCGCCGGGACCCGGGCGCACCGGGCGGCGGCCAGCGCCCGCGGCAGCTCCAGGTCCGGGTTGACCCCCGGTTCGATCCGCCGGAAGACCTTCAGGATGAACGCATCGCCGTAGACGATCGAGGAGTTGGACTGCTCCACCGCGATCGGCCGGGCGGTGAGCCCGGAGGGGATGGCGGCGTCCGGTTCGCGGCAGAAGCGCAGCGCGCCGGTCCGGCCGGGCACCCGCAGCCGCTCCAGCAGCAGCCCGCACAGCCGGTTGTCCAGCAGCGCGTCGTAGACGGTGCGGCCGCGCAGCGGGCCGCCGGCCGGGCGGCCGACCACCGCGGGCGCCAGATGCGGCGGCGGCGCGGGATGGGTGCCCAGCAGCAGTTGGTAGCAGTCGCCGCCGGCCGGGGTGCGGCTGGGCGGCGCGCTCTGCTGGGCGCGGACCAGCAGTTGGAGCAGGCCCGGCGTGCCGCCCGGGCCGGTGCACGGCAGCAGTTCGGTCGCCGAGACCAGCGTGAAGCCGGTGAGCAGCCGGCCCTTTCCGGCGAACCAGCGCTGCCGCGGCACCCATTCGGCCAGCAGCGGCGCCAGCGAGGGGAGCAGATCGGGGGCGGCGACCGGTTCGCGGTCAGCGGTGTGGCGGGTGGCGCGGGGCGAGGCGGTGTCCGACATGGCGTCGTGTCCTTTCCCCGGGCACCCGACAGACAGGGAAAAGTGTCCCGGAATGCGGCCTTTACGGCGCGGCGGTGCGGGACGTGTCGGGCGAGATCGTCCGTACGGCGTGGCGTTTGCGACGTGCGGCTTCGCTACGGGGCGGCGCCTTCCCCGGGCCCGGCGAGCAGCGACCCCACCCGAGCCGGGGGCCGGGGACCGCCCATGGCCCGCCCGGCCCGTACGAGGGCGGGGAGGCTGCCCGTGCGATGGGTCGAAAAACGCCCGCACGCGGCGAGTTGTCGCGTACGGGCGGGGGATTTTTCGGAGCCGGTGCCCGGTGCGGCGAGAGTGCGGGCCGGCACCGGCCGGCAGACGGGAAGGCGGCGGACAGAACGGCTAGTCGGCGTGGTGGGCGTTCTTGCGGAGCCGGAACCAGTAGAAGCCGTGGCCCGCGAGGGTCAGCAGGTACGGCGGCGTGCCGATCGGTGGGAAGTGGACGCCGCCGATGAGTTCCACCGGATGGCGGCCGCTGAACGCCTGGAGGTCCAGCTCCGTGGGCTGGGCGAACCGGGAGAAGTTGTTCACGCACAGCACCAGGTCGTCGTCGGTGCCGTCCCGGCCCGGGGATTCCCGGAGGTAGGCCAGCACCGCGGGGTTGGACGACGGCAGCTCGGTGTAGCTGCCGAGTCCGAAGGCCGGGTTCTGCTTGCGGATCTCGATCATCCGGCGGGTCCAGTGCAGCAGCGACGACGGCGAGCTCATCGCGGCCTCGACGTTGGTGACCTGGTAGCCGTGGACCGGGTCCATGATGGTCGGCAGGAACAGCCGGCCCGGATCGCAGGAGGAGAAGCCGGCGTTGCGGTCGGGGGTCCACTGCATCGGGGTGCGCACCGCGTCCCGGTCGCCGAGCCAGATGTTGTCGCCCATGCCGATCTCGTCGCCGTAGTAGAGGATCGGCGAGCCGGGCAGCGACAGCAGCAGGGCGGTGAACAGCTCGATCTGGTTGCGGTCGTTGTCCAGCAGCGGGGCCAGCCGGCGGCGGATGCCGATGTTGGCGCGCATCCGCGGGTCCTTGGCGTACTCCGCGTACATGTAGTCGCGCTCTTCGTCCGTGACCATTTCGAGGGTCAGCTCGTCGTGGTTGCGCAGGAAGACGCCCCACTGGCAGCCGGACGGGATCTGCGGGGTCTTGGCGAGGATCTCCGAGACCGGGTAGCGGGATTCGCGGCGGACCGCCATGAAGATCCGCGGCATGACCGGGAAGTGGAAGGCCATATGGCACTCGTCGCCGCCGACCGCGTAGTCGCCGAAGTAGTCGACGACGTCCTCCGGCCACTGGTTGGCCTCGGCCAGCAGCACGGTGTCCGGGTAGTGCGCGTCGATCTCGGCGCGGACCCGCTTGAGGAAGGCGTGCGAGGCCGGCAGGTTCTCGCAGTTGGTGCCCTCCTCGGCGTAGAGGTAGGGCACCGCGTCCAGCCGGAAGCCGTCGATGCCCAGGTCGAGCCAGAAGCGCAGGGCGGAGATCATCTCCTCCTGGACCGCCGGGTTCTCGTAGTTGAGGTCCGGCTGGTGGGAGAAGAAGCGGTGCCAGTAGTACTGCTTGCGGACCGGGTCGAAGGTCCAGTTGGAGACCTCGGTGTCGACGAAGATGATCCGGGCGTCGGCGTACTGCTTGTCGTCGTCGGCCCAGACGTAGTAGTCGCCGTACGGGCCCTCCGGGTCGCTGCGGGACTGGAGGAACCACGGGTGCTGGTCGCTGGTGTGGTTCATCACCATGTCGATGATGACCCGCATCCCGCGGTGGTGGGCGGCGTCCACGAACTCCACGAAGTCGGCCAGGTCGCCGAACTCGGGGAGGACCGCGGTGTAGTCGGAGACGTCGTAGCCGCCGTCCCGCAGCGGGGACTTGAAGAACGGCGGCAGCCAGAGGCAGTCCACCCCCAGCCACTGCAGATAGTCGAGCTTGGCCGTGATGCCCTTGAGGTCCCCGATGCCGTCGCCGTTGCTGTCCTGGAAGGAGCGGACCAGGACCTCGTAGAAGACCGCCCGTTTGAACCAGTCGGGATCGCGGTCCTTCGCCGGGGTGTCTTCGAACGTGTCGGGAACAGGCTCGTTGACGATCAATTGGGTGACCCTCCGATCGGTGAGGACGGTCGCAGCGACAGCACATGGGCCGGCGCGGGCGGGCTGCCCGGCTCCAGGCGCACGTAGTTGTCCCTGCCCCAGTGGTAGGTGTCGCCGGTGAGCTCGTCGCGCACCGGGAAGGACTCGTGCCGGCCGAGGCCGAGTTCCGGCATGTCCAACGACACCGTCGCCTCGTGGGTGTGGTGCGGGTCGAGGTTGACCACGGTGAGCACCGTGTCGGCGTCCGCGCCGCTGCCCGCGCGCTTGGAGTACGCCAGGACGGCGTCGTTGTCGACCTCGTGGAAGTGCAGGTTGCGCAGCTGCTGGAGGGCGGGGTGGCGGCGGCGGATGCGGTTGAGGGCGGTGATCAGCGGGGCGATGGTCCGCCCCGCGCGGGCCGCGGCATCCCAGTCGCGGGGCCGGAGTTGGTACTTCTCCGAGTCCCGGTACTCCTCGCTGCCGGGCCGTACCGGCGTCGCCTCGCACAGCTCGTAGCCCGCGTAGACGCCCCAGGCGGGGGAGAGGGTGGCGGCCAGGACGGCGCGGGCCTCGAAGGCCGGGCGGCCGCCGTCCTGGAGGAAGTCGTGCAAGATGTCGGGGGTGTTCACGAAGAAGTTGGGCCGCAGGTAGCTCGCGCTCTCGCCGGTCAGCTCGGTGAGGTACGCGGTGAGTTCCCGCTTGGTGTTGCGCCAGGTGAAGTAGGTGTACGACTGCTGGAAGCCGACCTTCGCCAGGGTGTGCAGCATCGCCGGGCGGGTGAACGCCTCGGCCAGGAACAGCACGTCCGGGTCGGTGCGGTTGATGTCGGCCAGGACCTTCTCCCAGAACGCCACCGGCTTGGTGTGCGGGTTGTCCACCCGGAAGATCCGGACGCCCTTGGCCATCCAGAAGCGCAGCAGCCGCTCGGTCTCCCGGACCAGGCCGCGGAAGTCGGCGTCGAAGGCCACGGGGTAGATGTCCTGGTACTTCTTCGGCGGGTTCTCCGCGTGGGCGATGGAGCCGTCGGCGCGGTGGTGGAACCACTGCGGGTGCAGGGTGACCCAGGGGTGGTCCGGGGAGCACTGGAGGGCGAAGTCCAGGGCCACCTCCATCCGCAGCTCGCGGGCGGTCCGCACGAAGTGGTCGAAGTCCGCGAAGGTGCCCAGGTCCGGGTGGAGCGCGTCATGGCCGCCGGCCGGCGAGCCGATGGCCCAGGGGGAGCCGACGTCGTACCGTCCCGCGCAGAGCGCGTTGTTGGGGCCCTTGCGGTGGGTGGTGCCGATGGGGTGGACGGGCGGGAGGTAGACCACGTCGAAGCCCATCGCGGCCACCGCGGGCAGCCGTTCGGCGGCGGTGCGCAGGGTGCCGCTCCGGACGGTGCCGTCCGGAGCGGTCACGGCGCCCTCGGAGCGCGGGAAGAGCTCGTACCACGAGCCGTAGAGGGCTCTTCGGCGCTCGACGACCAGCGGCATCGGGCGGGAGACGGTGAGCAGTTCGCGCAGCGGGTGGCGGTCCAGCGCCTGGGTGACCTCGGGGGCCAGTGCGGTGGCCAGGCGGGTGGCGGCCGGCAGGGAGGTGTTGCGCAGCGCGTCGACGGCGGCCAGCACGTCCTGTCGGCCGTCGCTCTTGGGGACCTCGGAGGCGGCCCGTTCGTGCAGGTCGGCGCCCTCGGTGAGGACCAGTTCGGGCTCGATCCCGGCCGGGACCTTGACGGCGGCGTGATGGCGCCAGGTGGCGAGCGGATCGGACCACGCCTCCACGGTGAACGTCCAGCGGCCCTCGATGTCGGGGGTGACCTCGCACACCCACCGGTCGGTGCCCGCCGCCCGCTCCCGCATGGGGGTCCACGGGCCGCAGCGGCCCGCCGGGTTGCGCAGCACCACGTTGGCGGCGACCGCGTCGTGGCCTTCTCGGAAGACCGTGGCGGAGACCTCGAAGGTCTCGCCCACCACGGCCTTCGCCGGGCGGCGGCCGCAATCGATCTGCGGGCGGATGTCCAGTACAGGGATGCGACCGATCATGGGCTCACCTGGGATTGTGGTGCTCTGCTGGATTTCGTCCTTTGTATCCGTTCCGTGGCGGGGGTGCGGGGTGCGGGCAGGGGGGCTCCTGTCCGCTTTCACTCTGCTGGCGGACGGCGCGGCGGACCGGATCGGGTCCCGCCGGCCGGGCGTGCGGCACGGTGCACCGGGCGAGCCTTCCCGCGGCCGGCGGTCGGGAAAGCCGCGGGTGTGTGAACTACCGGTTCGTAGCCGCGCACACGGTGCGCTCCGCGGGCCACGGGCCGCCGCCCCGCCGGGCGGTGGCGGCGCGGTGCCGGCGCGGTCGGTGCCCGCCTTCCCAACTCGACGTGGACGCGGCGGGGTTGCGAGGAGGTACGGGGGCCCGACCGCAAAAAGCCGGCGTGGGCGGGGGGGGGACCCCCCGCCCCCCCCGGGGGGGGGGGCCCAACGGGCGCGGGGGGGTGGCGGGTGGGGGCGCGCGGGGCCGGGGGGGGGTTAATGTCGTTGTAGCCGGGGCAGGCCGCC
>NZ_JBIVOW010000049.1:0-15528 GCF_044754325.1 Streptomyces sp. NPDC093097
GGCTCGACCAGCACACCGCCGATCACCACGAAGAATCCTCCGCTGTGGTGGCAGCGTGATCAACCCCCGAAGGATTTACGGATCCGACCACTTAGCCTCGGGAACAAGTTCGGCTGATGGATTGCGCAGAGCCGTCCCGCTGTAGTCGGGTCATCCGGCAATGAGCCGGCTGGTGAATCCATCATTGATGAGCGACACATACGCAGAATGCACGTCCTCAGGAACCTCCTGCTCGATGGCGAACCCGAGCGCTGGATACTCGATCACCCGCTGGAGGTCGCCGACGAGTTGGTCGGTGACAAGCTTCTCGTCACCGATGCTCTTGAGGTAGTCGTCGAACTCCAGTGGCTCTGAAGCACAGATCACTTCGACTTCCGGCCACATCTTGCGGGCGGTGGCGAAGGAGCGTCGCTCCATGTAGGGCATGGAGATCAGCATTACCGTGTCCGGCTTGATACCTGCGGCGGTCAGGACGTCCCTGGAGAACGTGATGTTCTGGCCGGTGTTGCGAGCCCTGGGCTCCAGCAGAACCGCCTCGTTTGGCACTCCGAGGTTGAGAGCGTGCTCACTGAAGTGCACAGCCTCGCCACGAGGGAACCGTTCCGGCGCGGTGGGGTTGGGGCCGCCCGTGAAGACGAGGGTCGGGAAGAGGCCGGCGCGGTACAGCTGGGCGCAGAAGGCGGGCACCCCAAAATCGTGGCTACCGAGACCGATCGCGGCGTCAGTCGGTCGCACGTCATGGTCCATCTGGTGGTAGTCCCAGATCAACTTCGCCCGCTGACGCTGGTCGTCGGTGATGGCCCGCTGGTTGTCCGTCACTCGTTTGTCTCCCTGGTTACGGTCGGAGAGGGCCGAGTGGCCCCTGGCTCGTCTTCCGGATGCCCTCGATACTTCGGAGCTGATGGCTCAACCCGAACTCGGCGGCAAGTTTCTGAGCGCCGTCGAGGACACGGAACCCATCATCCAGGGTGACGGGGTCAGACAGCAGGATATGGCCGTAGGCAGTGTCCAGACGCACTCGCTGCATGGGCGAATCGGCCACACCGGTACTACGAGCGATGTCGATCAGCCGCAAGGCTGCGTTCAGATCGCCCGCGCCGCGGCAGGCCAAGGCGAGCTTCTGCTGAGCCACCGACCAATCGTCGGGTTCGGATAGGTCTTCAAACTCGTGGATGGCGCCCTGCATGACGCGGGCGGCATAGTCGTGGTTTCCGTCCTTGCTCAAGGCCGTTCCTACCCACAAGCGTGCGCGAGCTCGGTCCCGGCGCCCCAAGCGATCATCGACGGCCAGGTCCTCGTACCGACGGGCAGCCATGCCCAGCTCGCCGCCCATCTCCGCTACCACAGTCAGGGAGAGGTCGAGTTGGGCGACGCGTCGTGGAATCTCCAGTTGGGCGAAGATCGACCGTGCTCCCGCGTACGAGCGTTGAGCGGACAGCGGCCCAAGGACCTCTCCCTGATCACGCTGGAGATCGCCAAGCAGCGTTGTGGAGCGGGCAAGTAGATAGAGGCCGCGGTCATCCAGGTCGGACGGCTGGAAGCGGGCAGTCCAACGGTGCAGGAGATCGTCCGCATAGCGGAACTTCTGACGGGAGAGCGCGACGACAGCGCGCTCGAGATCGTCCGCCCACTCTTCATACTCCCAGGCTCGCGGACGCGGGATCGTCACCCGTCGGTTCAACCCTGCCGGCGCCTGTCCCGCCTCCGAGAGATAGGTCTCGAACCGGAGGTGCGACGCTGAGTCGGCTCGTGCAAGGGTGGTATCCAGGATGGCTTGGCTGTCGGCGTTGGGCTTGGTCCCGGTCAGCAGCTTTTCCCACTTCGAGACCGTGTTGACCGCAACGCCAAGGCGCTCGGCGAAGCCGCGGACGCTCATCCGGAGAGCCTGCCGCAGGGCGCGGGCCTCCAGGCCGGTCCACTCGTGAACGGTCGCCACGCGTCTCTCCCTTCCATGCGTCAGGGAAGCACGGCACGTGCAGCCGTGGGGACGGAAGTGGGACACAAGTGGAACAGCCGTTGATTCCCATCGTACTCGCGCGCAGAGAAGGTGTAACTGGCAGAGTTCACCGATCCCTTGGGCGGTCAAGACCATGGAACCTCTCACCGAGCAGCGCAAGGTTAGTGGCCCCATCGTCTACGGCTTCCTGCGCCTGGCAGGCCACTCTCCAGCTCGGCAGCAGGCGCTGACTGCAACCGTCATCGAATACTGCCGGACCCATGAGTTGACGCTGGCCGGCCTGTTCACGGAACGCTGTGCGTCGACAGCCGCCGCATTCACCGGCCTGCTGCAAGCGCTCCAGGTGCCCGGCTCCTACGGGGTCGTCCTGCCTGCGCCCTCACACCTCGGCCCGAAGAAGATAGCGCTGGAACGCATGCGACGGCTCGATGCGACTGGGGCACGCCTGCTCCTGGTCCGTGGCACCCGCCAGGGGCCGCGAGCTGGCCTCCAGCCGGAGCGTGGCCCCGTCTTGGAGGCCGAGTCATGACGCCTCTTTCAGCGATTACCCCCGTGCAGTCGAAACACGGTTCGACCAGAGGGTGCTCGCAGGGCACAGCGTCAGGAGGGGGATGCACAGCGGAACCCCGTGTAGTTGTCCTTCATGGATCTGTTCGCTGTGTTCTCAAGTGCCGGTGCAGCACGCTCGAACGGACTGCTGAACGCGGACCCCTTGAGCTGGTGACGGTAGGGCCCGTCAACGCCAAGCGTGGAACACCGCCCCCAGACTTCGCCGCACAGATCATGGACGCCGTACGGGCTGGCACCGGACTGGCACCGGGCGACTGGGGCGGCGGAGTCAATGCCCAACTCCGCGGTATTGCGCTTCGCGGCCGTCGGCTTCTCTCCCCAGGGCCAGGCACGCCCCATCGGACCGCAGGCAGCTTTCTCCCACTGCCGGGCACTAGGAAGCACCTTGTCCGCCCAATGCGCGTACACGTTGGCGTCGCGCCAGGTCACCCAGACCGTGGGGTGGTTGCGCAGGCCCCTCGGGCAGCGGCTTCCAGGCAGCCAGTGCTGTGGCGGCAGATGCCCGGTGGCACGGACGAATCCCTCGTAATCGAGGCACGTTGCATGCTTCCCCACACCGCCCATCAGGGAGGTCCCCAATGACCGTCGCAACGGTCGATGCACCGGTCGCCGCAAGCCGGCCGCCACGGCCCGCGTACGCCGCCGTCGAGGTGTCGTTCGCCCCGGACACGGTCTGGGTCGGCCGCTCACGTCGGATCACCAACGCGTTTCTGCAGTGGCTCAAGGTGAGTGCCCCCTTGGCGGAGGACATCGTGCTCTGTGTCTCCGAACTGGTCACCAACGGCGTCACGCACGGCGAAGGGGACGTCTCGCTGCGCGTTCGATACCGCAACAACGAGGTCCGCGTCGAGGTTGTCGACGGCAACCCGGAGCCCGCCACGATGCGGTCGGCGGACGACAACGATCCGTCGGGCCGGGGGCTGTTCCTCGTCAAGGTCCTCTCCCGGACATGGGGCGTGAGTGAAGACGGCAAGACCACGTGGGGCACGTTCCGAATCCCCAACAAGGCGAGGCCATGATGGTCGCCGTCGCCACTCCCGCCGGGCTGCTGAGGCGACCGGCCACCGAGAACGACGTGGCCAAGTGCAGGCCTATCCACGTCCTCTCCCGATCCCTCGCAGACGAAGGGATCCCCGACGACTTGATCACAACCCTGGAAGAAGTCCCCAGCGACCGACCTGGCGCCGCCGCCCCTGCCCGGAAGATGGATGGCTTGTTGGTCAGGCTTGGACTGCCGGCACCGCGCCAACGGCCGCCGGATGTCTGTCCGCTGGGCCCTGAGGAAGCGGCACGGATCAGCGACCACTTCCGTCGGGCCACGCGGCTGCTCGTGCAGGTCACTCCGCGCCAACCCGGACCTCTCCCAGGACTGGGCGCCCAAGGGGATGGACGGTGGGGAGTTCGCGCAGCTGTTGAGCGAGAACCAACAGATGGTCGTGCTCTCGCTCCGGCACCGACTCCGCCTGCTCCGCGGCAGCCGACTGCGCTTCGTGGCGGACACGCTCATGGAGCGGGAGGGCGCCCGGCGCTACTGGGAGCACTTCGGCGCGTCCCGCGCACGAGAGGCGGAAGGCAACCGGTGCGCCCAGCGCTTCACCGAGGCGATGCAGACCGCCTACCTCGCCCACTGTGCGGCGAAGCCCGCCGGCGTCTGATCCCCACCGAGGTACTCCAGCAATTCACAGGCTGCGTGCGGGCTTCACCGCACTGCGGAACTACCACTTCGAAAGGACATCGTGGGCAAGGGCAAGGACACCCTCAAGGCGGCGAAGACCGCTGGTGACAGGCGCAACAACGGTCGAGGCAACGCCCAACGGCAAGAAGTGATCGGCCTTCGGCACGACGAGCGGAAGCACGTCTGTCAGGACTACTGCGACAAGCCGTGCCCGCTGAACCCGAACAGCTAGCGGTCTAGCTCCACTGGACCTGCCCTACTCCGCACTCCTGCCGGGGTCCGGGTGCACTGCCCGCCGCCGGTCCTGGCACAAGGCTCGGCGCCGGAAGGTGGGGAGGGGTTCACCCCCTCCCCACATCACCCACATCACCCACATCACCCACATGCTCCAACGTGAAGGAGATCTGCTTCTGCTCGATGGCCGCATCTCAGCCACTGTCGGTGAGCGCCGCACAACGCGGTGTCCGACGAAACCCTGACCACCCTCATCCGCGCAACGTCCAACCAGAACGTGGGACTGCTGACGGGCAACGCCGGATGCGCCCTTACCCTGTCCTCGTTGACCGCGGGCGCGCCGATCACTCAGACGGGATGGGATGCATGCCTGTTGATCGACTGACCGCCATCGACCGGGCCGTCCTCGACGTCTTGGCCGGTCACCCCCTGGACGAGATTGCCCAACGGGCCGACATGCATCCGGCACACCTGGCGGACGCGGTCGAGCTCTTCCAACAGGCTGGACACGATGCCATCGCGCACCAGACCAGCCAGCTCGGTTGGCAGCAGATCTTCGTCGAATTCCCGGACTGGTCCGCCGCCGAATCCACCGCAGCCACCTACCTGGAACCCGTGCTGAGCCAGGCTCAAAAAGCCGGCTCCCTCACCGGCTGGTGGTTCATCCGTAAGCACCCCTGCTGGCGCCTGCGCCTCCACCCGCGGCCCGGCTCCACCGCCATAGCCGACGTCAGCGCGGCACTCGACCGGCTACAGGAGCACCATCACGTGAAGCGATGGTGGCCGGGCATCTACGAACCGGAGACCGCGGCCTTCGGTGGCGCCCTCGGGATCGATACCGCTCACGAACTGTTCATCGCCGACAGCCGAGAAATTCTGCGCTTGCCCGTTCGCCCAGACATCGCCCTCGGACGCCGCGAGCTCTCCGTTCTCCTGTGCTCGGCCATGATGCTCGGCGCTGGCCTGGAATGGTACGAAGCCGGCGATGTCTGGGTCCGCGTCATGAGCGACGAGGGCCGTTCCGCAGCCGAGCAGATCCCTGAAGAACGACGCCTGCAACTGGTCCAACAGCTCCGCACTATGCTCCAGGCCAGCACCGCCCCGACGGGCCCCAACCTGGCCGCCGGCGGTCCCCTCCGCCCAGTCGACACCTGGGTATCTGCCTTCCGCAACACAGGCGGAGTGCTCGGCGCCGCAGCCTATGCCGGACGACTCGAACGCGGCCTCCGCCATGTCCTCGCCCTCCACGTCATCTTCCATTGGAACCGACTCGGTCTATCCCACCGAACCCAGAGCGCCTTGGCATGGTCCGCCCGACAGGCCGTGTTCGCCCCGCTGTAACACGGTCAGGTGCGCCCGCCGTGCCGCAGCGTGACGAAGCAGGGGCATCCGCGCCCCATCGCGGTGCCCCTGACCACAGCAGCGATTCCGATGTGCGAGCATCCGGTGCCTCGTGCTGCTGAAGCTCACTCGCAGTGTGGTTGGCACACCGAAACGCGGATGCTGCCCGGCCGGCTGGCCGTGGACCGGTATGGGCGTACTGGATCGGCCACTCCACCCCCACCAAGGCCGCCGTCCTCCAGCAGGACGGCACGATCATCGCCGTCAGCCCCGACTCCCCATCCCTGGCTGTGCTACGCAATTGGCTCACCATCTGGGAAGACGCCGGACGCCCGGCGCCCAAGACGTACACCTCCACCTTCACGCACGACGAAGAATCCGGCCCGACCGGCTGGAGCCTCCGCCTGGCCTCCTGACGGCAGTTTGGCGTGCCTTCGCCTGGCTGCCCCAGTTCGAACGGCTCCGCATCCGCTGGGAACGACGCGCCGATCTGCGCCAGGGCCTGCTCGACCTGTGCCTTCGTATGCCTCCGCCGGCTGCGAACCTCGTTCCGCAATGATCGGTTATCCGGAGAGCATCAGCCCCCACCGGGCCGGTGGGGAACGGGCCGGTGGGGAACGGTGGGGGTTACCGCTTGAGGATGCGGTGTAGCCAGCGGACGCGGGCCTCGCGGGCGTCGCGGGCGACGGCGGTGTCGGGTGCGATCTGGTCGAAGCCGTGGAATCCGCCCGACCAGACGTGGAGTTCGGCATCGCCCCCGGCTTGCCAGATACGGGTGGCGTAGGCGGTGCCCTCGTCGCGGTAGGTCTCGGCGGCGCCGGCGTCGATGTAGGCCGGCGGCAGGCCGGACAGGTCGGTGGCGCGGGCGGGTGCCGCGTACGGCAGGACCCGGTCGGTGCCGCGGGCCTCGCCGAGCAGCGACGTCCAGCCGACCTCGTTGGCGCGCCGGTCCCACACGCCGCGGCCGGCCATCTGCCGGGCGGAGGCGGTGTTGTTGCGGTCGTCGAGCATGGGGCACATGGCCAGCTGGCCGGCGAGGCGTGGTCCGCCCCGGTCGCGCGCCATGAGCGCGACGGCCGCGGTCAGCCCGCCGCCCGCGCTGCCGCCCGCCACCACGATCCGCTCCGGATCGCCGCCGATCTCCGCGGCATGCCGTGCCACCCACACCAGGCCCGCGTAGCAGTCCTCGACGCCCGCCGGGTACGGGTGCTCGGGAGCCAGACGGTAGTCGGCACAGACCACGACGAGCCCGAGGGGTGCGGCCCACTCGCGCAGGATGCCTGGCATGCCGGTGCGGCCGGTCCCGCCGATCATGCCGCCGCCATGCAGGTGGTAGATGACGGGTGCGCCGTCGGACAGTCCCGCCGGGCGGGCGATCAGCAGCGGGACGTCCGGCGCTCCGTCGGGGCCGGGCACCGCACGCTCCACCACCTCGAAGCTCCCGCCGTCGCGCAGTTCCTCCAGTGTGGGATCGGGCGCGGTCTCGGCGAGGTATGCGCGCCACCGCGGCACGTCCGCGGGTGACGACGGCTCGGCGCCGCGCAGGTCGCCCAACCCGTCCAGAACGATTGCCGCTTCCGGGTCGAACGGCACGGGAGCGGGCCGGTTTTCCCGAGCCGCCGGAGCCGCCGTGGCCGCGGGTGGCTCGGAAGTCGCGGGGGTCCCAGGGGTCCCAGGGGCGGTGGAGGCCGTAGGAGTTGCGGAGGCCTCTGGATCGGCCGGGGCTGCTGGGCCGGTGGTCCGGGTGGGAGTTCCGGGGGTCCGTTGCGGTTCGTCGTCAGGCACGGGGCGGGTGTTCATAGATTCCTTTCTGGACGGGTGTGGGCTGCGCACCCGGTACGTGCCGGGTGCGCGCGGCGGAGCCGAGCAGGGGCGGCGAGGAGCGCACAGGGTGCAACGGCGCGCAGGCGGCGGGGCGTTCCAGGTCACCAGGTGACGGGCAGTTCGTGTACGCCGTAGGCGATCATGTCGTGTTTGAAGCGGATGTCCTCGTCCGGGAGGGTGGTGCGCAGTCCGGGGAAGCGGCGCAACAGGGCCGGGTAGGCGAGTTGGAGTTCCTTGCGGGCCAGGTTCTGCCCCAGGCACTGGTGGACGCCGTAGCCGAACGCGAGGTGTCCGCGTACGTCCGGCCTGTCGACGTCGAACCGGTCGGGGTCGCGGAAGGCGGTCGCGTCGCGATTGCCGGAGGCGTTCGGCACGATCACGCCCTCCCCCGCGCGGATGAGCCGGCCTGCGATCTCGACGTCTTCCGTGGCGACCCGGGAGAGCCCGTTCTGGGTGATGGACAGGTAGCGCAGCAGTTCCTCGACGGCCGACGCCACCCGGGCGGGATCGTCGCTGTCCCGGACGACGGCGAGCTGGTCGGGGTTGCGCAGCAACACCAGTGTGCCGAGGGCGAGTTGGTTGGTGGTGGTCTCGTGCCCCGCGACCAGCAGCGTTATCGCGGTTTCGACGAGGAGCGCGGGAGTGAGTTCGCCGGTGCGCAGGCGTGTGACGACCAGGGAGCTGAGCAGGTCGTCGCCCGGATCCTCGTCCTTGCGCCGGATCAAGTCGCCGAGGAAGTCGGCGAGTTCGGCGCGGGCGGCGGTGAACTCCTGCACGGTGCTCTCCCGGGAGATCATCGTGCCGGCCACGCGTTGGAAGAGGGCATGGTCCTGCCGGGGGACGCCGAGCAGTTCGCTGATGACCAAGGAGGGCATGGGCAGCGCGAAGGCTGCGACCAGGTCGGTCGGCGGCCCGGCGGCCTGCATCCGGTCCAGCAGGTCGTCGATGATCTGCACCAGTCGCGGAGTCATCGCGGTGACCTGCTTGAGCGTGAAGCGCCCTATGAGCATGCGGCGTTGACGCGCATGCTCCGGATCGTCCTGCATGCTCAGGGCCTGCACCTCCTGGCGGCCCTGTGCCTTGAAGCCCTCGGTCGGTGCGGGAAAGCCGGGCCTGCTCGGGTCGGCGCTGAAGCGCGGGTCGGCCAGCACGGCGCGCTGGTCCTCGTAACGGGTGACGAGCCAGGGCGTCTGCCCGTCCCAAATCCGTACCCGGACGAGCGGAGCCTGCGCGCGCAGGGCGGCGTAATACGGCGGTGGGTCGAAAGGGCAGCCGGGAGCGCGGTCGAGGGGGAAGTCAGGAGTCGTGGTCTGCGGCACCGGTGTCTCTCCTCATGATCAAGGCGTGATGGGGGAAGCGGCCGGCTGCGGGGGCCAACACCGGTCCCTTTGGGGCTCGTTGTGGACCGCAGCAGGCGGGCAGGCACGATCACCTCCGGCGGCCGAAGCCGACCGGGGCGGGCCCGCACGGAGAACAACAGATTCAAAGGAAGGCTCGAAGGCTGAGACGACACCCACGGCACCGCACGACGCGGCAGACCGGTCATATTCCGTGCGGAGACCGATACTGCGCGGCGTGGCTTGACCCGGTATCGCCCAGCGCGGCGCCGCCGGTACCCACGCGCGCCCTTCCTCGCCCCGCACCGGGCACGAAGAGGATCAGTGCACACGGTGCGGAAGGAAGGGAACGGCTTCCACGAGAGGACCGGTGACCAGACTCACGGCCCAGGGAGAGGGTGACAGCACGCACGGAAGGACCCCGCGCCAAGACGCGCGGTACAACACGCCCACCACACATGGTGAACATGCACCGGGGAACGCCGCCTTCGAAGCGGCTACAGTCTGTCAACCTCGATGATCACGCGGGCATGTTAGCACTGCCCGCACGGCACCCGTCCAGGTGCCGGCGATGACGGCCCAGCTCGGCACAGCGAGAGGGCCGTAGAAACGGAATCACCCCTCGCGGCCCTCACCCTGACGGAAATCCGCACGACCCTGACCGGGGAAACAGCAAACGGCAACTGGAGTACCGGTCAACGACTTTGCGCCGAGGGGGCCAACCCCATGAGCAACGACAGCGGACGCTGGAGCGAACGACAACTCTGGGACGCCTGGGCGGAACACTACGACGCCAACCTCCTCGGCACAGCCGATCCTTCTTCCGCCGAAACTGCGGGCTCCACCGATACGGTGTCGGCCGCCCCGACGAGTCGACCGAGCTGACCGAGCTGACCGACGACGGTCGCCAGGAAGATGGGCCCCGCGAAAGCCACGCCCAGCGGGGTGCCCAGGGGCGGGTGACGCCAATTCACGTAGCCCACGAGGCCCGCGTCGAGCAGACACACCAGCACCAGGACGAGGATCAGCGGCAACCGGAGGGCGCGGGCCGGCAAGGCGGCCTCCTACTGGTGTCGCCCAGGTGGGCGGCCCGCGCGGCTTACCAGCTGGACGCCGGGCGGCCCCGGCGCCAGCTGGTACCTCAGGCGCGGGCAGCGGCGGCGGCGACGATCCAGTTCCTGAACTCGACGGCGTAGTGCCGCAGGTGGTGCTCCAGGACGTCCCCCGGGCACGTGGTGGGCACAGAGATCGTCAGGTGTGCGGTGAAGCCGTCGGCGGTGTCGCCGAACTGGGTCAGCGCCCGCCCGATGACGGTGCCGTCGGCCAGGAAGAGGTTCGAGGACATCTTGTGCGGGAACTCGGTCTCGGGGAGGAGTTCGTCCGCGTCCGCGGCCCAGGCCAGCGCGTCCGTTCCCCAACCACCCATGTAGAAGGAGCAGACGTGGGGGCCGATGTTCTCCACCACGTTGAACGCCCCGTCGGCCCCGGGGGCCATCACGTAGTGCTCGGGGTGCGCGGCGAGGAGCGCTTTCTCGTCGCCCGAGAAGGCCTTGTCCATCCAGGCCAGGAACTCGCCCGAAGTCAGCCCGCGCGTCGCGAGCACCGTCGTGCCCGCCGTGAAGCTGCCGTCGGAGGCGACGGCGCTGTCGCGCAGGAAGGTGTTGCCCTCTTCGATGTCCGCGGCCAGGAGGTCGAGCAGGCCCTGGCGGCCCAGGCGCGTCCGGAAGCGGTCCAGGGCGCGGCGGGCGTAGAACAGCTCGAAGTCGTCAATGCTGCCGGCGCCGGTGGGCCCGGCCTTGAGCGTCACCGTCACGGGAGGGAGAGTCTGATTGCCGGTCATGGTCGAACCCCCAGTGGAATGTGAATGTGAATCGATGTTCGCATCATGAGGGTATGCGGAGAGCACCACTTGTCAAAGGGACCTGCTGAGACCGCCGCCGATCCCATGCGCGACATGACCAAGGAACCAGCGCCCTACCGGGAACCTCGGCAGGCCCGCAGCGCCGCGACCCTGGCCCGCGTACTGCGGGCGGCCGAGGAAATCGCCTCCTCGGCCGGCCTGGAGGCGATGACGATCGGCGGTGACGCTCAGGGCGCCCGCCGCGCCGTGGCGCCGCTGATCCGTACCGGTCAGCGTCAACCCGCCGATGAGCAGCTGCCGTTGCCCCTGGCGCGCCAGGATCTTCGGTGCGATGACGCAGGACAGGAAGGCCACCACGCCACCGGCAGGACGCCGAGCCTGGACCGGAACGGCGAGCAGCCGAGCATGCCCTGCTTGTGCAGCGGGGCGAAGAACAGCAGCTCGTTGACGATGAAGGAGAAGATGAAGGCGGCCGGGGTCCCGGCGCACGGGTGCGGGGAGGCCAAGAGGTTCAGCCGGAGCAACAGGTCGCGGGTGCACGCCTCTTGGACGAAGAAGCCCACCAGCAGGGCCAGGACCAGGGCCAGCGCGCCGAACGTGCCGACATCCAGCCGGGCCGCTCTGCCGCCGCGGGTGACGCCGAAGATGACCAGCACGAGACCCGCCGTGATGCTCACCGCGCCGACCGAGGCGTAGATGCCAAGCAACCGCCCGGCCCACGCCCGCTGCTCCACCAGCAGCCTGAACTCCGCTCCAGTCGGCGGCCGGTACGCAGCCGGCGCCCGCTCCCCCAGCGGCGGCCGGGTCGCATGCTCCTTCTTCTCCGGATCACTGACCGGGACGGCGGTCCCCTTCCACACCTCATCGACCGCCCACGCCAACCGGTTCGCGCACACCTCCGCTCGCTCCCGCACCACCGCGAGCCGATATCGAGCACGAGCCGCAGGCGTTTGCGCCCGTCCACAACCTGCCGATGGACCGGACGTCCTTGACTCCGTCATGCACTGGGGCGCCTTCCGTTTCACTCCATGGGGCGGTTTTGACCACATTACGTCCGGGCTGTCTCTCAGTGACCGCAATAGTCTCGCCATGAGTGAGATGCGAGTACCGCGCGATGGGGCTCCGGCGGAGGGTCGGCCGCACGAGGTGAACCGGTTGCCGGGTAGGGGAGGAAGATCGCGGCCGATCGACCGCAGCCTGAGTCCCCCACTTCGGGCCAGACATGCCATGCGTTTCCGGCTCTACCGAACGCAGCGCCCACTCCTCGTATCGGCCCTGTGCGCCCTCGCGGCCCTGCTCGCCCTGACCACCGTCCCCGCCCAGCACGCCCACGCCGTCAACGGAAGCACCTCGCCGTGCGCGCTGCAGGGCCAGGGAACGACGGTCAACGAGGGCCAGAACACCAACTACACCCAGTTCCTGAATCCCCTCGGCACCAAGAACATCGGCGTGGTCTACGTGGACTTCCCCGACGTGGCCGGCGCCGGCGATGTCGCGGACTACTACAACCTCCTGTCCCCGGCGGCCGACTGGGTGTGGAACGCCTCGTACGGCAAGACCTGGCTGAAGATGCGACCGGTGGTGAACCGGTGGGTCCGGATGCCGTCCGCCTCCAACGCCTACGGCACCTCCAGCCCCACCTATCAGCAGCACTCCCGGTACGTGGCCGACGCGCTGCGGGCCGCGGCCGACGCCGGCGCCGACCTGGCCGGGTATGACATGTTCTACATCGTCTCCACCGCCCACTCCCAGGTCAGCGGCTCCCACGCATGGTATTGGACCCCCTCCCAGCCGATCGTCGTCAAGGGCACGACGATTCGCTCGGCGGTGACGTTCGGCACCGACATGTGGCATTGGGGATACAAGGTGGCCGCCCACGAGACCGCGCACGCCTTCGGGGCACCCGACCTGTACGCCTTCAGCGGCGATCAGCACCGGTACGTCGGCGGCTGGGACGTCATGGGTCATGTGACCGGAGCCGCCCCGCAGTACTTCGGCTGGCTCTCCTGGAAGTTCGGCTGGACCGGCGACGACCAGGTCGTGTGCGTGTGGCAGAACAGGACCCAGAACACCGCCGCTTTGAACGGGGTGGAGTACACCGGCGGCACCAAGCTGCTGGTGGTCAAGACCGGCGCCACCACCGCCTACGTCGCCGAGGCACGCAGGAAGGCCCACAACGATTCCGGTGCCTGCTCCTCCGGCGTTGTCCTCTACAAGGTCGACACCTCCGTCGCGAACGGCCAGGGACCGATCAGAGTGGTGCCGAACCCCAACGCCGCGGCGCCGACAGCAGGCTGCGGCACGCTGGACATGGCGGCCTGGCAGCCGGGCCAGACCTTCTACGACCGCGCCGCCAACGTCCAGTTCACCGTCCGGTCCGCCGATGCCTACAACAGCACGGTGAACGCCATCAAGTGGTGACCCAACGGATGTTGTCCGCGCTGACCAGCGGTCCGCGAACGGCCCGGCGGCCCCTCGATGGTCCGACGGTGATCGGGCGCTGAGGAAGCCTCGGCTGCCGCGGCATCGCCTGTTTCCCCGCCCCGATCAACGGCGGCCCGACCGCCCCGGACGGCAAAGAGACCCGCCCGCGGGTCTCTTTGCCGTCCCTTCAGCGTGTCAGGCAAGGGGCTTGTTCGAGGAATTCTTCCCACGGAGCCTCTGCGCACGGAGGGCGAGAGCTTGGCACTCAGATGCTGTTGGCGATGCGCTCGTGGTCCCGTTCGCCCTCGCGGGTCTGGATACCAGCGGCGAGCAGCTTGTGGGCGAGCTCGGTGACCTCATCGCCGAACGCCGCGACCAGGCCCTCGTTCTCAACGGCGTACGCCGCATGCGGAATCGGCTGCGCGACCGCGTCGACCGCAGCCTTCGTGCTGGAGATCACCTCCGGCCGGAGGCCGGCGATCCGTCGGGCGAGGGTGTCGACGAAGGAATCGAGTTCTGCGGCGGGCAGGGCACGGTTGATCAGGCCGTACCGTTCCGCGAGCTCCGCGCCCACGAGTTCGGCGCCGAGGATGAGCTCCAGCGCGCGGGCCCTTCCTGCCAGGCGCGTCATGTTCACCGTGCCGCCGCCTCCCGGGAGGATCCCCATCAAGGACTCCGGCTGCCCCTGCCCCGACTTGCCGATCGCCGCGAATCGCATGTCCAGGTACATGAAGAACTCGTTGCCCGCGCCGCGCGCGAAGCCCGCCAGCTTGCCGATGGTGACCTGCGGCAGCGAGCGGACCTCCTCGCTCATCGCCTGGAGGATGTTCAGGCCTTCCGGGACGGTCGAACCGGGCGCGGCCGCGATCGCAGCGCGAGTGGCCGCAGGCAGCGCGTCAGGGTCGGTGAGGTAGGCCATGTCACCGTGCGCAACGAAGAACTCCGGGTCAGCGCTCTCGAAGACGATGACGCGGACGTCGGCGTCGTCCCGCACACGCGCGACGAATGCCCGGAGTGACGGCAGGAGGACCGCGTCCATCAGATTGAGCGGCGGGTGATCGATTGTCACCGTCGCGACCCCGTCCGAGACGTCGATCGTCAGGGCGGGAAGGTCTTCGTAGCTCATGAGGTGGCTCCCTATCGCGGTAAGAGACGGCCCGTGACCGGGCCGCCGGCTGGGGACAGTGTCGCGAATCTCAGCATCGCGACTGACACTGAGTATCAGGTTAGGAACCTGTGTCCGAAGAAGCAAACGAGTGTGTCGGAGTACACTCGTCCCCATGAGCGCAGCGCCAGTCGGTACCCGTGAGATCAGCCGCCACGCGGTGCGAGCAGAGCTGGCCCGCGTCGCGTTCAACCGGTTCTGCCTCACCGGCTTCAACCAGGTCACCTTCGCCGACCTCTCCAAAGCCGCCGGAGTGTCGCGGAGCACCTTCCTGCGTTACTTCGGCACCAAGGAAGACGTGGTCCTGTTCGTCTTCGACCCTGTCGGTGACGTCATCACTGACGCGCTCGATGCCGAGCGGGCCAACCAGGACGACTGGAGCAGGCTGCGCAACGCCCTGGAGTCAGCCGTGAGGTTCCTCGTGCGCGACGTCCAGGAACTCGTGACGATCCTCGGCCTCATCGAGCAGACCCCAGCCCTGTGCGCACGCCTCCGCGAGAAGCAGACTGAATGGCGACCAGAGATCGTCGCCCGACTGCAGAAGGCAACCCCCTCGACCGACGGGTCATCGGTCATCGCCAACGTTCGCGTAGCAGCGGCGCTCGAAATCTTGTGGATCGTCCTCGGGCAATGGAGTGCGAGCGACGGCCAAGAGGACCTCGGCAAACTGCTGGACGCTGCGTTCGCCGCCTTCTCGACCCCGGCATGCCAACAGACGGACGCTCCGTTGTAAAGGGCCGAGGCGGCGGCTTCCTCGGCGGTGATCGCGTCGTCGGAGTCCAGCCCCGGCCGCGAGCGCAGGAGTGGGGTGTCGATCCGGCCGAAGCGGACGGTGTCCACGCGCGCCGAGGCCCCCACCGCCCTATCTGTGCGACCTCTTACCTTTACTTTTTACCGTTGCGACCGGCTTTGCCGGTTGCAACGGTGTTCTTTTTCTTGGGTGTTGGGTGTGTTTTGCCTGCTGGGTAGCGGGTGCGGGGTGGTCGGGTGGTGCCTGGTGGGCGGCCTGGGCCGGGTGTGGTGGGTTTCGGCTTTCTGGCTGGGGTTGAGGTTCCCCCGAGATGCGGAGGATGTTGACAGAGGGTCAGATGGGACTCATGAGAGGACCTTTGACCATGGCCGCCCCCAGAAAGTACTCGC
>NZ_JBIVOW010000050.1:0-15420 GCF_044754325.1 Streptomyces sp. NPDC093097
GGGCGGTCCCGGAGGGCCTACCTCCATCACCAGTGCAGCATCACGTCGGAAGACTTCGTCTACATCGAAACCTCCCGTTGTGTTCGTGGCGCACCATCGTCGGCATAGCGCACCAGCACCCCGTGTTCCCGTGTCGACCACGCCCGGTCCAGCCGGTGCAGATAGACATTGGCCAGCAGCGGGGAGATGACCCCGCCCTGGGGAGTGCCGGACACCGGCCGACGGACCTGCCCGTCCTCCATGACCCCGGCCCGCAGCATCGCGCGCAGAAGCTTGAGGACCGACCGGTCCACGACACGTTCCTCGACCGACTGCATCAACTTCTCATGCGGAATCGCCTCAAAGCAGTTGGCGATATCCGTCTCCACCACCCAATGCCTGCCCCGCCACGCCTCATCCACGAGGACCTGGAGGGCATCGTGCGCTCCGCGCCTGGGCCGGAACCCGAACGAGCACGGAAGCATGTCGGCCTCGAAGACCGGCTCGAGCACGATCTTCAACGCGGCCTGCACAATCCGGTCGCGAACCGAAGGAATCGACAACGGCCTCTGCTCCACAGAGCCGGGTTTCGGAATGAACACCCGACGCGCAGGCAACGGCCGCCAACAGCCTTCCCGCAGTTCCGCAGCCACCTCATCAAGGAGCCGGTCAACGCCGTACTCCTCAACTTCAGCCAGAGTGGTGGCGTCAATGCCCGGCGCGCCGTTGTTGCGACGCACCGTCACCCACGCGCGCCTCAGGACGTCCCTGCGGTGGACCTTGTCCCCCAGCGCGTGAAACCGCCGTCCGGGATCGGCCTTGGCCGCCCGGTAGAGCGCATGCTGCAAGGCTCGGACCGGATCCAGCTTCAGGGATCCCGACGTGGTGGAACTAGCCGAAACGGCACTCACCAAGCCCCTCCAGACAACCTACGCATCGACGAAGCAGCGGCCCTTCCCTGGCCGGCGGTTGTGTTGTCCGCCGGCTCATCGCGGTACTACGGCCGCCTCCGACGCCCACCCGGCCCGCGCCCACTTCCCGAGGATCACCCGGTTATAGGACGCGCAGCTTCCGGCAGCACCTGTCCGCAGGCCGCCGGGCCGGGGAGGGCCTCCCCAGTTCCCGCTGTCACCGTCGCAACGTTCCATGCCCCATACGCCGGGGAGTCCCTCACGGCTGCCATTCCAGGATCTTCGCCGCTTCCATGGCCTTCGCCCTGATTTCGGGGGCTCGGCACTCCCTGTCCCCGCCCCGAGAGGCGGGCCTCTATCGACGCCGCAGGCTTCGCGTGATGCTACGGACCGCTGCTTTGCTCCCCCTTACAGGGCTTTCGACACTGGGCTTCGACGCCGGGCGTTTCCCCCCGACGCCGCCAGTCTGCTACCGGGCCTCCTGGCAGCTACCCGGACCGGACTTCCACCGGCAGGCGACAACGAGCTTACGACTCAAGATCAGCTACATCACGAAGACCTCCGAGTCTGCTGGGCGCGCGAAAGCGCGAGGTTAGTCCCAGAGATCCTGAGATAGAGCGGTCTACCGTCTACCCAGGGTTCCCAGGTGACATCCATCGGGATCCAGTCATCCCTCTCCAGGGGCGCACCCGCACAGTCCATTGCACCAACTACCGCGATCGGCATAATTTTCTCCTGCCATCCGTCGGATCCTGATAGATAGTCAAAAGCTCCGCCGGCGCGATACTCGCTGACGGAGCTCTTGAACTAGACTCCCAAAGGACTCAGACCGTTTTCTCTGCTAGAGGGTGCTGGGGGCCGGAATGCAATCGGGGTCGATTCCCAGTGCGTCGATTTCGGTGCGCACCTGCTCTGCGAGCCGCTTGACCTTTTCCGCCAGTTGACTCCACTCCATGGGGGAGGGCCATACTCCAGGCTCCATAATGGAGCCCACTACCCAGCCAGTGAGCCCTCACTGCGTATGGCGAAGGTCCGTCCAGAAGGATTCCGGACGGACCTTCGCCGGCTGGTGTCAGTGCCAGTTCTCTGATTCCGCGAAAGCTGGGATGCTGATCCATGGGGAGTCTGCCCCTGCCCGCCTCGCCCACTGCGGATTGCAGACTCTTGAGTCGCGACTGGAGAGTGGTCAATCCAGCGAACGTGGCCAGGCATGATCGGCTTTAAGGCAGCCACGACCAGTCGCCCGGATATTCGCGTAGTTGCCCGAAAGCCCCCTGGAGGCATTCGTCAAGAGTGTTGCAGTCTAGGCGAATATACTCCAATTCTCCCAGAGTCGATCCCCCCAAGGAAATAGTCCAAGGAGTGCCGCCCTCATCCATCCTTGTGGCATCCACCTTCAGAATAGTAGTGATGCCGGCTTCGCCTAGTCTCTCCATCAGTTCTTCGATATCCACAGTGCTCACCTCTCGAGTATTTTAAAAAGGCCCCAGGGGCTTCGGTGGCCGGCCTGCCCTGATCACGGATACCGAAGCTGTGAGGCGAAGATGGCGCTACCAGCGGGTGGCGCCATCTTCGCCTCACGTCACGCTAGGCGATTTTCGGCAGCCATGACCAGTCGCCCGGATATTCGCGTAGTTGCTCGAAAGCCACCTTGAGGCATTCGCCAAGGCTTCGATTCTCCAGGTGAATATGATTCCCCTCGCCAAGAGCTGGGCCGATCATTGCGACCGTCCAAGTTCTGCCATCCTTCGCGGTGGCCGGTTCATCTACTTTTAGGAGCACAGTAACTCCCGTTTTCCCTAGTCTTTCCATCAGTGTTTCGATGTCCATCCGATCGACTTCCCCTAGTACCCGCGAAGGCGCGATCCGATATTCTCGACACCCCGCAGCTCACCAGCTGAGACTTGCTTTACGACCTCGAAGAGCTCATCGCGGGACAGATGGAGAGCTACATGGTTCCTCTCCAGGAGCTTTTCTACGACAGCGACCGTGGTCCGCTTGCATCCGTCCAAGAACATGTGGCCTCCCGCTATGCCCTGAATCACCGCTCCAAGCTTGTTGTAGAACGAAGAGTAGTAGCCAGCGCTCTGCAACACAGCTTCTGGAGAGCTCCGCATCACGGCTCCCGTTCCACCGAGCTGACGATTGAGAGCAAAGACCTCATCCGCCGTAAATGCCTCCTTGAACCCGCCGCTGGTTGCGCGGGCGATGCGGGTAGCTTCGACAGCAGCCTGGACACCTTCCTCAACCGCTTTGAGCTTACCGACGCTGGGGAGAGCCACCATGGCAGCCATGGCGCACTTGCCCAGGGCGGGGTCCTTGATGCAGTCCTTGATGTCATTGAGGCCGGTAACCGCCCAGACGACCGCGACCAGTCTCGGGTCGGGATCCCACATCTGCAGCGTAATGTTCTCTGGGTCGTAGGCACAGATCGGGAGGCTGTCCCGGTTGATGGGCACGACGCAGGGCTTCTTCGGCTTCTGCTCCTGCTGCTTCTTGCGCTCGGCTGCTGCCTGCTGCCGGGCTTCGGCTTCCTCCGCCTGACGCCTCTTCAGCACCTCGTCCCATGCCTGGGAGGCAAGAGTGTTGGCTTCTGCAGCACTCTTGCCAGCCGCCAGCGCGGAGTCGTGGGCCCCCGCGGCTGACGCACTTGCGGCAACTGCCGAGTTGCGGGCGTAGTTGGCGGAGAATTCGGCCTGGGCTGCGGATTCGGCTGCGTCGTTGGCGGCCTGGTCGGCGCGGTCGGCGGCATTACGGGCGGTGGTGGCGGACTTCGCTGCCTGGGCGGCGAACTTTTCAGCCTTGGTGGCGGACTTGTCCGCGTCGGCGGCGTAACCCTGGGCCTTGGTGGCGTTGTCCGATGCCTGGGTCGCGGCGTCCCGGGCTTCCTGGGCGGCCTTGTTGGCGTCGGCGGCGGCCTTGGCGGCCAACCAGCGGTTCTTCTGGGCCTCGGCCGCCACCCCGTCGGCCTCGTTGATCAGTCGCTCGACCTGGGCGATGTGGGTGTTGGCGAGCTGGTCTTTTCGATCGGCCATGTACTGGCCCACCTGGATGAAGGCGTGCAGCTTGTCGGCAGGGCCAGCCAGGGCGATGGTGGCGGCGGCCTTGACTTCCGGGCCACCGTCGTTGACCAGGCTGGAGGCGAGGACCCGCTCGTCGATGTTGCGCGCCTGGTACTGGCCGATGGTGATGAACGCGGCCAGTGCCTTGGGGTCGGTGCTCTTGAGGGCAGCGGTGGCGGCTTCCTTCACGGTCGGTCCGCCGTCGTTAAAGATCTGCGAGACGCGCACCCGGTAGTCGATCCGGCCAGCTGTGTACTGGCCGGCTTTGTAGAAGTCGCTGATCTGCTGATCGGTTCCCTTGAGCGCGTCCTGAGCCGCGGTACGCACGGACTCGAACGGGCTCTGAGTGGACAGCTGAAAGACCTCTTCGCGGGCCTCGTCTTGTACGGCCTTCTTCCAGCCGGTGCGCAGGTAGTCGAGGACGTCCTGGTCTGTGCCGGACAGAGCCTGAACAGCCGCGCCCTGTTCCCAAGGGCCGCGGGTCTTCATCGCCCGCAGGGCCAGGTCGCGTCCCTTGGCCGCGAGGGCCTTCGCATCCGGATTCGGCTTGGCGGCCTGGTCAGCGAGGGCGGCAGCGGTGTCGTCCAGGCTGCGGGCGTCGACCACGGCGGCTGCGGCCTTGGACGTGAGTTGGTCGGTCTGCGCCTTGTTGGACTTGGCGCGTTCGATGGCGGCGTTGGTCCGGGTGGTGAGGTCCTCGCTCTCGCTTTCGCGGGCGATGGTGAAGACCTTCTTGGCGGTGGCCACAGCGGCAGTTGCCGTGTTGGCGGCTTCCTTGGCCGCGTTGGCCTGTTTGGTGGCTTCCCCGGCTGCGGCGGTGGCCTCTCCGGCATGCTTGGCCGCTTCCTCGGCCGCGGCGGCGGCCTTGTCCGCATGGTCGGCGGCCCGGTTAGCCGCGTCGCGGGCCTCGTAGGCTGCGTCGGCGGCCTTGCCCGCCAGTGCGACGGCGGCGTTGGCGGCCCTGTTGGCCTCACGGGCATGGCGGCGGGCCTCGGCGGCTGCTGCCTGGGCCTCGCCGGAGTGCACACCAGCCGCTTCCGCAGCGCGGTTGGCTGCCTCGGCGGAAGCAGCGGCGTCGTCGGCATTGGCTCCGGCGTCCTTTGCCGCGGATGCTGCTTTCTGGGAGGCACGGGAGGCGTCGCCGGCCCGCTGCGCGGCCAGAGCCGAGTCCTTCACCATGGCGGAGGCGAGCCGGGCGTTCTTCGCGGCGTCCCGGGCCTCGGCCGCCTTACCAGCGTCCTGGCCCGCCGCGATGGCAGCGTTGTAGGCCTTCGTCGCGGCGGCGGCGGCCGCGTTCGCAGCACTGGCCGTCTGCGCGGCGGCGATGGCCGCCACACGGGCGGCGCGCTGCGCGGCGTTGGCCGACCCGATCGCCTCTTGGGCCGCCTCGGCGGCGGCCCGGGCAGCGTCGGCGGCCTGCCTGGCCTTGACCGCGGCCTCGTTGGCGTTGTCCTTGGCCGCCTCGGTCTGCTCGGCCGCAGTCTTTGCGGCCTCCTTGGCTTCGTTCGCGGCCTTGACGGCCTTGGCGGAGGCGCCCTCGGCCTTCTTTGTCGCCTCCTCGGCTTGCTTGCCGGCCTTGATTGCCTGCTCGTTGAGCTGGGCGATGGTGGCGTGTTCCTGGTCGCGGTTGCGAGCCACGAACTGGCCGACCTCGACGAACTCGGTGATGTCGGCGGGCGTGCCCTTGAGTGCGAGCTGACCGGCGGCCTTCGTGTTCGGGCCGCCGTCGTTGATGATCTGCGAGACCAGGACCCGGTCGTCGGTCTCGCGCGCCTTGTACTGCCCGACCTCAAGGAAGTTCTTGACGTCCTCGGGCGTGCCCTTGAGGGCTGCGGTACCGGCCTCCTTGACGCCGTTGCCACCGAAGTTGATTATCGTCGATACGTCGACTCGCTGGTCCTGCCGCAGCGGCGCCTGCCAGCCGCCTTTCAGGAAGGCGTGCAGGTCGTCGGGGGTGCCCTTGAGCGCCTTCGTCGCGGCATCGCGCACTGCGGGGCCGCCCACGTTGAAGATGCGGCTGACATCGACGCGGTCGTCCAGGTTCTGGATGCGGTCCTTGTCGGCGAGGAATTTCTTGATGTCCTCGTCGCTGCCCAGCAGTGCCTGCTCGGCTGCCTCCTTGATCCCCGTCCCGCCGAACCGCCACAGGTCGACGGCGAGTGCCCGGTCCGACAGCCGGTACGGACCATCATCCGCATCGGCGCTAGCAGGCGTGGCGCCCAGTAGGCCGGTGAGCAGCGTGGCGGGAAGTAACGCGGCACATGCCCCGCGCAGTCTGCCCCCTGGGCGCTTCGTCGTGTGACGGGGCGCTCTTACAGAGCGCAGTCCCCGTTTCATGTCGTGCGTTTCCCTCCTGGTCGGACGCCGTCAGTTGCGGCTTGGCCGTTGGATCCCAGTCGCCCGCCGGCATGTCCGTTTGGGTGCGATGAGGGTGAAATCTGGGTGACGAGATCCAGGGATGCACGGGTGCCTTCATGACACTCGGATGCCGCAACAACCCAAGTCGTTAAGAGTGCTTGGGGGCGTATTGGGCGTCATCTTACATGTGCTTTACTTACCGCACTACGGGGTGTTTGTTACCCCAACTGGCTCTCGTTGGAAGGTAATCGTGGCGAAAAATCGCACCCGAAGGGCTGTCTTTGCTGGGGCTATCGCATCGATAGCGGCATGTGTCGGATTTGCGGGGTTGACGGTGGCCCAGGCTGCCCCCCAGCCCGCCCCCGCGGCGGCCACGGCCGAGATGCCGTCGGCCGTCGAGGACTTCGCCTACCCGGGGGCCGCAAAGATCCTCCAGGATCAGGAGATCACCCTCAAGCGCGGCGATGGCCACATCGTGCTGGTCGACTGCGAGATCAACCAGGACATCATGGTTGAATCCCGCACCGGCGGGGGCCAGTTCTGCTTCAAGGTCTCCGGTAAGCAGGGCTACCTCACCCTGGAACTGCCCGACTCCTTCGGGATCTGGCCGAACGCCCACCCCGTCCAGGCCAAGATCACCGCCGACGGCAAGGAAACCGTCGTCGACGCTCCCCAAGGCACCTACAAGCCTCTTGGTGAATCCGGCGGTGGCAAGAAGCGCTCCTTCCTGGTCGAGCTCCGCGTCACCGGCTGACCCGGCCCAGCCGGGACGACCTGCGAGCCGGCCCGGAGCCTGGCTTGATCAGGCCCCGCATCCGCGTCGGACAACCGCGCTGGGAACATTGCGCATCAGTCCGCACCCATCGACGCATTGCAGCCCATGCCGGCACGTGACTGGCATGGGCGGCGCCGACGGCAGCAGTTTCTGCTCCGTCGGTGTCGCGCGCTGCACGGCAACTCTCCGTGCGGCCTGCCCCGTATTTTCGAAACACCGAAGGATCCCCATGTCTGGAAAGAGTTCACGCGCCGCGTGGACCACGGGCCTGCTCACCGCCACTGTGCTGGCGGCCGGCATCACCGCCGCCACACCTGCGGGTGCAATAGCTGGCGGGGAAGCAAAGGCGGACGCATACGCCTTCGCGGCGAAGCTCACCATCGGTGAGGGCGATTCTGCGCGTGCCTGCACCGGTGCTTTAGTGGACAAGCAGTGGGTGCTCACCGCCTCCAGCTGCTTCGCGGACAACCCCAGCCAGGGGTTCAAGGTCTCCGCAGGCGCGCCGAAGTGGAAGACGACCGCCACTGTCGGCCGCACCGAACTCACGCAGACGACCGGCAGCGTGGCCGACATCGTCGAGCTGGTCCCGTATGAGGGCCGTGACGTGGTGATGGCGAAGCTCGCCAAGCCGGTCACCGGAGTTACTCCCGTGACCGTCGGGTCGGCAGCGCCCGCGCCGGGCGACGAACTGAAGGTCGTGGGCTTCGGCCGTACCAAGACGGACTGGGTTCCCGACCGGCTCGGCGCTGCGTCGTTCGCCGTGGACTCAGTGGCGGACGGATCGATGTCCATCAGCCCCAAGTCCCCTGCGGACGGGGCGGTGTGCAAGGGCGACACCGGTGGTCCGGCGCTGCGGGAGAACGCCGGGCGGATGGAGCTGGTAGGTGTCAACAGCACCTCCTGGCAGGGCGGTTGCCTGGGCACAGATGCTTCCGAGACCCGTACGAGTGCGCTCGATACCCGCGTGGACGACCTCAGCACCTGGGTGCAGAAGGTCAGTTACCGCGATGTCTTCCCCAAGGCGCCCTGGGGGAAGGCCACTCACATCGCCGCGGGGTACTTCACCGGCGGTTCGGCCGGCGGTGCTCGGCACATGGACCTGATCGTTCGATGGGTCGACTCCGAGGTCACGCTCTACCAGGGCGCGGACGACAAGGACGCCCGCCAACCCTTCGTCGCGGAATACCAGATCGGAAAGCCGCTCAAGGAAGACCCGAAGACCAACTGGCAGTTCGTCCAGCAGATGACCGGCGCGAGTTTCGGGGACGGTTCGGACGGGCTGGTGGTGCGCTGGGTCGACAGCGAAATGACCCAGTACACGCACGTGGACAAGAGCGGCTTCCACGGCGAGAAGCGGCTTGCCGCGCCGGACCCCAAGGGTGCCTGGCCGCATCTGAAGAACATGACCGCGGGCCGGTACACGGCCAACGCACAGCGCGACGACCTCTTGGTTGTCTGGGACGATGGCGGGGTCACGCTGCATCCCGACCTGAACACCAACGGCCTGGCGGAGTCTGCGAAGAAGACGCTGGTCCAGAAGAACACGACCTGGTCGCACGCGACGCAGATCGCATCGGGTGAGTTCACGGGAAAGAAGACCGCCGATCTGCTGGTGCGCTGGAGCGATGGCGAGACGACCATCTACCCGGGTGTCGACGCGGCCGGACTCCACGGCGAGATTCAGATCAAGCCGCAGAAGTCCTACATGACCAACGCGACCGTCATGGGTGTCGGTGCCTTCGTGGCCAACGACGTTCCCAATGATGTCCTGGTCCGGTGGGCGGACGGGAAGTTCACCATGTTCCCGGCCGTGGACGCCGCAGGGCTTCACGACGAGATCAAGCTCTGGGGCTGACCCGGCAGTTGAGCCGAAGCGTCCGGCCGACCAGCCCGGTCGGTCGGACCTTTCGGGGCGGCGGTGTGTGACGTCGGCCCCGTTGCTCCGTCTCGTGCCTCGATTTCGGCGTCTCCCCTTGTTCTCTCTCGTACCTGCTTGACACCGAGGATCTGCTCACTCGTGAAGCTGTCGCCTTCTCTGTCGTCCGTCTTCTCCGTGCTGCTGGCGCGTCGTGTGCGTCAGGGCGTGTGTGTCTGTGTGCTGGCAGTCGGCCTGACCGCCGGCTCCGCGGTGAGTCCGCTGCTGGTTGCCGGTCCACCCAGTGCCGATGCCCGCGATGCCGCTCCTGATGGGGATGCTCCGCAGGCGCAACCCCGCGGCGTCCCCGACCTCCAGCTGCCCGACCTCCCGCGCCAGGACCGGGACCGAACCACGGGAGAGCCACAAGGCGATACCAAACCCGAAGGCCGGACAGGCATTCCCGCCACCGCTCTGGACGCCTACAAGAAGGCCGAGCGGACGCTGCGCAGCGCCCGGCCGTCCTGTCATCTGTCCTGGCAGCTGGTCGCGGGCATCGGGCGCGTCGAGTCCGTGCACGCCGCGGGTTACGGCCTGCGTGCGGACGGTTCGACCGCGAAGCCGATTCGTGGTCCGCGCCTGGACGGCAGGCAGTTCGCCCTCATCCGCGATACGGACGGCGGGCGTTGGGACGGTGACGCCGAGTTCGACCGCGCCATCGGTCCCATGCAGTTCATCCCCTCCACCTGGGCCACCAGAGGGGCTGACGGGAACGGCGACGGCGTCAGCGATCCCAACAACATCTACGATGCCGCCCTCGCGACCGGTCACTATCTCTGCTCCGGCGGCCGTGACCTGAACCGTCCGGCCGACTTGGACAAGGCCATCCTCAGTTACAACAACTCCCGTGAATACGTGAACGCCGTACGGGACTGGATGCGCACGTACCAAGGGGGCAAGGTCAGCGCGACGCCGGACGACGCGCCTGCCGTACCGCATCATCCCGACCCCGCAGACGACCGAGCGCCTGCTGCCACGCCGCAGCCCCGATCCGTACGGGCTGGGTCCGCCGCCGTTCCCCGCGTCAAGCAGGGGAAGAGGCCAGCGGATTCGACAACAGGTCGCCCCGGCACGCCCGTTAAGCCCTCCACGCCGTCTCACCCGGCCGAAAGACCCGCCAAGCCCGCGGGGGTCCCGGACCGGAAGGAGGGCCCTGGCCACCGTCCGGTCACCGACCACCGCACCGTCGCCCGGCTGGAGCTCGTCGGGGGGCGGAGCCTGGGGGATTGGACGGCAGGCGAGGCAGTTGGGCGGCGTGCGCAGGTGCGCGCCCTCGACGTCCATGGGCACGGTGTGGCCGACGTCAGGGTGGCCTTCCGCATTACCGGCTCCACCGGGACGTCCTTCTCCAGTCGGACCACGACCGTCACTGTTGCTACCGACCGGCAAGGCATTGCCATCGCTCCCGCTCTCCTGGCCGGTGACCTGCCTGGGCCGCTCGGCGTCGTCGCCACCGTTCCGGGGAAGCACGGCCCGGTCAGCGGTACTTTCGAGGCGACGGTTCGGCCGGCGCCCGCGCCCACCGTCGACCGCCTGGAACTCCTCACCGCCGAGCCTGTGCGTGCCGACGTCAACGGTCGGTTCCTCGAACTCCCGCAGGTCCGGGCGACGGCCCGCAACGAGCCCAGCAGCGGCGTGCGTGTCACCGCGACCGTGCTCAGCAACACCGACGAAGAGGAAAGGGCCCAACAGGTCACTGCCGGGCCGTACTTCAAGAACGACCACGGCGACCCGGTCCGCACCCTCGTTCTCCCCGGCACGGATTCCGCGGGCCGGATCGCCCTCCCGGAGCTCTTCGCCGACGCGCACCCAGGCACCTACACCCTCCGACTCACCACCCCCGAGGGCGTCTCCTTGGACGTGCGCCTCATCGTCGGTGAGTCGGCTCCCGATCGCCCGGCCTCCTAAAGCTGTACTGCCGCTGTCTGGGCGTGCACCGCCACGCCGTCCGGTGGCACGCGCCCAGACACCGGCACAGGCATCCGCACCGGACCGAACCCCTTCCAACTCCCTTAATCATTCCTTCATTTCTGCCGTCAACGGAAGTTTCATGAGACGAATACCTTGGGCACGCAGCGCCGCTCTGGGCCTGTGCACCGCCCTCGCCCTCGCCGCACCCGCGTCAGCCACGCCCTCTCCCGCCAAGCTGCCGAAGTCCGCCCAGCACGCCACACCGGACGAGATCCGCCTGGCGCAGCAGACCGAGCGCTACTGGACCCCGGAGCGCATCCGCTCCGCCGTCCCCGCCGATGCCCCGGACGGCGCACAGGGTCAACGCCTGGGGGATGGCCCGCAGGACGCGCCCACGTCGCCGAGCGGGCGGCAGAAGCGTTCGCTCCTGGAGCCCAGTCACCCCATCGACGAGGGCATGGCCACGGTCGGGGTCTTCCTGATCCGCAACGACCAGGACGAGGCGACCCCCAACCAGTTCTGCACCGCGGCCTCCGTGGCCTCGCCCACCAAGAGCCTGATCATCACGGCGGCCCACTGCCTCAAGAACGCCTCCGACCGCAACATCGCCTTCGTTCCTGGTTACCGGGCGGGCAACTCGGCGGCCGGCCAGGTCGGCGAGATCCCCTACGGGATCTTCCCGGTGAAGCCCGGCAAGATCTGGGTCGATCCCCGTTACCAGTCATCGACACCCGATGACGATGTGGACTTCGCGTTCCTGCGCGTCGGCCCCAACTCCGAGGGGAAGCTGCTGGAGGACGCCACTGGCCGCGGCAACACCCTCACCAAGGTGGCCTCCGGCAACCTCGCCCGCCAGAACATCACGGTCGCCGGCTACCCCGGAGGGCAGCGGACGCCCCTGCGGTGCACCAACGACACCACCGCCTTCCAGGGCCGGTTCATGGAAATCAAGTGCGACGGCTTCCGCGCCGGCGTCAGCGGTGGACCGTTCCTGGAGAACTTCGACGGCACCCGCGGTGATCTGGTCGGCGTCATCGGTGGCTACAAGACCGGCGGGGCCTACGACCACACCTCCTACACCTCCCAGTTCGACGACGATGTCTTCCGGCTGTACAACCAGGCCGTCAGCGACGCCCCCGCCGACACCGGCAGCGGCGCCGGCATGGGAGCTTCCAGCACCTGGCAGCACGCCAGAGCCATGACTGCGGGCCGCTTCCACACCGCCTCCGTCCGCAACCACGCAAGCGACCTCATCGTGCGCTGGTCCGACGGCGAGGTCTCCCTCTACCCAGGCAACGGCACGTACGGCTTCCGCAAGGACATCCAACTCGCCAAGCACCAGACCTGGCAGCAGGCGAACTTCATGGCCGCGGGCGACTTCACCGGCAGCGGCAGCCAAGACCTCTTGGTCTCTTTCACCAACGGCACGGTGAACCTCTACAAGGACGTCAACGAGACCAACAAGCTGAAGAACAGGGTGGAGTTGCGCGGCCCCAACGGCACCTGGTCGCACGTCGCCGCGATGACCGCCGGCCGTTTCGGCGGTGGCAACACCCGCAGCGACGACCTCGTCGTGGCATGGTCCGATGGCGAGGTGACGCTCTATCCCAACGTCGACGGTGGGGGCGTGCACGGCGAACGACAGCTCATGCCGCCGGCCAACCGCACCTGGCCGCACGCCCGTGACCTCGCCGCAGGCGATTTCAAGGCGATGACGGGTGACCAGGACCTCTTCGTCCGCTGGGTCGACGGCGAGGTCAGCGTCTACGAGGACATCGCCGGCAACGGGATCGGGCCGAAGCGGAAGGAACACCAGCTCCAGCCCGGCCAGTCACCCTGGCGCAACGCCGCCCTCACCACCGTCGGAACGTTCGGCGGCCCCGACCGTCAGGACGACGTCGTCGCCCTGTGGACCGGAGGCGGACTCACCCTGCACCCCGACACCACCACCACCTCCATAGCCCCCGGACGCACCCTCGTACCCGCGCCAGGCAGCACGCTCCGCTGAACTCCTCGCCGGGCCCGGTCGATGCCGGGCCCGGCACGCCGACTTGCGCTGCTGATCCCGGCGCAGGCAACGCGCGACTCCGCGGGACCGGCCGTTCACCGCCCACGAAGCGGGAACGCCGCACAACGTGTTCACAGGCCCCAACCGGCCTGTGCGTTTCTTCGGATACAGAGCGCCCCTGACCAGGGCGCCAGGGGGATACACGATGGCCAAACGCCACTCGGCAAACAGACTTGCCGTACTCGACGGACTGCGGCTGCTCGCCGCCCTGATGGTGGTCTTCTACCACTACATCGCCCTGGCCCGACCATGGGGCCATGCCACGAACACGATCTTCCCGACCGCCCACAAGCTGGCCCAATACGGCTGGCTCGGGGTGGAGGTCTTCTTCCTGGTCAGCGGCTTCGTCATCTGCATGAGCGCCTGGGGCCGCACGGTGGGCGAGTTCGCCGTCTCCCGCGTCTCCCGACTCTTCCCCGCCTACTGGGTCGGCATCCTGCTCACCGCGCTGGTGGTGAAGACGTGGCCGGAGGTCGCCTCCCTGCGCGGCTGGGACACGGTGATCGCCAACCTGACCATGCTCCAGGGCGGCAACAACACACCCAACGTGGACCCGGTGTACTGGACGCTCTTCGTGGAGCTCAAGTTCTACCTGATCATGGTCGTGGTGATGTTGTTCGGCATCACCTACCGCAACTGCCTGATCCTGTGCGGGGTATGGACCGCGGCCGCCGCCCTCGCCCCCGTCCTGAGGACCCCGCTGCTCACCGCGTTCGCGATGCCGCAGTACGCACCGTTCTTCATCGCCGGCATCGCCTTCTACCTGATGCGCCGCTTCCGTCCCAACGCGATCCTGTGGGCGATCGTGATCCTCCAACTCCTCCTCGCTCAGCGCTACATCGACTACCGCCTGGCCACCAACCTCGGCAAGGCCGCCGCGGATGCCCTGCCCAGCTGGCCCGCCCGCTTCCTCATCATCGCGGCGTTCGCCCTCGTCGGCGCCATCGCCCTCGGCGCCTGCGACCGCATCCAGTGGAAGTGGCTCACCACCGCCGGAGCCCTCACCTACCCCCTCTACGTCATCCACCTCAACATCGGCATGACCCTCATCCACCACTACCGGAACCGGATTCCTGCCCCGGTCCTGGTGGCCTCGGTCACCGCACTCATGCTCCTGGCCGCCTGGCTCATCCACCGCCTCATCGAACGCCCCCTGGGGAAGTGGCTCCGCACCACCATGCGCCGCGGCATCAACGACGTCCGCCAACACGTCACACCACGACGCCGACACGCCCGACGCACCACCCCACCGCAAACGCCCACCGTGACCCAACACGCCGCGCAGGACGATCCGGGACTGCCGAATACCCCCACGCCTTCGCCTCGGCGTAGTGACCGGGTTGACGTACCGGCCGCAGGCAACGCGCCTGCGCCAACGCACACCCCTCCGCCCTCACCCACTCAGCACCCCTACACCACAGTCACTCGACACCACTGAGAGTTCACATGTCCCAAATGCCCATCACACCACCGCCACCGCCGCCGTCCGGCTGGGCAGCTCCGCCTGGCCCGCAGGCCGTACTCCGCTCGCCCATCGGGCTCTCGAAAGCCGTGATGGGCCTGCTCGGCGTCGTCATCGTCGCCGACCTGTTCTCCCTGTGGCAGGGCAACCACTCGTACCAACTGATCGGCAGGCTCATCGCCGACGCCGACTCCGTCACCGCGCAGGAGATCGACCAGGCGGACGCCCTGTACCGGATCGCGGCGATCGCACAGGTCGTGTTCACCGTCGCGACTGCCGTGGTCTTCATCGTCTGGTTCCACCGCACTCGCGTCAACGCGGAGGTCTTCGCCCCCGAGTACCACGAGAAGAAGCGTGGTTGGGCGATATGGGGCTGGATCGTGCCGATAGCCAACCTGTGGTTCCCCCGGCAGATCGCCGCCGACATCTGGAACGCCAGCGCCGACGAGCGCTCCCGATCCAAGGCACTGCTCAACTGCTGGTGGGCGCTGTGGATCGTGAACCTCCTCTTCGGACGCCTGGCCACCCTGCGGTACGAGAAGGTCGAGAGCCCGGAGGAGATCAAGGGGGCGTTCGCCGGACTCATGGCAAGCGACCTCTTCAACATCGCGGCAGCCGTTCTCGCCATTTTCTTCGTCCGCCGCCTCACGCGCATGCAACACGAGAAGGCGCTGAGGGGGCCGGCGGTCTGAGGGGGAGAGGCAGTCGGGCGTCGACGACTCGCCCCCGAACAGGGGCAGTTCGTCGCGGCCCGACCAAGCTCACATACCGACAAGGACGACTAGGGCGCGTATTCGGTTGTGATCAATCTGTGGGACTTGCTCCCGCAGTCGGGTGTGATCCGGTAAGCCATTACGTATGACGCAGAGGCAACTGACGGATGAGGAGTGGGAGTTCATCGAGCCCTACCTGCCGATAGGCAGGTTCGGCCCGTACCCCGAGCGGCTGCGCAAACAGTTCGAAGGCGTGCTCTGGCGGT
>NZ_JBIVOW010000051.1:0-11494 GCF_044754325.1 Streptomyces sp. NPDC093097
GCCTGACGGCTGGGCGATGGGAGCCGTGTGAGCCGAGAGGCTCCCGCACGGTTCTGCGAGCGGCGGCGGGTGAGATTCCCGCCGCCGACTCACCCGGTGATCCACTGCTCGTCAGAGCGGCAGGCCCGCGAGGTCCTGGCGAGACTCGAAAACAGAATGGCTGAGGTCGGGCTCCAACTTCACCCGGACAAAACGCGGATCGTGTACTGCGGAAGGGAGCGGCGCCGCGATGACACGGCAACCTCATTCACCTTCCTGGGTTTCACATTCCGAAAACGTCCGGCAAAAGACCTGCACGGGAAGATCTTCACGTCCTTCCTCCCGGCGGTTAGCAAGGACGCCCTGAAGAAGATGAGCACGGAAGTCCGCTCCTGGCGGATTCACATGCACGTCACCTACTCCTTCGGCGAGTTCGCGAAATGGCTGAACCCCATCATTCGCGGATGGATGCAGTACTACGGAGCCTTCTACCAAACCGAACTGTATCCCCTCCTCCAGCGCATCAACTTCTACCTGCTGCGCTGGGTCCGGAAGAAGCACAAGCGGCTGAAGACCTACAAGAAAGCAGCGCGAAGATGGGACCAGGTCGTTAAGTCCTACCCATCGTTCTTCGCGCACTGGAAATGGGTCAACGTCACCTGACGAAGAGGGCAATAGGAGCCCGGTGACGGGAGACTGTCACGCCGGGATCTGTGTGAGCCCGGGGGTGCGATTCCCCCGGGCCACCCGACCCGCAGCGTACTTCGCGAGGGATCCCCGGTAGCCAGCAAGTACGAGTTCATCGAAACGATGCGGCTCGACACCGAGGAGTACGCCTACACTGTCGAGTTCATGTGTCAGCGGCTCGACGTGTCCAAATCCGGCTACTACGACTGGCGCTCGCGCCCCGATTCCGCGACGGCGAAACGCCGCGAGGAACTGAAAACGCTCATCCGGAAGGCATTCGAGATGTCGGACAGCACGTACGGGTACCGGCGCGTGCATGCCCAGCTGGCCCGCTGGGGCGTGGCCGCCGGCCTGGAGCTGGTCCGCCAGCTGATGCGGGTCCTGGGCCTGGTGCCCTGTCAGCCGAAGCTGAAGAGGTTCGGCCTGACCCGGCCCGCGGCCGGCGCGTTGCCCGACCTCGTCGGCCGCGACTTCACCGCCGATGCTCCCGGCGAAAAGCTCGTCGGCGACATCACTTACGTCAAAACCGGTGAAGGATGGCTCTATGTGGCGACGGTCATCGACTGCTGCACCAGGGAAGTCATCGGATACGCAATGGACGACCACTACCAGACGCCTCTGAAATCCCGGGCCATACGCAACGCGTCCCGCAACCGGAAGCTGGCCGCGGAAGCCATATTCCACTCGGATCGCGGCAGCAACTACATGTCAGCCGAGTACGCGGGCGTTCTCGCAGGACTCGGATTGCGGCAATCGGCCGGCCGCACCGGAATCTGCTTCGATAATGCTATGGCCGAATCGTTCTTCGGCACGCTGAAGAACGAGCGAGTATCCGCGCGACCTACCTGACCCGTGAAGCTGCCCGACAGGACATCACCCGGTACATCGAATTCTGGTACAATCACAAACGCCTTCACTCGGCAGTGGGATACCGCCCTCCCCGCGAAGTTCATGCCGAATACCAGAAGTTGCGATCCGTCGCGTAAGAGACCGTCAGACGCTTGTCCGGAGAACTCGCGGCGCCTCAGCTACCGCCGCCTCACCGTTCCGATACGAACGAAAGGGCTCGCACTTCCTCGCCTTCCTCGGCCTGGCCGCCGCCCTGACCTGCTACAAGAAGCTCGCGGAACTCGCCACGTGAGATAATCTCTCAGATGTCGTGCATCGGGATGCACGAATCATTGCCGTCATACAGGGTTCGTACGTGTACCGCGCCGAGCGGGACCTGCCGTGCGCATTCGTCCTCACGTGCGGTGAGGCACTCTTTCCCCACGAGTCCGGTGCCGACCCGCACATCAAGGTGCAGCCGGTTCTTGGTGGCCTTCCCTTCGGGACGCGCTGGAAGTACAGTCGCGGGTCCACATCTGAGGGATCATTGCAGGCGAACAGGGCGGCTATTGCGGGGGAGATGCGGATTCTCGACCCCGACGTGCGTGCTCGCCGGCATCTCGGATCTCCTGGACCCGGAGTCGAGATTGGTGCGTCGGGACGATGCTGGGACGCAGCATCGATTCTCACGGTAACGAGCGCCCGGTTGGTGGTGCCGGAGTCTCCAATCTGAACCGTACAGTTCAGTTTCGGAATCCGGCTCGAGGACGGACGGTCTTGCACACCATGTTGTGCCCAAACGGCAGCCGGATGCGCCGAGTACGGGCCGCTACAGGTAGCCCACGTTCGCACCGCTCACGGGCGCGCTGCTGATGATCACGAAGGGCGGTACCGGTCCTGCTGGCGGGTACTGTCTCCGCGGGCGGGGGAGCGGGCCACTCCATTCGCGGTCTTGGGGCATGAAGGTCCGGCCAGCCGGTCAGTCGTCTTCCAGACTGCCCAAAATGCCCATCTCGCTGAGTATGTAGCCGAGTTGGGCCCGACTTTTGCTGCCTACCTGCTCTGAGGCACGGCGCACGTGCTCCAGGACGCTGCGTCGGCTCATGCCCAGTCGGCGGGCAACGCGGTCGTCCGTCTCACCGGAGACCACCGCGCGCAGAATCGTCCGCTGGAGATCGTCCAGAAGGACGGTCCGCTCGGGGTCCGTCTCGCTGCCGAGTGGGCTGGCGCGGTCCCAGGACCGGTTGAAGACGATAGTCAGGTAGCGGATCAGCGCCGGATGCCGTATTTCAAGTGCGGTGCTCGCTGTCTCCTCGGAGACGGGTATGAAGGCCACAGTCTGATCGCAGATGATCAGCCGATCGAAGACCTCAGCCAGGGTGCGGACTTCGGCGCCAGCGGCCGTGATGGTTTCTACGTAGGTGCACGTGGGTCGATGGCTGCGGATGGTGTGCTGGTAGAGGGTGCGTTGCCGGACTCCGCGGGCCAGCATCGGCAGACCGCGCTCCAGAGCCTCGCCGAGTAGCTCCGGTGAGCGGCCTCCGCCCGGCTGGGCGGTCAACAACTCGGTGGTGCACGCATCCACCGCCGACTCCAAGGCCTGGCTGATGTTGGTGCCGCCATGGATGAGCGTGAGCATGGGTGTCTCGTTGCGCTTCGTCGCCGCGTACAGCGCCTCATATGCCGGGAAAGACGCCTGCAGGTTGTCGGCCGCGCTGCGCAGGCTCGCGATCTTCTCTACGAAGGGTCTTAGGGCAAGGTCAGCCGCGAGGGTAGGGGGCACTGGGTACGCCCGGCCCGGACGGCCGTCGTCGGGGCCGACCACCAGCTGCAAGGACTTAAGGCAGTCGGGAGCATCCTCGTATGCCAAGTCGCTTGTTGTCAGCGCCTGTTGGTAAGCACGGAGTGCCGGTTCGCACAGAGCTGCGACGTCCGGTATCCCACAGTTGTCCTTATTTGTGCATAAGTGTTCATGGCTCACAAAAGCGCAACGTACCATTGCGCATACCCTTCGCTATTGGTTGGGGTTTGGTCGCGCGTGATGCTCTTTAGGCGGGGCGCAAGCGAGATCGATGACCCGAGGGCATCACCTGGCTCTCCCCGCGGATCGCCGGCTCGGAGGTATCCGACCCGCGCCCAACGCACTGCACTGACCAAGGGGGATGATCAGGTATATGTACGGCACTCTGGTGCGCCGTTTCGCTCCGGTTCTGGCGCTTGTTGCTCTCGCAAGTGGCGCAGCTCTGGCTGGCGCCCATCAGGACATGGCGGTTACGGCCATCGGGTCGGGCACGGCCTTGAGCACCTCCCGTGCGGTCCACACGTACGACCCTGCATGGGGCTGAGGATTCTCCGTCCCTGAGCCCGAAAGGCCAGAGAAACCTTGGCCGCGCGGACACTTCGGGGACGGCGTGGTGCCGCGCTGCCGTCCCCCTTCAACAAGGGGCGCGGGCCGTTGCCTGTCCATCTGACCTCTTACCAAGGGATACCCATGCCTGCCATGACGCCGACCCGTCTCATCGACGAAGCGATGTTCGGAGCGGAGACGGCCCGAGAAGGGGAGCTGCGGGAGGCTTTGCAGCGTCTGGCCGCCGGCACCTGCGCGATCGTCCAGGTGCCCGACCTGCTCCAGGGCGACTTGACCCACCTCATCACCCGCATCGAACAGACCAATTTTGAACCGTACGACGAAGAGCGACTCGACCCGCCGATTCTCAAGTTCGGTCCTGCAGTCTACGACTACTACACGCAGGGCCAAGTCCACGAGGCCTACTGGAAGAGGGCAGAACAAGCCCGAAATGCCGTACTCGACATCTACGGCGGATACGATCCGACCACCGCTGTCATGTGCCGGCTGAGCACCGAACTCGGCATTCCGGTGCGTCCCGCGACCATTGAAGGACGGCCGCTGCACGTGGGCATTCTCCGTGAGTTCCCCACGGGCTCAAAAATCCACTATGACGAGGTGGTGCGGGAGTTCCCCAACCGCCTCGACGACCAGCCCATCGTGCAGCTCGCCTTCAACCTGCACCTCACCGTCGCCGAGCGGGGCGGCGCGCTGACCGTCTGGCGGCACCGCTGGTGCCCCGTCGACGACACCTGCAAGGACGGCTACGGCTGGGCTTCCGAGGTGGTCGCCGACATACCCGCGGCCACCGTGCGGGCCGCGGCCGGCGAAGGCGTCTTCTTCGACTGCCGCAATTTTCATCAGGTGCAGGACTTCGAAGGCGGCCGTCGAATCACCCTCTCGTTCTTCATGGGGTTCACGATGAACGGCGAATTGATCGTCTGGTCCTAACCGCCCTAGCCAAGAGGAATTCAATGAACACCCTGCTCATCACGCAGGAAGACATCGACCGGATCATTGAGCAAGTGGGGCGCGATGCCCTCATGAGTCGCATTATCCACCGGCTGTCCGAGGCATTCGCCGCTGTCCATCGCGGCGCGGCTGAACTCTCGCCACTGCGCGACGGATTCCTTCGCCCCGACCCGGTACCAGGAATCATCGAGTGGATGCCGCACCGCGAGGGTGGCAGCAGCACCACTATCAAGACGGTCTCCTACAGCCCAGGCAACCCCGACCAGTTCGGCCTGCCGACCATCATCGGTACCGTCGCCCGCTACGACGATGTCACCGGCCGCCTGACCGTCATGTGCGACGGCATTGTCCTCACGGCCATCCGCACCGGCGCCGCCTCCGCCCTCGCCAGCCGCGCCCTCGCCCATCCCGAGAGCCGGACGGTCGGCCTCATCGGCACCGGCGCCCAATCCGTCACGCAGCTGCACGCTCTCAGCCTCTGCTTCCCGCTGGAGACCGTGCTCGCCTATGACACCAATCCCAAGCACCTCGACACCTTCGCCGACCGTGTTGCCTTCCTCGGCCTCGAGGTACGCATGGCCACCACCGAGGAGATCGCCCAACAGGCGGACATCATTACCACCGCCACCTCCGTCGAGGTTGGTCACGGACCGGTCCTCCCGGACGCCGGCATACGCGAGCACCTGCACATCAACGCCGTCGGCGCCGACCTGACCGGCAAGACCGAGCTGTCCAAGAGTTTGCTCGACCGGGCCCTGGTCTGCCCGGACCACCCTCAACAGGCACTGCGTGAGGGCGAGAGCCAGCAGCTCACCCCCGACCAGCTCGGCCCCTCCCTGGCCCAACTCGTCGCCGAGCCGGACAACCTGGTCGGCGCTCGCAGCCGACTGACCGTGTTCGACTCGACCGGCATCGCCCTCGAGGACCACGTGGCCCTCGATGCGTTCGTGGAGTTCGCGAATGAGCTCGGCCTCGGCACCCGCGTGAACCTGGAATACCGGCCCTCCGACGCCATCGACCCGTACTCGCCGCACATCGGTTCGGCACGGATCGTGGAGCGGTACGCCTCATGAACCCTCTCCCGACAACGTCCGCGCGGACGCCTGCAGGCCTCTTCGAGGCGCAGGCGACATGTACGCCCCAGGCCATCGCTCTCGAATTCGAGGACCTCGCCCTCGACTACGCCGAGCTGAACCGGCGCGCCAACCGCCTAGCCCACTACCTCATCGCCGAGGGCGTAGGTCCCGAGCGCGTGGTGGCCCTCGCGATGCCGCGCTGCGAACAGCTGGTCGTCTCGATCCTGGCGGTGCTCAAGGCTGGCGGCGCCTATCTCCCCCTGGACTTGGACTACCCGCAGGACCGGATCCGTCTCCTGCTCCGCAACTCCGGGGCGGGTTGGGTGCTCACTACCGGCACGTACCTCGACGGGCTGCTCGGCGACGCGATCGCCACACCGGCGGCCTCACCCGAGCGGATCGATTTGAGCGACGCGGCCGTCCGCCGGATGGTGTCGGGACACTCGTCGGACAACCCCGTGGACGCCGACCGGACCGTGCCCCTCGACGGGGCCAACCCGGCCTACGTCGTCTACACCTCCGGCTCCACCGGAGTCCCCAAGGGCGTTGCCATGCCCGTCAGCGGCGTGGTCAACCTGCTCGACTGGCACGCCGCCGCCATGCCCGTCATCCTGGGCGGGCGCACCGCCCAGTTCACCGCCATCGGCTTCGACTTCTCCGTTCAGGAAATCCTCGCCACCCTGATCACCGGCCGAACCCTGGTACTGCCCACCGACGAACTGCGCCGCGACGTGGCCGCGTTCGTCGGCTGGCTCGACGAGCGGAAGATCAACGAGATCTACGCCAGCACGGCCGCCATCGACACCGTGCTGGCCGTGGCCAACGACCGAGGCCACGACTTGCCCGCTCTTCAGGATGTCCTGCAGGGCGGTGAGGCCCTCGTCGTGGATGGCCTCATCCGCGAGTCCGCAACCCGCTCGGCGTTCCGCCTGCACAACATTTACGGCCCCGCCGAGGCGCCCTTCGCCACGACCAAGTCCCTCGGCGGCGACCCGGCCAACTGGCCCACCACCGTGCCGATCGGCACCACCATCAGCAACGTTCGCGTGCACATCCTCGACACCGCCCTGCGCCCCGTGGTCCCCGGCGAGCAGGGTGAGCTGTACATCGCGGGTGACTTGGTGGCCCGTGGCTACTGGAATCGCCCAGACCTTACCGCGCAGCGCTTCGTCGCCGATCCGTATGGGCCCGAGGGCTCACGCATGTACCGCTCTGGCGACCTCGCCCGCTGGAATGCCGACGGCGAGGCGGAGTTTCTCGGCCGGGTTGACGACCAGGTCAAGATACGCGGCTTCCGAGTCGAGCCCGGCGAGGTCGAAGCCGCGCTCCTCAGCCACCCTGCGGTCATTCAAGCCGCGGTCGTGGCCCTCAAGGGAGCCGTCGGTGGCGTTCGCCTGATCGGGTACACCACCGGCGGCGCAGATCCCGCCGAACTGGCCAACTACCTCGGCAAACGGCTGCCCGCCTACCTGGTGCCCAGCGTCTTCGTAGCCATGGACGCCTTCCCTCTCACGCCCAACGGCAAGCTCGACCGCAAGGCCCTACCTGAGCCCGACCTGGGTACCAGCTCGGGCTGGCGCGCCCCCCGAGACGCCAGGGAGAAGGCGCTCTGCGCCATGTTTGCCGAGGCCCTAGGGCTGACCCGGGTCAGCATCGACGACAACTTCTTCGACCTGGGAGGCCAGTCGCTTCTAGCCACCCGGCTGCTGAGCCGGGTCCGCCACTCCCTTGGCGTCGAGCTGGCGATGCGTGACCTCTTCCAGTGCCCGACCGTCGCTGAACTCGCAAGGCGACTGGACGAGCTGCGTCCCGCCCGCCCCGCGCTGCGGCCCATGCCGCGCCCGGAGCGTCTGCCGCTGTCCTATGCGCAGCGCCGGCTGTGGTTTCTCGACCGGCTGGAGGGGCCCTCGGCCACCTACAACCTGCCCTTCGTCCTGCGGCTGACCGGTGACCTCGACCGCGCTGCGCTGCGGCAGGCCCTGGCCGACGTGGCCGGCCGCCACGAGGCCCTGCGGACCGTCTTCCCCGAGGCCGACGGCGAGCCCGCACAGATGATCCTCGACGCCTCGGCGGCCGTAGTGGAGCTGCCCGCACGGCAGACCGAACCCAGCCTGCTGGCAGAGGAGGTACGGGAGTCGGGTCTGCGCCCCTTCAACCTGGCCGCAGACCTGCCGCTGCGCGCCGAATTGTTCGACCTCGGTACGAGCCCCGACGGCGAGCGCGACCACGTCCTGCTGCTCACTCTCCACCACGTCGCCAGCGACGGCTGGTCCATGGGCCCCCTCGGCCGTGACCTGGCCACCGCCTACACCGCCCGCTGCGCGGGCCGGGCCCCGGAGTGGGAAGAACTCCCGGTCCAGTACGCCGACTACGCCCTCTGGCAGCGCGACCTGCTCGGCGAGCCTGCCGACCCGCAGTCTCTCGCTGCCACGCAGCTGTCGTACTGGCGCGAGACCCTGGCCGGGGTCCCCGAGGAACTCGCCCTCCCCTTCGACCGGCCCCGCCCGGCCGTGTCCTCGTACCGGGGCGAGCGCCTGCCGCTGCGCATCGACGCCGAGCTGCACCAGCGCGTCGAACAGCTTGCACAGCGGACCGGGACCACGGCCTTCATGGTTCTCCAGGCTGCACTAGCGGGCCTGCTCGGCAAGCTCTCGGCCAGCGACGACGTGCCGCTCGGCAGCGCCACCGGCGGCCGCACCGACGATGCGCTGAACGACCTCAATGGCTTCTTCGTCAACACCCTGGCGCTGCGGGTTGACGTCTCCGGCGCACCCACCTTTCGTGAACTGCTCGACCGGGTGCGCGGGACCGTCCTGGACGCACTTTCCCATCAAGACGTCCCCTTCGATCAGGTCGTGGAGACCGTCAACCCGGCCCGCAGCCTGGCCAGGCATCCCCTCTTCCAGGTCATGCTCGTGATGCAGGCCGCCGGCGGATACCGATTCGACATGCCCGGCCTGGCCGCAGAACTGACTGAGGCCGACACCGGCACCGCCAAGTTCGACCTGCTCTTCAGCTTCACGGAGCAGTTCGCCGAGGCGAGCGGAGGCACCCGTCCCGACAGCGCAACGGCCTCATGCGCCGGCATCGACGGCACCCTCGAGTACGCGGCGGACCTCTTCGACGCCAAGAGCGTCGAGCGCATCGGCGACCGCTTCCTGCGCCTCCTCGATGCCGCGGTGGCGGCCCCGGACCGGCCGGTTGCCGCCATCGACCTGATGACCGCCGACGAGCACCGGCTCGTGGTGTCCGACTGGAACACCACCGACCGCGATCTGCCCCCGCGCACGTTGCCAGAACTGCTCGAAGCCCGCGCCGCGGCCATGCCAGACTCCCTCGCGGTGATCGCGGGCGAGACCGAGATCGGCTACGCGGAGCTGCATGCCCGCGCGAACCGGCTCGCCCGCGCCCTGATCGCCCGCGGGATCGGCCCTGAGGACCACGTAGCCGTCCTGTTACCCCGCTCCGCCGAGCTGATCACCGCCATGCTCGCGGTGCTCAAGGCGGGCGCCGCGTATCTGCCGGTCGATCCGGCCTACCCCACGGACCGGATCGCGTTCATCCTGGCCGACGCTGCACCCGCCCTGCTGGTCACGACCGAGGCCCTGGCTGGAGCGGGGGACGCGCACGCAACGCTCGTCGTCGACAGCACTGCGGGCCGTGCCGAGATGGTCGCCCAGCCTGGCACCGCCCCGGCCCGCAGCGACCTGGTCGCCCCGTTGCTGCCGGAAACCCCGTCGTACGTCATTTACACGTCGGGCTCCACTGGGCGCCCCAAGGGTGTTGTCATGACCTCGCTCGCCCTGCTCAACCTGCTCTGCTGGAACGCCGACGCCGTGGAGAGCACGCCAGGCGACCGGGTGGCCCAGTTCAGCGCCATCGGATTCGACGCGTCCGAGCATGAGGTCCTCTCCGCGCTTCTGAACGGCAAGACAGTGTGCGTGCCTGACGAGGACACCCGGCTCAACCCGCAGCGGCTGGCCGAGTGGGTGGATCGGCTGGGCATATCCGAGTTGTTCGCCCCTGACCTGGTCGTCAACGCTGTGTACGAGGCCGCGGACGCCCAGTCCCTCCGGGCCCCCGCCCTGCGACACGTGATGCAAGCCGGTGAGGCGCTGCAACTGAGCAAGATCGTAAGTGAGTTCCACCGGGCGCACCCCGGCACGATGCTGCACAACCACTACGGGCCCTCCGAGACCCACGTGGTGACCGCGTACACGCTGCCCGGAGCCTCCGAGGCCTGGCCTCAGACAGCCACCGCGCCGATCGGCAAGCCGATCTGGAACACCCGTGCCTACGTCCTGGACCGCCAGATGCGCCCGGTCCCCGTCGGTGTCCCAGGCGAGCTGTACCTGGCTGGCTACTGCCTCGCCCGCGGCTATCTGAACCGCGCAGGGCTGACCGCCGAGCGGTTCGTCGCCGATCCGTACGGGCCCGACGGCTCGCGCATGTACCGCTCCGGCGACCTCGTGCGCTGGAACGCGGTCGGCGACATCGAGTTCCTCGGCCGCGTCGACGATCAGGTCAAGATCCGAGGCATCCGGATCGAGCCCGGCGAGATCCAGGCCGTCTTGACCCAGCACCCAGCGATCGGCGCCGCGACCGTGATCGTCCGCGAGGACCGGCCTGGCCAGAAGCGGCTCGTCGCGTACGCCGTTCCGGCCGAAGGCTCCGAGCTCCCGCACCCGTCCGAATTACGCGCGCACATGGCCGCGCAGCTGCCCGACTACATGCTCCCCGCCGCCTTCGTGACCGTCAGCTGCTTGCCGCTGACCGGCAACGGGAAGCTGGACCGGCGGGCTCTGCCCGCCCCGGACTACTCCAGCCTGCTCACCCACCGGCCGCCGCGCAACCGGCGCGAGGAACGGCTCTGCGAGGTCTTCGCCGGAATCCTCCAGATCCCCGACGTGGGCATCGACGACAACTTCTTCGAGCTGGGTGGCCATTCGCTGCTCGCCACCCGGCTGGTGAACCGTGTCCGGTCCGTGCTGGGGCTAGAGGTCCCGATCCGCACGCTCTTCGAGTTCCCGACGGTGGCCGGGCTGGCCGAGCACCTTGGCGAGGCCAAGTGCATACGACCGGCTCTGAGCAAGCGAGTGAAGCAGGAGGCCTGACCATGATTCCGTTGTCTTTTGCGCAGCGCCGGCTGTGGTTCCTGGACCGGATGGAGGGGCCTTCGGCAACCTACAACCTGCCCGTGGCGATCCAACTGACTGGTGAGCTCGACCGTTCCGCGCTGCGCCAGGCCCTGGCCGACGTGATCGGCCGGCACGAGGCCCTGCGGACCATCTTCCCCGACACCGACGGCGAGCCCACCCAGATCGTCCTCGACGCGGCGGCGGCCGTGGAGCTGCCCGTACGCGAGATCGGATCGGATGAACTCGCCGACTCCCTCAGGGAGTCGGGTCTGCGGCCCTTCGATCTGGCCACAGACCTCCCGATGCGTGCCGAACTGTTCGCGCTGGGAGTAGACGCCGCAGGGGCCCCGGAGCATGTCCTGCTGCTCACCCTGCACCACATCGTTGGCGACGGCGGATCGATGGGTCCGCTGACTCGTGATCTGGCCACTGCCTACGCGGCCCGCTGCGTGGGCCGGGCTCCGGAG
>NZ_JBIVOW010000052.1:0-7779 GCF_044754325.1 Streptomyces sp. NPDC093097
CGGGAGTCGCCACACCATCCACCACAGCACCCCAGACTGCCATAGGTCAAGGATGAACCACGCCCCAGCATGGACGCATTCCGCTGACATCCAAACGACGAAGCGCTACTGAAACTCCCGCGCAGACCACCAGACGCGGCCGTCGACGAGTTCGGGAGGCACTCGTGCCACGGCAGCAGCAGCGCCGACGCCTCTCTCCGACTACCGCGGAGAGAGGCGTCGGCGCGCGAAAGCGGGCCGCGGGCGGATACTCGACAAGCCCCGCCGCCGACCGGCAAGCCCCGGTCGCGGGCCTGGGCACGCCCCGGCGCGGCGGTCACGGAGCCCGCTTATCCCACCGAGGCCGACCCGCTTACCCCCGGCAGGGGCCTGCCCAGCTCTTGCCGGGGCTGGGCATGCCTCCCGTCTAGAGCTGGGCAGGCCTCGTTAGTTGAGGACGTGGAGTTCCCCGACGGCGATTGCGGTGCGGGACTGGCGGGTCTGGGTCAGCTGCCCGGACTGCCCGGCGCCGGCCCACTCGATGGTCCACGTCGAGGTCGCGGTCACCGTGTACTTGCCACCCGGCTGGTCGTTGGACGGGTGCCGGTAGAGGTAGCCGCAGTCCGGCGACGTCGCCTTGCCGTAGGAGGGTTTGTAGGGGGTACCGGCCGTGGTGCACGTGACGGACTGTCCATCACCCATGGTCCACACGATCTGGGTCACCCTCGCCGTCGCGGTCACCGTCGTCGCCCCCGCCGTCGCCGAGGCACGGTTCGGCCCGTAGGTCTCCGGCGACTTCGCCGTCCACATCCACACCGGCATACCAACCAACCCCCGGCCACTCGGCTTCGGCACGATCCCAATGTCCGGACCGGTCAGCTTCATGGACTCCACCGCGCGGCGTGCGACCGTTTCCGGATCGACCGCCGGCTGGGCTGGGTTGCCGCCCTTCGGGACGAAGAGGACGCCGATGCGCCCCGTTTCCGGGCACATCACGCGGTAGAGCGCACCGTCCTTGGGGCTGTGGCCCTCCCAGGCCAGGTTCTCCGGCGGGGGCTGCGGGTCGGCCTTGTCGTAGGTGCATGCCGGCCTCGACGTTCCACCGCTCCCACGGTCCGTCGTGCTGGCGGGCTTGTCATCTCCTTTGCCGGCCTCGCCCGCGCTGTTGCTGCCGTCCTCGGCGCAGACGGTCACCAGGAGGCCGGAGGTGTCGCACACCCCGCTGCCCTTCTCGTCCGCGTACGCGACGGGGGTGCAGACGCCCGCCAGGAGCAGCGCGGCGGCCGCGGCGCGCCTCAGCACGGGTGCGTCCCGTCCGGCGAGTAGTCGGTCACCATCCACCGGCCGCCCTTCCACTTCTCGGCCGACGCCGTCGCCACGTACCGGCGCGGCTGGTTCGTCGGGAGCGGGACCGGCTGGCCCGTCTTGGTCCGGACTGCCTTCCACCGTGAGAGGTCGATGCAGTCCTGGATGGTGGCCTTGGGCAGCTTCCCGCCCGCGTCCAGCGCGGTCACCTTGGGCGTGTGGCCGACTTCGCCGGTGCCGACCGTGCCAACCGACTTCATCTGGGCCAGGTCGACCTCGAGCTTGCTGAGCGCGTTGAGCGCCGCGTACTTCTTCAGGTCGGTGCCTTTGTCGTCTGCCTTGCCGTACGCCTTCATCTGCTCAGCCCACATCGAGCGGTACGCGACGAGCACGGCCGCCTTCTCCGCCTGCCCGGGATCCCGCGCACGCGCCGAAGAACCCGCTTGAGGGTTCTGAACTGTCTCTTCCATAGTTGCGGCCTGCACCCAGGCAGGTCGCTACCTACAGGAGGGCACGCACTCATGCGCACTCTTTACGTCGTCACCCATCCCGAGGCGACGCACCACGTCGAGGGGGTCGTCGGCGGATGGCATGACTCGCAGTTGACGCCCTCAGGCATCCGTGCGGCGCTCTCCATCGCCCAGTCGCTGCGGGCCCAGATCCCGAACGGCGCCGAGGTGGAGCTGTTCTCCTCGGATCTGCGGCGCACCCTACGGACGGCCGATGAGGTCGCCGGACTGTTCGGCGTGAAGCCGGTCCTGGATCGCAGGCTGCGGGAGAAGTCCTACGGTGAGGCAGGAGGAAGGCCGCAGGAGTGGCTCGACCGGCGGTTCGTCCCGCCGCCGGCTGTTGGGGAACGGATGGACCACGACGAGGGCGTGCAGGGCGCAGAGACCAAGGCGGTGTGGGCGCAACGCATCTACGCGGCCATGGACGAGATCCTGCAGAACCCTTGCGAGCACCAGATCATCGTGACGCACGGCGGCTCGCTGACGTTCGTCGTGGCGTCCTGGATCAAGATGCCGATCGAGTCGGCCGGATACGCCAGTTTCCAGGCCCCCTCCGGCAGCATCACCACACTGCGCGAAGACGACTTCTTCCACAACCGCCAAGTCGTCAGCCTCGGTGACACCCATCATCTCGACTCCGTCAAAGCTGGTTGACCTCAACCTAGCCCGCTTGGATGGCCCGCCGCCCTGACGGGCGGCAGGCCGTCCCATGCACTGACGTCATTTCTCGTGAACACTCCCGAGCCCGTCGATCTCCATCTGCTGCCCAAAGTGCCGGACAAACGCTGCTGCTAAAAGTGAACGAAGCCAATCCGCTGGACGTCCCTGAACCGGTGTGCAGCGTCAGCGTGTTGGGGCTCTACCGGTTCGGCTCCCAGTGGTCGGGCGTCATGGTGCGGGCCGCCGTCGACACCGAAGTAGTCAACGTGACGCAAGGGTCGCTTCTAGGCTGGGGCTACGAGACATGACGTCCCATCAGCTACTCCCGCGCCCCACCCGGGGCTGACCCGCAAGGACGAGGACGGACGAGATGACCGCTGACCACGAACTGCAAGCACAGGCGGACGCACCCCCGACGCCCACCAGCCCGGCCCCTGCGGCGGCCGCAGGCCGCCGCCGCACACCGCTCGGCCCATTAACCCGCTACGCCGAGCTGTTCGAGGGGCCAGGGCCTTTGCGGTTCGTGGCGGCGGGCTTCGTCGCCCGGCTCACTGTCGGAATGGCCGGGCTCGGTACGGTGCTGGCACTCACCGCCAGGGGGAACAGCTACTCACTGGCCGGCTCCGTCGCCGGCGTCCTCGGGCTTGCCACGGCGGTCGGGGGCCCGCAAATCGGCCGGCTGCACGACCGCTACGGACAGGCACGTGTCCTGCCGCCCGTCGCGCTGACCTTCGGCACTGCGATGGGGCTGATCATCGCCGCGATCTCCGGCAACTGGCCCACCTGGCTGCTCTATCCACTGGCGGTGGTGGCGGGCGCGTCCCTGCCGCTGGTGGGCTCCCTCGTACGGGCCCGCTGGACGAAGATGTACCACAGCAGCGACCGGCTGCGCACCAGCTACGCCCTGGAGGGTGCGACCGAGGAAGCCGTCTACACCGTCGGCCCCGTCCTGGTCACCGCCCTGGCCACTGGTATCGGCCCTCTAGGGCGTGTATCGAATGTGCTGGTCACAGCCACTCGTTGATGGCAGCGACGAGGACAGTCGCCTCGTAGCGGACCGCGAGCTTGTCGTATCTCGTGGCCACGGCTCTGTGGCGTTTGAGGCGATTGATGCCGCACTCGACCGCGTGCCGGGCCTTGTAGTCCTCGGCGTCGAACTTCGGCGGTCGCCCGCCGCGCGAGCCGAGCTTCTTGCGGTTGCGTGCCTGGTCGACCTTGTCCGGAATGGTGCAGCGGATACCACGTCGTCGCAGGTAGGCACGGTTCTTGCGGGAGGCGTACGCCTTGTCGGCGCGGACCCGGTCAGGGCGGGTCCGCGGCCGGCCGGCACCCAGGCGGGCGACGCGGACCTTCTTCAAGACCGGCTCGAACTGTGGGGAGTCGCCACGCTGTCCGGCGGTGATCACGACGGACATGGGCTTCTGCCCCTGTTCGACGGCCAAGTGGAGCTTGGTGGTCAGACCGCCGCGAGAGCGTCCGAGACCGTGGTCGTCCGGTTCGACGGTGACGCCGCCGGGCGGCTCAACCTGCAGGTCCCCTTTTTCCGCGCCCCGGCGGCGTGCTGGTGGGCCCGGCACACGGTCGAGTCGATGTTGAGGTCCCAGGTGATGAGCTCCTTCGCATCGGCCTGGGCCTGCAGTTCGACGAAGATCCGCTGCCAGGTGCCGTCCCGCTGCCAGCGGCGGAACAGGTCGTACGAGCGGGCCCACGGGCCGTATCGCTCCGGGACGTCCCGCCACGGGACGCCGGTGCGGGTGCGAAACCGTATGCCGTCGATCAGCTGCCGCCTGGTCCATATCGGCGGACGGCCTGGTTTCTTGCCCTTGGGCAACAGCGGCTCCAGGCGGGCCCACTGCGCATCCGTCAGTGTTTCTTGCCCTTGGGCAACAGCGGCTCCAGGCGGGCCCACTGCGCATCCGTCAGATCTCCACGTGCCACGAAGCAAGATCATCTCACCTCAAGATCCACTTCCGATACACGCCCTAGTGGGGCTGGCCGCCGTCCTGAGCTGCGCAGTGCTCGGCAGCCTTTCGCTGGCCGTGCAGCGCTCCACGCAGCCCGAGCCCACGGCGAAGGCCGGAGCCGAACGCTCGCCCTGGGTCATGCGACTGCCCGCCATGCAGGCGGTGTTCGTGGTCATGCTCGGCATCGGCGGGGTCTTTGGGTCCATGGAGATCGTCACGGTCGGCTTTGCCAGCGCCAACGGCAGTCGCGGCGCGAGCGGGCTCCTGCTCGCCATCTGGGGCGTCAGCAGCCTGGTCTCCGGCCTGGTCTATGGAGCCCTCACGATCCGCATACCGCTGCACCGCCGGTTCCCCTTGGCCGTTGCGGCCTTCGCCCTCGGACTGCTGCCCCTGACGCTGGCGGGGGACCTGCTCACGCTCACCCCGCTGCTGATCCTCGCAGGCGTCTCCATGTCCTGGGCCATGATCATCGCCATCGAGGTCATCCAGCGTGTAGTACCCGAAACTTCCCTGACCGAGGGCATCGCCTGGTCTTCGGGCGGCACCGGCTTCGGTATGACCCTCGGCTCCACTGCCGGCGGCTGGGTAATCGACGCATTCGGCGCCGACCGCGGATACATCGTTCCGGCCGCGTTCGGGGTCCTCGGCCTCCTGATCGCCCTCATCAGCCGCCGCATCATCAAGGCGGGGTGCGAGCCCTGCGCGTAACCCTCACACCCGAGCAAGGAGCAGCATGACCACCAGTGTTGCACCCTCCATGGCCGACCCGACGGACGTCCTCGCCGAGTACGGCGCGTTCCTGCGGCAAGCCCTGGCCCGCACGGCAGCCGAGCGAGAGCCGATATCCGGCTTCGAGCCGGCCTTCGAACTTCCAGACGACAGCCCGCGGTTGACGGAGTACCTCGACGTCATGGCCATGCGCTTCGCGCCGCTCGGCACGGTCGGCCGCACGGGGCTCGTCCTGCTCGACCTTATGGCCAACCCGGCCACTCGTACGGTCAAGACCCTCGCCTCACACGTCATCGTCGCCCGGGCCGTGCGGCACACCGAGACGACCGGGGAACCGGTGCTGATCCTCACGCCGTCGTCCGCGAACAAGGCCACTGCGCTGCGCGACGCGGTCCTGCGTGCCTACCGGACCGGGCTCACCACACCCGACCAGCTGCGCATCGTGGCCCTGGTACCCAACGAGGCCCGTGCGAAGCTCTGGTCCTCCCCACTCTGCGACGACGCGGCACTGGCCGCGGCAGAAGTACAGGCCCACGCCCCGGGCCGAGGTGATCGGCAGGAGCACGCCGCCGACGGTTCCCGTCATCAGCGGATCGACGACGCCGGCCTGGGCAACAGCAGTGTTGCTCAGGCCGGCGTCGGTGATGTTCGTCAGCGCATGAGGATCTCATCCAGGGATCCGCCCCCGTTCCGCCACCGCTGGAGTGCCTCCCCGTCAATGGTGTGGATCCCGTGGGCATCGGCAAAATCGCGCGTCGATGGAGGGACGGACCCATTGGTGATAACAACGAGCTCATCGGCGTCCCGGTGATGCCGGTAATGAACAAGCTTAAGGACGTCCGCTGTACCAACACCACCCCTTTCCGGATTGCGGAACTTCTTGCATTGAAAGCCGATCGTCCGGCCGTCCGGCGTGGTGGTGATCACGTCGACCCCCATATCATTCGGCCCGTCGACGTATCTCGCCGCCCCGAACCCGTCTCGGAGGACCAGGGCCGCCGCCATCGCCCCGAACTCAGACGGGCTGAGGGAATCGATGGAGCGAATCGACTCGGAGACTGCCCCCCGCTCCGGCGCCTCCTGCACCCGTGCCTCGCGACGCCGATAGATCCTCCGCATGGTGAACGTAGACCGGATCACCATCCATGACGCGAAGGCCAGCTTGAGGACCTTGCCCGGCCGCTCCTCCAGCAGAGCCAGCCATTCTTCCTCGTATCGCTCGGTGTTTCCTTCGCCCGGAATGCGCCGTGCGGCCCACCGCAGCAGCAGCCGCGCAAGATATGAGGAGACGTCACACATCTCATTGACGAGCAGGCCAAGGATGACCGTCAGAAGCATCTGAGCGATCACCGAGCCGCCTCCCAGCGGAACGTGAAGCCGAAGGCGGGACGGGGCGACTGGCCGACTACTGGCACTGGTGTCGGCAACTGCCCTCGCCGCTCAAGCACGACAGCTCGTGCGGAGGCCATTCCGTCGGGAGTCAACTTGTAGAACCGTCGGCGAGGCCGACCAGATTCCGGGTGCTCCGACTCCCATCGGCTCTCCAGCCAGCCCGCTTCCTCCATCCTCGCGAGGATGGGATAGATACTGCCGGTCGGCTTGCCCGCAGCTCGCGCGACTGCGAATCCGTGCAGGTCTTCGCCAGTCACCAGGAACGCTTCCAGCACGTCCAACGTCGCAGACGTGATACGGAACGGAGTTTTCATCACTCTAACTCTACATATAGAGAGTTAGGGCCGTCAAAGATATTCTCAGCATCGGCCTCGCTGAACTTCGTTGGTTGCTAGCCGTGTTGGGGGCCTGAGCCGAAGCTCAGGGGAATCGTTCTGGCCGCCGGGGAAGCACTCGGACCTTGGCCGCCTCTGCGTCCTGACCGGACAGAGCGGCATGCTCCAAGGTCAGGAGGCTGAGGGCGGTCGCATAGATCTGGAGCCGCTCCTCGTCCGTGGTGTTGGCGACGTCGATCTCGGCGACGACGCGGAGGGCGCGGTCGTAGTAGGCCTGGAGCCGGGTGCGTTCGGTTTTGCGGGTGGTGCCGAGCTGGCCGATGAAGATCCCGGTGCGCTCGGCGTGCTCGGCCCAGATGGGGCCTTGGCGGAGCGCGGGCGCGTCGAGCAGCACTTTCTCAATGCGGTTGGCCGCAACGTTACGGACCCGTACGCGACGCGTTGCCACAGGCCAGAGTCGATTCGGACTGTTCTGCACTCGGTAAAGCCGACTTCGATCACATGGCGCGGCGCAGCTGGGTCCGCTCCCCGCAGTCGATCGAGGTCCGCTTCGGCACCAGCCGGGCCAGGGCCATCGCCGTCACGCTCTACACCACCGCATCCGTCGACGCGATCATCCCCGCCCACCCCGAAGTCAACTGGGAGGAGCTGCGCGCGGTGGAGAAAGGCCGGCGCTCTCCACTCACGGCGCTGCGCCCGGCGCCGGCGCCAACACCCGCATGAGCCTCTGGGCACCCGTACAGCGCTACGACCGTCCCCCACCCGTCGCGCCCCAGCTGTGCGGAAGGCCGCCAGGGTGCTGGAGGAACCTCAGCAGGCGACCGCGTGACGGCGGGGCCTCAGCCTCGTTGATCCGGCTGGTATCCATTGCCGCGGGCCCCGGGATGTCGTCGCTACTCCCCGGGC
>NZ_JBIVOW010000053.1:0-6090 GCF_044754325.1 Streptomyces sp. NPDC093097
CACGACGGCATCGATCGTCGCCTCCGTCGGCCCGTAGAGGTTGTGCACCTCCACCGACCAGGCATCAGCCACCCGAGCCGCCAACTCCCCCATCAACGGCTCACCGCCACAGAGAACAGCCCGCAGACTCCCAGGAGCTGTCCCCGTCCCGCCACCCAACACCAACGACAGGTGCGAGGGCACGAACTGCGCAACCGTCACCGCGAAGTCCCGCATGCGGTAGAGCAGCTGGTCCGGATCGCGATTCGTCTCCGGTGACACCAGGCACGTGGACGCGCCATGGAGCAGCGGCAGCCAGATCTCCCACACCGAGGCGTCGAAGCTCGGCGACGTCCGGGCCAGTACTCGGTCCTCTGGCGTCAGTGCGAGGTGGTCGGCCATCCACGCCATGTGATGCGTCACCGACGTATGAGTCACCACCACCCCCTTCGGACGCCCCGTAGAACCCGAGGTGTAGATGACATACGCCGCACCCGCAGCAGACACCACACCATCCGGACCGGAAGTACGGCCGACAGACCACGACGCCGAATCGTCCATCACCACCAACGGCACATCCGTCGACGGCAGTTGTTCGCGGACCGCCCGCCCTGTGATCAGCAGCTTGGGACGAGCATCCGCCAGCAGATACGTGATACGAGCAGCCGGATAGGCCGGGTCCACCGGCAGATACGCCGCCCCCGCCTTCAACACCGCCAACATCGCCACAACCATCTCCGCAGTCCCCGGCAGCGCCAACGCCACCAGATCCTCCGAACCGACCCCACACCCCACCAAGTGATGCGCCAGATCGTTGGCCTCCACCTCCAACTCGGCATACGTCAACACACGCCGACCATCACGCACCGCCACCACACCCGGCGTCCGCCCCACCTGCGCACTGAAGAGCTCCGGCACGGTCCATCGCGGCACCTGCCGGGACTGGCCGTAACCCGCGGTGATCACGCGCGCCCGTTCCTCGTCGGTGAACAGCTCGACCTCGTGCACGCGCTGGTCGGGGTCGGCGATCACTGCTGCCAGCAACCGCGACAGCCGGTCGGTCAGCGCCCGGGCGGTACCGGCCTCGAACAGCTCGGTGGAGTACTCCAGATGCCCCTCGATGCCCGCCGCGTCACCCGACTCGTCCCGCTTCTCGGTGAGCGAGAGGGTCAGGTCGAACTTGCTGATGCCGGTGTGAACGGGCTGACCGGTCACCGTGAGCCCAGGCAGCTCGATGTCGGCCGCCGCCTGGTTCTGCAATACCAGCATCACCTGGAACAACGGATGGCGGTCCTGCGACCGCACCGGATCGAGTGCGTCCACCAACCTCTCGAACGGCACGTCCTGATGCGCGAACGCCGCCAGGTCGAACTCCCGCACCCGGCCGAGCAGTTCACGGAAGGTGGGATCGCCCGACAGGTCCGTGCGCAGGACCAGGGTGTTGACGAAGAACCCGACCAGGTCGTCCAGGGCCTCGTCCGTCCGGCCGGCCACAGCCGTACCGAGCGGAATGTCCTCACCGGCGCCGTGCCGGGACAGCAGGACCGACACCGCCGCCTGCACCACCATGAACAGGGTGCAGCCCGAGGCGCGCGCCAACTCCACGAGCCCTTGGTGGGTGTCCTGGTCGATCAAGAAGGTGAAGGCGTCGCCCTCGTAACGCAGTACCGCAGGCCGCGGCCGGTCCCACGGGAGTTCCAGCAACTCGGGGGCCCCTGCCAGCCGTTGTCGCCAGAAGTCCAGTTGGCGGGTCGTCAGGCTCTCGGGGTCGGACTCCTGGCCCAGCATGCGCCGCTGCCACAGCGTGTAGTCGGCGTACTGCACCGGCAGCGGCGACCACGCGGGAGCCCCGCCCTCGGCGCGCGCCCGATAGGCAGCGCCGAGATCGCGGGCCAGTGGGGCCACCGACCAACCGTCCGCCGCGATGTGGTGCACCACCAGTGCCAGTACATGCGTCTCGGCGCCCAGCCGCAGCAACCGCACCCGCACCGGAGCGTCCGTCGCCACGTCGAAGGCGCAGCTGACGCTGTCCGTGAGCGCCCGGTCCAGCTCGGCCGGCGACACGTCCTGGGGGCGCGGTGCGAGGTCGACTGCGGAGGCGTCCAGCACCAGTTGACGGGCGACGCCGTCGGTCACCGGACAGACGGTGCGCAGGGTCTCGTGGCGCTCGACGAGGTCGCTCAGCGCGGCACCCAGTGCGGCAACGTCCAGGGGGCCGTCGAGCCGCAGCACCAGCGGGATGTTGTAGGTGGCGCCAGGCCCTTCCAGCCGGCCCAGGAACCACAGGCGCTGCTGTGCGAAGGAGAGCGGCATGGCTTCGGGGCGCTGTTCGGGAAGTACCGACGGCCGTGCCGCGTCGGCGGCGTCGAGGGCCGCGGCGAGTCCGGCGACCGTCGGGTGCTCGAAGAGCGTGCGGACCTCGACCTCGACGCCCAGGGCCGAGCGCACCCGGCTCACCAGTCGTGTCGCCAGCAGCGAATGTCCACCGGCCTCGAAGAAGTTGTCCGCCACGCCGACCCGGTCGACGCCCAGGACCGCGGCGAACAGACCGCACAGGATCTCCTCGCGGGCCGTGCGCGGGCCGCGGCCTTCGCCACCGCCGGACGCCTCGGGCACCGGAAGCGCACGGTGGTCGACCTTCCCGTTCGGCGTCAGCGGCAGTGCGTCGAGCACGACGAACGCCGAGGGGACCATGTACGCCGGGAGTGCCCGTCCCACGCCCGAGGCCAGTTCCGCGGGGTCCGGCGCCGCACCGGCGGAGGGCACCACATATCCGACCAGCCGCCGGTCGCCCGGCAGGTCCTCACGTACCCGCACGTATGCGGTGGCGACGCCCGGCAGAGCGGCGAGTACGCCCTCCACCTCACCGGGTTCGATGCGGTGGCCGCGGAGTTTGACCTGGTCGTCGGCACGGGAGAGGTAGACGAGCCGGCCGTCGGCGTCCCACCGCACGAGGTCGCCGGTGCGGTACATCCGCCCGCCCGACGCGTCGAAGGGATCGGCCACGAAACGCGTGGCCGTCAGGCCGGGGCGGCCCAGATAGCCGCGGGCCACGCCCGGTCCGGCGAGGTACAGCTCTCCGGTCACGCCTGGGGCGACCCTTCCCAGGCCCGCGTCCAGCACGTAGGCACGCATACCGTCCAGGGCCCGGCCGATGGGCGGCGGTCCGCTCGGGGTGTCGGGGGTGACGTGGTGGCGGGCGGCGAAGGTGGTGGTCTCCGTCGGGCCGTACACGTGGAGGACCCGCGTGCCGGTCAGGTGCCCTGCGACCTGCTGCATCGCTCCGGGCGAGGCCGTTTCACCGCCCGCGCAGACCATCCGGACACCGGCCAGGGCCTGCGGGTCCACCTCCGCCACGACGTTGAACAGGGCGGTGGTCAGGAACAGAGCGGTGACGTGCTCCGCGGTGACGACATCACGCAGGACATGGGGCTCAAGGGCACCCTCCGGAGCGACGACCACCCGCCCACCGTTGAGAAGCGGCACCCAGATCTCGAAGGTCGAGGCATCGAAGACATAGGCAGAATGCAGAAGCACCGCATCGGCGACACCGCCCGCCCAGGCACTGTCGGCGGCCAACGCCGCCACATCCGCATGCGAGACCCCAACACCCTTGGGTATCCCCGTCGAACCGGACGTGAACATCACATACGCCAGCCACTCACCCCCCGCCACCACAGGCAGCGCAGCAGCCCGCGCCGGCGCACCATCGACCACCCGCCCCACGGCATCGACCACCACGACCGGAACATGCTGCCGCATCTCCGCGATCCACCCGTGACCTGCGAACTCCTCGCCGACTATCAGCACCCGGACACCACTGACGTCCGCAACCTGGCACAGCCGCTCCACGGGCCAACGGACATCCAGCGGTACATAGGCACCGCCCGCCCGCACCGCCGCCAACGACGCCGCCACCACAGCGACAGAACGCCCCAGCACCACACCCACGCCGCCCTCGGCCGCTACACCACACCCCACCAAACACGACGCCAGAGCCCCCGAAACCTCATCCAACTCCCCATACGACAACACCACTCCCCCACCCGACACCGCCACCGCACACCGGTCCGCAGCCACCCGCGCCGCGAACAACCCGGGCAGGCTCGCTCCAGCGGTGACTGCCGGGAGGCGCTCGCCCTCGCCCCAGCCGACGACCTCGGCGCGTTCGTCGTCGGACAGCAGGTCGTAGCTGTGCAGGGGCCGGTCCGGGTCGGTGGCGACGGCCTCCAGCAGTCGGACCAGGCGACCGGTCAGGGCCTCGACGGTGGCGGCGTCGAAGAGCGCGGTGGCGTACTCGACTCCAGCCGTCAGCCCGCCCTGCGCAGGGTCCTCACCGAAGGCGAAGGTCAGGTCGAACTTGCTGATCCCGTTGTGCGCCAGGCGGCTGCCGACCGTCAGTCCCGGCAGTTCGGTGTCTGCGGTGTCCTGGTTCTGCAGCACCAGCATCGTCTGGAACAGCGGGTGGTGGTTGCGGGCGCGGACCGGGTTGAGGCTCTCCACCAGCCATTCGAACGGCACATCCTGATGGGCGTATGCCGCGAGGTCGAACTCTCTCACTCGGCCGAGGAGTTCGCGGAAGGTCGGGTCGCCCGACACGTCCGTGCGCAGGACGAGGGTGTTGACGAAGAACCCGATCAGCTCGTCCAGTGCCTCGTCGGTACGGCCTGCGACGGGGGTTCCGAGGGGGATGTCGGTCCCGGCGCCGTGCCGGGAGAGCACCGTCGCCACGGCAGCCTGCAGCACCATGAAGAGCGTGCTGCCGGAGGACTGGGCCAGGTCGAGCAGCCGCTGGTGCAGTGCGGAGTCCAGCGTGCGGACGAAGACGCCGCCGGCAGGGTTCGTGGCAGCCGGGCGGGGCCTGTCGAGGGGCAGTTCGAGCAGTTCCGGTAGGTCGTCCAACGCTTGGCGCCAGAAGGCGAGTTGCCGGGAGGCCAGGCTGTCGGAGTCGGCCTCCGTGCCGAGGATGTCTCGCTGCCAGAGGGTGTAGTCGGCATACTGCACCGTCGGCGCCGGGCGGTCGGGTGCCTTGCCGGCGATGCACGCGCGGTAGGCGGCGCCCAGGTCGCGTGCCAGGGGTGCCAGGGACCAGCCGTCACCGGCGATGTGGTGCAGGACGAGCACCAGCACATGGTGTTGCGGACTCGTCCGGAACAGCCAGGAGCGCAGCGGCAGATCGGTCACCACGTCGAACGGAGTCGTCACCGCGGCGCTCACGGCCGCGTCGAGCGCGTCGGCGTCGATCTCGCGCATCCGCAGGTCCAGGTCCGCGACGGAGGCATCCAGTACACGTTGCCGCGGTACGCCGTCCTGCTCGGGGAAGACCGTGCGCAGCACCTCGTGCCGCTCGACCACGTCAACGAGCGCGGAGTGCAGGGCATGGGCGTCGAGCGTCCCGTCGAGTTCCAGCACGAGCGGGATGTTGTAGCTGGCACCGGGCCCGTCGAGGCGGTTGAGGAACCACAACCGTTGTTGGGCGAAGGACAGCGGCACGGTCGCGGGCCGCTCTGTCGGCACCACCGGAGTCCTGGCCCGCCCGGCTCCGTCCAGCGCGGCGGCGAGACCGGCGGGCGTGGGGTGTTGGAAGAGCGTGCGGACGGCGAGCTCGACCCCGAGGGCGGAGCGCACCCGGCTGACGAGCCGGGTGGCGAGCAGCGAATGCCCGCCCAGGTCGAAGAACCCCTCGTCGACTCCGACCTGGGGCCGGCCGAGCACATCGGCGAAGAGACCGCACAGGATCTCTTCCTGGACCGTGTGCGGTCCGCGTCCCTCACCGCTGCCCGTCGAGACCTCGGGGGCGGGCAGGGCCCGGCGGTCGACCTTGCCGTTGGGCAGCAGCGGCAACGCGTCGAGGACGACGAACGCGGCCGGGACCATGTACTCCGGCAGCGTGCCGATCAGTTCCGCCCGCAGCGCGGCCGCCTGCACCGTGCTGCCGTCCGTGGGAACGACGTAGGCCACCAGGCGTTTGTCGCCCGGTCGGTCCTCGCGGATGAGCGCACGGGCCGCGGCCACACCCGGGAGTGCCGTCAGCGCACTCTCGACCTCGCCCAACTCGATCCGATAGCCCCGCAACTTGACCTGGTCATCGGAACGCCCCAGATACTCAAG
>NZ_JBIVOW010000054.1:0-5721 GCF_044754325.1 Streptomyces sp. NPDC093097
AATCCACACCGAACCCGGAAGGCCCTCACCCGTTCAAGATCCCACGGCCGAGACCTGGCTCACTGTCCACAACCTCCCCGGACAGAACAGCTAGGGCGGTGGCCGTGTAAGGCACGGTGTTGGCGGGTGGGTCTCAGAGCGCCTCGGCGCGTGCAGCGGTGAACGCCGCCCTGGCGCCGTCGGTGAGCCCGGTGAGGTCCTCAAGCGGAAATCGGATCCCCAGCGCCCAGCGGCAGGCCAGTTCGCGGGCGCGGCCGGGATGGCGGACGAACGCAACGGGGAGCAGGAGCACGGCGAGGACCATCGCAAGTACGGCGAACAGCCGGTCGCGGGGCCGAGGTGGGATAATGTGTGGTTCGTTCTTGCCTCCAGTCGAGGGGGCGTGGTGTTGTCGGCCCGTATCCGGTTTTCGATACGCTGGCGATATGGCACCGGCTCGTAGCATGAGACTATGCGCGTGTTAGTCGTTGAGGACGAGCCCTACATGGCAGAGGCCATCCGCGATGGGCTACGCCTGGAAGCGATCGCGGCCGACATCGCCGGTGACGGTGATACCGCTCTGGAGCTGCTGAGCACCAACGCTTACGCCATCGTCGTTCTCGACCGGGACATCCCCGGACCTACCGGTGACGAGATCGCCAAGCACATCGTCGCCTCCGGCAGCGGCATGCCGATCCTCATGCTGACCGCTGCCGACCGGCTCGACGACAAGGCCACCGGGTTCGAACTCGGCACCGACGACTACCTCACCAAGCCCTTCGAGCTGCGAGAACTCGTGCTCAGGCTCAGAGCACTCGACCGCAGGCGCGTCCACAATAGACCGCCTGTGCGAGAGATCGCGGGCCTACGTGTGGATCCCTTCCGCCGCGAGGTCTACCGCGAGGGCCGCTACATCGCGCTCACCAGGAAGCAGTTCGCTGTGCTCGAAGTCCTCGTCACCGCCGAAGGCGGTGTCATCAGTGCAGAAGAGTTGCTGGAGCGAGCGTGGGATGAGAACGCGGACCCGTTCACCAACGCCGTGCGCATCACGGTCTCGGCCCTGCGTAAACGCCTCGGCGAGCCCTGGCTGATCGCCACCGTGCCCGGGGTCGGTTACCGCATCGACACAGGACCGGACGCCGATGACCGGGGAGCGGAGCGTGGATAGGCGTCAAGGGTTGAGCGTCCGCCTCAAGCTCACCTTCAGCTACGCCGGGTTCCTCCTGATCGCGGGCGCCTTGCTGCTCGCCGCCGTTTGGGTGTTCCTCCTGCGAGGAAGGTCGAACAGCCTTAACCTCCCCGATCGGTCCGACTTCCTACGCGTCTTCGACCCAGGCAGTTTTGGCCCAGTCGTCTTCGTCCCGGCGGGAATCCTAGTGCTGGCCTTCCTGCTGGTGTTCGGTCTCGTGGGCGGCTGGATTCTGGCCGACCGGATGCTCGCCCCGCTGACTCGCATCACCGACGCCACCCGCAGGGTGGCGAACGGACCGCTCTCCCACCGGATCCGCCTACCGGGCCGCCGAGATGAGTTCCGCGAACTCGCCGACTCCTTCGACACCATGCTCGCGCAGCTCGAAGCCCACGTCGCCGAACAGCAGCGATTCGCGGCCAATGCCTCTCATGAACTGCGCACCCCGCTGGCGGTCACGCAGGCGCTTCTCGACGTGGCCCGCAACGATCCGGACCGCGACATCTGCGAGCTTGTCGAACGCCTGCGCGTGGTCAACACCCGGGCCATCGACCTCACTGAAGCATTGCTCCTGCTCAGCCGCGCCAATCAGCGGTCCTTCACCAGGGAACACGTCGACTTGTCCCTCATGGCGGAAGAAGCCACGGAAACGCTCCTGCCCTTGGCGGAAAAGCACGGCGTCACCATCGAAACCTCCGGCGAGATGAGCATCACCACCGGCTCACAGGCGCTCCTGCTGCAGATGGCCACGAACCTTCTGCACAACGCGATCGGCCACAACCTGCCTGACCAGGGCATCGTATGGGTGAATACCAGCGTCCGCCCCCACACTGTTGTGCTCACTGTCGAGAACACCGGCGAGAAGCTCACCTCGCAGCTGGTCTCGACACTCACCGAGCCGTTCCAGCGCGGCACCGAACGCCTGCACACCGACCACGCAGGTGTCGGCCTCGGCCTGGCAATCGTCAAAAGCATCACCCAGGCACACGACGGAACCCTCACCCTCACCCCCCGCCCCGCTGGCGGGCTGCGCGTCACGGTGCAACTGCCCGCCGCGTCAGCGCACACACGAACAGACGACGATCAGGCCTGACGAACGTCCGGATCTCCCAGGGCAACCCTCAGTGAGCTTCTTCGGTGGTGCCGCTTCGCAGTGAGGACAGCTGCGGCGATGGACGTCATGCTGTGGGACTGCCACGGGGCCTGCGAAAGACCCGCCAGGACGTCAGGCGGGCGGCGCCGCGTTCGACCGGTGCCCGGGCCGGCCGGGCCCGGTCGGTGGGCGGTCTTATCGGTGGGGGCAGTTCACGCAGGGGCCTGCGTCTGCTGCCCCTGGCCCCACTGACCCACCCCTTTGGAAAACGATCACAAAGACAACCCGAAGCGGTCTTCCAGCACGCCGGGCAGTGCGGGTCAAGGGTTGTCGTAACATCCGGTGTCATCGCCCGCCACTGGCCACCGGCGGCTCACCGGTGCAAGCGGCCTCGAAGGAATTCGTGCGGACTCCTCGGCCGGCCGTGGTCGAAGGCACCGGCGCGGCTGCGGCATGACCACCCGCTGCCCGTCCACGGCCAAAGCGGCCTTGTGGGTTTCGGCGGCCCGTCTGCGCCAGGTGCGAGGCGAACGGGTGGCCCGATGCTGTCATCGGCCGATCTGTTGATCGCTGCGAGGGCACGTGCGATCGGCGGGCACGGCCCCCCGAACCGCGCCGGCTGCTGCTTCTATGCCCGCTTCGCCTCGCGCCCGCCGCCTTCCGCCACCGGCGGGCCGCCTCAGCCTCGACGGGACATGTAGACGTCGAATGCCTTGTAGAGCAGGCGATTCAGCGGCAGATCCCATTCGCCGAGATACTCCACGGCTTCGCCGCCGGTGCCGACCTTGAACTGGATCAGGCCCAGGTGCGGGGCGTCCTTGTCCACGGTGTCGGTGATGCCGCGCAGGTTGTAGATCGTACATCCGGCAGCCAGAGCATCAGTGATCATCTTCCACTGCACGGCGTTCGATCCGCGTACCTCCCGTTTGGCCGTGGCGGAGGCGCCGTAGCTGTACCAGGCGTGTTCGCCGACCCGGACCCAGATGGTGGAGGCAACGAGGTCGCCTTCGTGGTGGGCGAGGTAGAGCCGGATCCGGTCCTTGTCCTCGGCCAGCAGCGCCTCGAACATGGCCGGGAAGTAGCGGAACGGCCGCGGGATGAAGTGATCACGTTTCGCGGTCTCGAGGTAGACCTGGTAGAAGTCGGGCAGGTCCTCGACACGGCCCTGGGTCACGATGACGCCCGCTTTGCCGGCCTTCTTGATGTTGCGCCGCCAGAGCTGGTTCATCCCCTTAAGAAGTTGATCTTCGTCCTTGCCGGCCAACGGGACCTGGAAAACCCAGCGCGGCTGCCCGGCGGAGAATCCTTCTTCTTCCTTCGGCGGGCGCCAGCCCAGCTCCCGCAGCTGGGTGCGTGCCCGGGCGGCGGCGTCGTTGACCGTGTCCGGCGGCACGTCGCTAAGCCTGGTGATCTCCGGGTCGGCGATCGCGGCCTTGATCGTCTCAGCACTCCAGGTACGGGCCACCACTGTCGTCCCGATGCGTATGGCGAAGGCGCCAGAGCGCTTGAGATGGTCCACCAGCGGCCCGAGCCAGCCGGCCAGATCATCCGAGGCCCAGACGATCACCGGCCCTTCGGGCAGGTACGCCAGTGACGTCTTGAACCCGAGCAGCCGACGATACAGCACCAGGCCCGCGCCGACCAGTTGATCGCGGTCGTCGAACCAGCCCAGCGACTGCGACCCCCACTCACTCTTCACCGACGCCCAGGCTGGGGTCTGCAGGAAACTCACCGCAGGCTGGGTCGCGTTAAACGCGGCGTGATCGTTCGCCGTGATGACCCGTACCCGAAAAGCCACAGCCGCTCCTACCTGTCGTTCCTTGGTCGATCTACCAGCACATCGGGGGGTCCGGACACGAGCGCGGCGGCGACCTCGTCGAGGCGCGCCCCGCGGGAGGCCTTGACGAGCACCACATCGCCGGCCGTGAGCCGACCGCGCAGCCACTCGACGGCCGCGGCGTTGTCGGCCAGCGCCATCGCCCGCTCTCCGGCGCCGTCGGCGAGCGGCCGGGCGCCGACCGCGACCACCACGTCGGCCCGGCAGGCGGCGTACTCCCCTATGGCGCGGTGCGCGGCCTCGCTGCCGTCGCCGAGTTCGAGCATCTCGCCGAGGACGGCGATGCGGCGCCCGCCCTCGATCGCCGCCAGCGCGTCCAGGGCGGCACGGGTCGAGTCGGGGTCGGCGTTGAAGGAGTCGTCGAGCAGCGTTGCGCCGCCGGCGAGGTCACGCAGCTCCAAGCGCCACTTCGACAGCGAGACCGTGGGCAGCGCCGCTGCGGCCGCATTGAGGGAGACGCCGGCCGCCAGCCCCACCGCCGTGGCAGCCGCCGCGTTGAGCGCCTGGTGCGTGCCCACGAGCGGCAGCGCGACCGGAGCCCAGGCGGCGGCGGTCCGCAGGGTGAAGGACGGCCGAGCGAGCCGGTCCAGCACCACGTCGAGTACGCGCACGTCGGCGTGTTCCGCCCGGCCGAAGGTCAGCACCGGGCGGTCGGTGAGCGAGCGCATCGCGACCACCCGGGGATCGTCGGCGCTCAAGACCGCGGTGCCGCCGGGCGCCAGACCCTGCACCAGCTCACCCTTGGCCTGGGCGATCGCCTCGCGCGACCCGAGATAGCTGAGGTGGGCCTGGCCGACGTTGAGGACGACACCGACGTCGGGCGCGACCAGGCCGGTGAGTTTTGCGATGTCGCCGATGCGGCGCACTCCCATCTCAAGGACGAGGAACCGGGTGGCCGCGCTGGCACGCAGCATGGTGAGCGGCACGCCGAGCTCGTTGTTGAGCGAGCCGGTCGTGGCGATCGTCGGCGCGGCGCTCGACAGCACGGCAGCCAGCAGGTCCTTGGTGCTGGTCTTGCCACGGGATCCGGTCACCCCGACCACGGTCAGCCCGTCGCGTAGCCGTGCCACGACGTGGGCGGCGAGCGCTTGCAACGCGGCCTGGGCGTCCTCGACGACGACGGTCGGCAGCGCCGTGGGCCGGGAGCCGAGCACGGCCACCGCGCCGGCCCGGCCGGCCTGGACGGCGTAGTCGTGGCCGTCGGCGTGTTCGCCGACCAAGGCGACGAAGAGGCCGCCCGGCTCGGCCTGCCGGCCGTCGAGCACGGCCGGCGCGGTCACCGTCACGGCGTCGTCACCCTCGACCCTCCCGCCGACCACTGCGGCGATCTCGCCGAGGCTGAGCGGGATCACGCCCAGACCGCGCAAGGATCGGCGAAGCGCATCAACCGGCCGCTCGCCAGGACGGCGAGCGGAGGCGGGCTGGCGAGGTGGAGGAGGGCACAGGTTGGCTCGCTGGAACTCATGCCCTCCAGCCAAGAGAGCGTGATGTTGCCGGCGCGTATGCAGTTTTCGATACGCCGACGATAGTGCGCCACGAACACAACGGGAGGTTTCGATGTAGACGAAGTCTTCCGACGTGATGCTGCACTGGTGATGGAGGTAGGCCCTCCGGGACCGCCCA
>NZ_JBIVOW010000055.1:0-5178 GCF_044754325.1 Streptomyces sp. NPDC093097
GGGGCTGGGGGTGTCCGGACGTAAAGCGCAGCAGTCCGGACACCCCCAGCCCCGCAGCCCCGCCACCGCACCCAACAGCCCCGCGCAGCGGACAACAGCAACACGCAGCGGACACCTCAGCCCGCGCCGCAGGCGCAACAAGCAGCAACCCCCACGGCGGGAAAGCCAAAAACGTAGAAGGCGAAGCCAATCGCAAGCGTCACGTGGGGAGCGAAGCCGCTCGCAGCGCCTGCCGTTGGCGGCCCAGGCCGTCGACCTCCAGTTCCACCACGTCGCCGGGCCGCAGATACGATTGGGGGGCGGGGCGGCCCATCGCCACCCCGGCCGGGGTGCCGGTGTTGATGACGTCGCCCGGGTACAGCGTCATGAACTGGCTGACGTAGCGGACCACTTCGGCCACGGGGAAGATCTGCTCGGCGGTCGTGCCGTTCTGCTTCAGTTCGCCGTTGACCCACAGCCTGAGGCCCAGCGCCTGCGGGTCCGGGATCTCGTCGGCGGTCACCAGCCACGGGCCCAGCGGGTTGAACGTCTCGCAGTTCTTGCCCTTGTCCCACTGGCCGCCGCGCTCGATCTGGAAAGCGCGCTCGGAGACGTCGTGCGCCGCCGCGTAACCGGCCACCGCCGCCTGCGCCTGCTCGTGGGAGTCCAGGTAGCGGGCGGTCCGGCCGATGACCACCGCCAGCTCCACCTCCCAGTCGGTCTTCACGCTGCCGCGCGGGATCAGGACCGGGTCGTTCGGGCCGACGACGGTGTCGGGGGCCTTCATGAAGAGGATCGGCTCCTCGGGGGTGGCGGCCCCGGTCTCGCGGGCGTGGTCGTGGTAGTTCAGCCCGATGCACACGATCTTGCCGATCCGGGCCAGGGGTGGGCCCACACGCAGCCCGTCGGCGTCCAGTGCGGGCAGGTCGCCGGCGGCCGCGGCGGCCCGGATCCGGGCCAGCGCGGCGTCGTCCGCGAGCAGTGCGCCGTCGATGTCGGGGACCAGGCCCGACAGGTCCCGCAGCACGCCGGACCCGTCGAGCAGCGCCGGGCGTTCCGCCCCCACCGTTCCCACACGCAGCAGCTTCACCGTTTGCACTCCCGTGGTCGAAGGGTCGGCCCGGGAGGGGCCTCCCGGACCGGCCGATGGGGACGGCCATCGAGCGATGCGGCCGATCGTCCAAGAACGCGGTCCGCTCGGCAAGACCCCGTTCACGGACTGGACCGTTACCGGGGAGTGGGGACGACCGGGTCGGCGCCCTTCCCGGACCGGTCCGAGCCGGTCGGCTTTCCCGGTCCGCCCTTGCGCGCCGTGGTGTTGGCCCGCGCCCGGGCCGCCTTCTGCCGCGCGGCCCGGGTCTTCGGCCCGCTCCGCCGCACCGCCGGCTGCGGCGACGAGGAAGCGGCCTCCCCCTGGGCGGTCTGCGGGACCTGGACGTCGTCGGCGGCAGCGTGGGTGCGGCGGGCGGGCTCACCGGCGGACGCGATGCCGGACGCAACGGCCGCCTCCCGCAGGGGCTTCCGGGCCGGGAGCCATCGCCGGATCCCCGTCGGCTCCCGGTCCTGATCCCCGTGCTGGTTCCGGTCCTCGTCCGCCTTGCGCCGGCTCGCGGGGGTGCGGTCCCGGTGCAGCAGGGCCCGCTCGCACGCCGTCCAGGTCGTGGTGGTCACCACGTAGAGCCCGGCCGCCAGCGGCACCACCGCCAGGGTGATCAGGGTGCCGAACGACAGCAGCGGCATCAGCTTGTTCATCGTGGTCATCGCGCCCGTACCGGGTGCCGCGGTGTCCGCCGCGGCGGTCGGGGCCGCGGCCATGGTCGCCCGGGCGCGCCGGTAGTTCCAGGTGGCGACCGCCGCGATCACGGCGAACAGCGCGAGGTAGACCAGCCCCCGGGGCCCGGCGACCCCGCCGTCGGCGAGCGCCTGGCGCCAGGTCCCGCCGAGCGGGGCGCCCAGCAGCGTATGGCTGAGGAGGGTGCCGTTCCCGGTGGAGAAGAGGTGGTACATCACGAAGAAGACGGGGAGTTGGATCAGCATCGGCAGGCAGCCGGCCAGCGGCGAGGAGCCGTTCTCGGCGTAGAGGTCGGCCATCGCCTGCTGGAGGCGTTCGCGGTCGCCGCGGTACTTGCGCTGGAGGGCGGCGACGTGCGGGGCGAGCGCGCTACGGGCCTTCTCGCCGCGGGCGGCGGCCCGGGCGAGCGGGTGCAGGGCGGCGCGGACGCCGAGGGTGAACAGGACGATGGCGGCGGCGGTGGCCGCGGTGCCGAAGAGCGGTTCGATGACCTCGGCGCCGCGCGCCAACGCCTCGCCGAGGATGCCGAAAACGGACATGGGTGAGCCCTCCACGGGTCTCGTCGTGCCAGATGGGTGGTACGGCGTGACGAACCGCGCGGACACGCGCCGGCGCAGTGGCAACTCAGGGCGGAACAGGGCGGGATGGGCCGGTCCGAGCCTGATGAGTACGCATCGGGGTGGAGATTCAGCGTGCGGAGTGGCGATGCGGACGCGTCGAGGCCGAGGCGGGTGAGGGCTCATCGCGGCTGGGTGGGGCGGTGAGAGCGGGCCGGAGAGGGCCGGTGGCGGTCACCGCGGGTGCGCTGAGTTGTCCCCGAAGCACCGGAAGGAATCCGGGCGTTGGGGAGGGAGGGGCGCCGGAGCGGCTACGCGGCCGCCGGGAGGGCGCGGCCGGGTGCTCGCGGGCGCGGGCGGCCGGCGGCGTCGGGATCGCGCTGCGGCAGGAACGCCGTACGGCGCTCACGGTCGCGGATGGCCGTGCGTATGCGGCCCGGTGGGACCGGGCGGGCGGTGGCGGCCAGCGCCAGGGCGCTGCACAACAGCAGGACCGCGGCGGTGGTCGCGGCGGCGGCCAGCGCCGTCGTCACCCCGCTCTGCGCGAGCAGGAGTCCGGCGAGCAGGAAGAACAGTGCGCTGGTGTAGAGCCGCCAGGCATCGGCGATGCGGTACATCCGGTGTCCCCCTCCCCAGCGCTCCCCCGCGCTTGCCGGCACTTCACCGGTCGTCGGTCCGGCCGTCGGCCGACCGTGCGTTCAAGACTAACCGCACACCCGACCGACCGCGACAGCCTGTTCGGGGATTCACTCGGAGAAGTGAACCGGCCGCCGTGACGTGGTGCCACGGCGGCCGGAGGGTCATCGGAGGCCGGTCACCCCGCCCCGGCCGCGGTCCCGGCCGTGGCCTCGGACCGGGGGAACTCGTCCTCCAGCGCCAGGACTTCGGCGTCCGGCCGGTCGTCGCCCCGTTCGCGCGGGCCGAGCCAGGTCACCGCCAGGGCCACCGCCACGTTCAGCGCGAGGCCGACGATGCCCGCGTTGACGCCCCAGATCGGGTCGTGGCCGCCGAAGACCAGGAAGCACACCAGGGCGAAGCCGGCGACCAGGCCGCTCACCGCCGCAGGCATCGTCAACCGCCGCCACACCAGCCCCAACAACAGCATCGGAACCAACTGCGCCATGCCCTCGTACGAGATCAGGGAGAGCCGGACCAGGGTGTTGGGGGCGGTGTAGGTGAGCAGCAGCGCGAGGCCGCCGGCGATCACCACGACCACCTGCGACCAGAGCTTCTGCCGGGACGCCAGCCTGGGCACAGCGCCCAGCACGCTCCGTCCCCACATCGTGCCGATGACCAGCATGAAGACCGCCATCGGCACGATCGAGGAGAGCGCGGCGGCGACCCCGATGACCCCGACCGCCCAGGCCGGCAGCGAGTCCACGACCAGTTTGAACAGCGCCAGGTTGGAGCCGGCGCCGGTCAGTCCGGGGACGACGAACAGCGCCGCCAGCCCCAGCAGCATCGGCACGAACAGCAGGACGTTGTAGAAGGGCAGGTACATCGCGTTGCGGCGGAGCACGTCGGCGTTGCGGGCGCCCAGGTAGCCGGCCACGGTGGTCGGGAAGATCACCACCGTCAGGGAGTTGACCAGGGTGGTGGTGATGAACCAGGACTGGCCCAGGCCGCCGGAGGCGTGGCCGGGGAAGGTCAGCCACTCCGGCTTCTCGGCGACGATCCGGTGCAGGAAGGGGCCGTAGCCGCCGAAGTAGTGCAGCGGTACGTAGCAGGCGAGGAAGCCCAGGGTGGCGATGACCAGGACGTCCTTGAGGACCGACACCCAGGCGCTGCCGCGCAGTCCGCTGACCACGACGAAGCCGGTGGTGACCGCGAAGCCGATGAAATAGGCCCAGTTGAGGCTGATCGCGCCGTAGGAGATGGTCGAGACGACCACGCCCATGCCGGTGATCTGGAGCTGGATGTAGGGCAGCAGGCAGACGGTGGCGAGGACGGCGACGGCCGCGCCGAGCCAGGGCCGCCGGTAGCGGTGGGCGACGATGTCGGTGATGCCGACCAGGCCGTGGCGGCGGGCGTAGGCCCACAGCATCGGGCCGACGACGTAGCCGATCGCGTAGCCGCAGGACATGTAGGCCAGGACGTAGAGGACGGGGGCGCCGAAGTTGTAGCCCCAGCCGGCCGCGCCGAGGTAACTGAAGCTGGTGTAGCTCTCGCCGGCCATCAGCACCCAGATGAAGATGGTGCCCAGGCTGCGGCCGCCCACCGACCACTCGGTGAGCCCGCCGCCGGCGCCCTTGCCGCGGACCGCGAGCAGCCCCAGGACGACGGTCAGCACCATGAACGCGGCGAAGATCGCGGTGGCGACGGTGGCGTTCACGTGCGGCCCCCGTTCGGTTCGCCGTCCCGGCCGTACCCGCGCCGGAGGTCGCCGCGGCGCGCGAGCCACACCGACAGCGGGGTCAGCAGGGTGGCCAGCAGCATCCAGAAGAACAGGAACGGCAGGCCGAGGACGGTCGGGGTGACCCGGTTGACGAGCGGCAGCACCACCAGGAACAGCACATAGGGCAGCAGCAGCCAGAGCAGCGCGGGACGTTTTCGGGATCCCGGGGACGAGCCGCCGGGGGACTGGTTTCGCACGTCCGCAGAGTAGGCGCCTGCGTGACGCTTGCGCTGGCCTGCCTCCCACGTGACGCTTGCGCTGGGCCTGCCTCCCACGTTGCTGGCTTTCCCGCCGTGCCTGTCCGCTGCGCGGGGCTTGTCGGGTGCGGTGCCTGTCCGCTGCGCGGGGCGTTGTCGGGTGCGGTGCCTATCCGCTGCGCGGGGCTTGTCGGGTGCGGTGCCGGGTCTGTGGGGCGGTAGGGGTGTGCCGGACTGCTTCGCTTTACGTCCGGCACA
>NZ_JBIVOW010000056.1:0-4066 GCF_044754325.1 Streptomyces sp. NPDC093097
GTGAACGGCCCGGTGTCGGTGGTGGTCTCCGGCGCGGAGGCGGCCGTGGCACGCGTCGTGGACCAACTGGCCGAGCGGGGACGGCGGACGAGCCGCCTGTCGGTGAGCCACGCCTTCCACTCGCCGCTGATGGACCCGATGCTGGACGACTTCCGTACCGTCGCCGAAGACCTCGACTACCAGCAGCCGAGCATCCCCGTCGTCTCCCTCCTCCCCGGCGCCGAAACGGCCGGCGAGGTGACCACACCGGACCACTGGGTCCGGCACGTCCGCGACGCCGTCCGGTTCGCCGACGGCGTCCGGGCGCTGGCCGAACGCGGCGCCACCGCCTTCCTGGAGATCGGCCCCGACGGCGTCCTCGCCGCGCTCGCCCGCGCGGTCCTGCCCGCCGAGGCACTGGTGACGCCCACCCTCCGCAAGGGACGCGACGAAGAGAACGCCCTGCTCACCGGGTTGGCCCGGCTGCACGTCGCCGGCGCGACCGTCGACTGGGGCGCCGCCCTGGCCGGCACGGGAGCGCGGAGCACCGACCTGCCGACCTACCCCTTCCAGCGCGAGCGGTTCTGGCCGGAGCCGGCCACCGGCCCGGAGAGCGACGGAACGGACGCCGCGGACGCGGAGTTCTGGGCCGCCGTGGAGCGTGCGGACGTCCCGACGCTCGCCGCCCGCCTGGACGTCGACGGCGATCACCTCGGCGCCGTCCTGCCCGCACTGTCCGCCTGGCGCACCCGCAGCCGCACCGCATCGGCCACCAACGCCCTGCGCTACCGGGAGAGTTGGGAACCGCTCGCCCTCGCCGGCACCGCGGACCGCGGCCACGTCCTGGCGCTCGTCCCGGCCGCCGCGGCCGACGACCCCTGGGTCACCGACGTGATCGCCGCCCTCGGCCCGGACACCCACCGGGTGGACGTCCCGGCCGACGCCACCGGCCGGGACGCGCTCGCCGCACTGCTCACGGCGGCGGTGCCGGCCCCCGACGGCCCTGCCCCCACCGCCGTCGTCTCGCTGCTCGCCCTCGACGAGACCAGCGGTGAGGACGCGGTGCCCGCCGGCACCACCGCCACCGCGGCCCTCCTCCAGGCCCTCGTCGACACCGGCAGCGCGGCACCGCTGTGGGCCCTGACCCGGGGGGCGGTCTCCGCTCTCCCCGGCGAGGCGCCGACCGCCCCCGCACAGGCGGCGGTCTGGGGCCTCGGTCGGGTCGCCGCCCTGGAACTCCCGCGTCACTGGGGCGGGTTGATCGACCTGCCCACCGCCCTCGACGAGCGCACCGCGCACCGCCTGGCCACCGCGCTCACCGGCGCCGGCGAGGAGGACCAGCTCGCCCTGCGTGCCACCGGCGCCTACGGCCGCCGCCTCACCCCGGCACCCGCCCCCGACGACGCCCCCGGCAGCGCATGGCAGCCCACCGGCACCGTCCTCGTCACCGGCGGCACCGGCGCACTCGGCCGGCACACCGCCCGCTGGCTGGCCGCCCACGGCGCCGAGCACCTGCTGCTGCTCAGCCGCAGCGGCCCCGACGCGCCCGGCGCCGCCGACCTGGCCGCCGAACTGACCGCCCTCGGCGCCCGCGTCACCCTCGCGGCCTGCGACGCCGCCGACCGGCAGCAGATGGCGCAGGTCCTCGCCGAGATCCCCGAGGAGTGCCCGCTGACCGCCGTGGTGCACACCGCGGGCGTCCTCGACGACGGGGTGCTCACCGGCCTCACCCCGGACCGGTTCGCCGCGGTCTTCCGCGCCAAGGTCGCCTCCGCCGTCGTCCTGGACGAACTGACCCGGGACGCCGAACTCGCGGTCTTCGCACTCTTCTCGTCCGTCGCCGGCGCCGTCGGCAACCCCGGCCAGGCCGGCTACGCCGCCGCCAACGCCGTCCTCGACGCCCTCGCCGAGCGCCGTCGCGCCCAGGGCCGCCCGGCCACCTCCGTCGCCTGGGGCGCCTGGGCCGGCGACGGCATGGCCGCCCGCCACACCCGCCCCGGCGCCGAACCCGTCGGCCTGCTCGACCCGGACCTCGCCGTACCGGCCCTGGCCCGCGCGGTGACCGAACCGCACCCCACCCTCGTCCTCGCCGACCTCCAGCAGCCCCGACTCCTGGAATCTCTGCTGGCCCTGCGCCCCAGCCCGCTGCTGAGCAGGCTGCCCGCCGCCCGCACTGCCGTCCGCACGGTCCAGGAGGCCCACCGCCAACACGCCGGCGCCGCGGCCGACCTGCGCGACCAACTGGCCGGCACCGCACCCGCCGACCGCACCGGCGTCCTGCTCCGCGTCGTGCGGACCACCGCCGCCGCGGTCCTCGGCCACCGCGGCGCCGACGCCATCCGCGCCGACAAGCCCTTCCGCGACCTCGGCTTCGACTCGCTGACCGCCGTCGAACTGAGCAACGCCCTGGCCGCCAGCACCGGCCTGTCCCTGGCGCCGAGCCTGGTCTTCGACCACCCCACCCCGCGCGCCCTGGCCGAGCACCTCCGCGCCGAACTCACCGGCGACCGACCGGACTTCGCCCCCGCGACGCCACCGGCACCGGCGGCCGGGACCGACGACGACCCGATCGTGATCGTCGGCATGGCCTGCCGCTTCCCCGGCGGCGTCAGTTCGCCCGAGGACTTCTGGGCCCTGCTCGCCGAAGGCCGCGACGGCATCGACGCGTTCCCCACCGACCGCGGCTGGGACCTCGACCTGCTCGCCGGCGACGGACAGGGCCGCAGCGCCACCCGCGTCGGCGGATTCCTCTACGACGCGGCCGACTTCGACCCCGGCTTCTTCGACATCTCCCCGCGCGAGGCCCTCGCCATGGACCCCCAGCAGCGGCTCCTGCTGGAGACCGCCTGGGAGGCCGTCGAGCGCACCGGCACCGACCCGGCCCGCCTGCGCGGTTCCCGCACCGGCGTCTTCGTCGGCACCAACGGCCAGGACTACGCGGGCCTCGTCCTGCGCGCCCAGGAAGACGTCGAAGGTCACGCCGGCACGGGACTTGCGGCCAGTGTCATCTCCGGCCGCCTGGCCTACGCCTTCGGCTTCGAGGGCCCGGCCGTGACCGTGGACACCGCCTGCTCCTCCTCCCTGGTCGCCCTGCACTGGGCCGCCCAGGCGCTGCGCGCGGGGGAGTGCACCATGGCCCTGGCCGGCGGCGTCACCGTCATGACGACCTCGACCAGCTTCGCCGGCTTCACCCGCCAGGGCGGCCTGGCACCGGACGGCCACTGCAAGGCGTTCTCCGACTCCGCGGACGGCACCGGCTGGTCCGAGGGCGTCGGCGTCCTCGTCGTCGAACGCCGCTCCGACGCGCTCCGCAACGGCCACGACATCCTCGCCGTGGTGCGCGGCTCGGCCGTCAACCAGGACGGCGCCTCCAACGGCCTGACCGCGCCCAACGGCCCGTCCCAGCAGCGCGTCATCCGCCAGGCCCTGGCCAGCGCCGGACTGGTCCCGGCCGACGTGGACGCCGTCGAGGCGCACGGCACCGGCACCGTCCTCGGCGACCCGATCGAGGCCCAGGCACTCCTGGCCACCTACGGCCAGGACCGCCCGCAGGACCGGCCGCTGCTGCTCGGCTCGGTGAAGTCCAACATCGGCCACACCCAGGCCGCCGCCGGCGTCGCGGGTCTGATGAAGATGGTGCTCGCCCTCCAGCACGGCACGCTGCCGCGCACCCTGCACCTCACCGAACCCTCGACCCGGGTCGACTGGTCCACCGGCGCGGTCCGGCTGCTCACCGAGCAGACCGCCTGGCCGGAGACCGGCCGGGCCCACCGGGCCGGCGTCTCCTCGTTCGGCATCAGCGGCACCAACGCCCACGTCGTCCTCGAACAGGCCCCACCACGCGAACCGGACGCCGCACCGGCCGAGGCGACCCGGACGCCCGCCCTCACCCCGTGGATCGTCTCGGCACGCTCGGCCACCGCACTCGACGCCCAGATCGCGCGACTGCACGCCTTCGCCGCCGACCGGCCCGACCTGTCGCCCACCGACCTCGCCCACTCCCTGGCCACCGGCCGCTCCCTCTTCGAGCACCGGGCCGTGCTGCTGGCCACCGCGGACGGCGTCACCGAGGCCGCCCGCGGCGAGG
>NZ_JBIVOW010000057.1:0-3847 GCF_044754325.1 Streptomyces sp. NPDC093097
AGCCTGACGGCTGGGCGATGGGAGCCGTGTGAGCCGAGAGGCTCCCGCACGGTTCTGCGAGCGGCGGCGGGTGAGATTCCCGCCGCCGACTCACCTGTTGCCGGCCAACACCCCGCGAGAGCATGCAAGTGGCTGCTCGGGCCGCGACGGCTTCGCCCGCGGGATCGACCGAACACCCTGGCAGTTCGAGCACCAGGTCCGGCAGCAGCGTTGCCGGCCCGCCCCGGCCCTGCTTCGGGACCGCCCCTGAGCGGTGAAGGCGACACGGCAGCGTGTTGCGCATTCACCCCGCCGGCCCCCCTGCGGGGGTGGGGACTCGTCCTTGAAGATCAAGACGAGCATCGTCGCGCGCCTGCAGCGGCCGACATATCGTCGGCGTATCAAAAAACGCATACGCCCCGGCAACGCCACGTTCTCTTGTCTGGAAGACATGAGTTCCAGCGGACCAACACGAGCGGCAGTGCGCCGCACCCGAGCGCCGGCGTCGTCCTCACGGGCCGGCTCGACAATGGGAATCACGGTCTATGGATGCGAGCAGGATGAGGCCCTTCTCTTCCGAGAAATGGCGCCTCGCTTTGGCGTGGTGCCAACCATCACGAAGGAAGCGGTATCCGAAGCCAATATCGACCTGGCAGCCGGGAACCGATGCATCAGCATCGGCCACAAGACGCACGTCACCCGTGCCACGCTCACCGCACTGAGCCGGGCCGGTGTGGAGTATCTCTCCACACGAAGCGTCGGATGCAATCACATCGACGTGAGCTACGCGGAGAGCGTCGGTATCTCCGTCGGAAACGTGGAGTATTCTCCCGACAGCGTTGCCGACTACACGTTGATGCTGATGCTGATGGCCGTGCGCCACGCGAAGGCCACTATCCGCCGCACCGATGCTCACGACTACCGGCTGAGTGAGATACGCGGCAAAGAGCTGCGCGACCTGACTGTCGGAGTGATCGGCACGGGGCGTATCGGCACAGCAGTCATCGACCGGCTGCGAGGCTTCGGCTGCCGCGTGCTGGCCCACGACAATCGCCCCAACACCCCCGCCGATTACACGCCGATCGACGAGCTGCTTCGGCACAGCGATATTGTCACGCTCCACACCCCGCTCACCGCAGAAACCCGCCATCTCATCGATCGCCGGCGTATCGAGCAGATGAAACACGGCGCGTTCATCGTCAACACCGGACGCGGGCCGCTCATTGATACCGAAGCCCTTCTATCGGCATTGGAAAGCGGCAGATTTGGCGGCGCGGCGCTGGACGTCCTCGACGGCGAGGAAGGAATCTTCTACACCGACTGCCGGAACAAGCCCATCGAGAACAGCTCGCTGGTGCGACTACAGGAGCTGCCGAATGTGTTCATCAGCCCGCACACGGCCTACTACACCGACCACGCGCTGAGCGACACCATCAGAAACAGCCTCATCAACTGCCTCGACTTTGAAAGCGGGAAAACATGGACAGGTTGAAGATCGGCGTCATCTTCGGGGGCTCTTCCGAAGAACATCCCGTCTCCGTCAAGTCCGCCCAAGAGGTCGCAAAGAACCTCGACACCGGTAAATACGAGCCGTACTGGATCGGCATCACGCAGTCCGGTGCCTGGAAGCTCTGTGACTCCCCTGGCGCAGACTGGGAGAACGGCGGCGCCCGTCCGGTCATGCTGTCACCCGACCGAAGCGTCCACGGACTGCTCGTCCTGGAACAGGGACGATTCGAAGTGATCCGTCTGGACCTCGTGCTGCCCGTTCTGCACGGCCCACTCGGCGAAGACGGTGCAATCCAGGGCCTGTTGGAACTCTCTGGCATCCCCTATGCCGGCTGCGATGTCCAGAGCTCCGCCATGTGCATGGACAAATCCCTGACCTACACCGTCGCCAAGAGCGCGGGAATCGTCACGCCAAATTTCTGGGTGGTCGCGGGGGACGAGAAGGTCGACGCCGGCCAGCTTCCTTATCCCGTCTTCGTGAAGCCGGCCCGTTCGGGCTCATCTTTCGGCGTCAGCAAAGTCGCCGGAGAAGAGGACTTGCCGAGTGCACTGGAGACCGCACGGCAGTACGACTCGAAGGTCCTGATCGAAGAGACCGTGGCCGGGAGCGAGATCGGCTGCGCGATCCTGGGGGAACCATCCGCCCCGATCGCGGGCGAGGTGGACCGCGTAGCCCTCTCACACGGATTTTTCAGGATCCACCAGGAGGACTCACCCGAGACTGGTTCGGAGAACTCGACGTTCATCGTTCCCGCCGACATCTCCGAAGAATCGCGCCAGCTCGTCCAAGAGAGCGCCAAGACCATCTACCGCGCACTGGGCTGTCAGGGGCTTGCCCGCGTGGACATGTTCCTCAAGGACGACGGCCAGGTGGTGCTCAACGAAGTCAACACCTTTCCCGGCATGACCTCCTACAGCCGCTATCCCCGCATGATGGCCGCCGCAGGCCTGCCGCTTTCCGGCGTGATCGACCGGCTCGTGTCAATGACACTGCACCAAAAAAAGCGATGAACGACGACTTCGTGTACCTGGACGAGCTGGTGCCCGGAATCCGGTGGGATGCCAAGTACGCCACCCCGGACAACTTCACCGGAAAGCCGGTAGACGGATACCTAGCAAATCGGATAGTTGGCACAAAAACTTTGTGCACGGCCCTGGGGTACGCGCAAGAAGAAGCCGCGTCCCTCGGCTTCGGCCTGCTTGTCTGGGACGGATACCGTCCGCAACGCGCCGTCGACTGCTTCCGGCGCTGGTCAGAACAGCCGGAGGACGGCCGGACAAAGCAGCGCCACTACCCCAATATCGACAGATCCGAGCTCTTCGACAAGGGATACGTGGCCGCCAAGTCAGGCCACAGTCGCGGCAGTACCGTCGACTTGACGCTCTACAGCCTCGCCACCGGAGAAAACGCCCGCATGGGCGGCGGCTACGACCTCATGGACCCGATCTCACATCATGGAGCAAGAGGAATAACGCCCACCGAAGCGAAAAACCGCGAGCACCTTTGCTCCATCATGGAGAAATGCGGATTTTCTCGCTACGCCTGCGAATGGTGGCACTACACGCTGAAAAGCGAGCCTTATTCAGATGTCTATTTCGACTTTTCCATCACATGATAGAAGCCTCCCTTACGTCTCACAATGGGGAAGCCTGGACCGGAACGACGAGGTCGTCATGCGGCGTGCCGCCCCGTCGAGGCTCGACGTCTTCCTGAGACGCACCGATCCATCGCAACTGCACGACTGGGCCTCCGATGGATACCACTCGTGCGAGGAGTACCTCTTCTGGTCCCGCAAAGTCTGCGGCTTGGCATGCCTGCAGTCCCTGCTCCACGGCTGGACGGACATCCGGCTGCCGATGCGTGAACTCCTTTCGCTGGCCCTCGACTGGGGCTGCTACGTGGTGGAACCCCAAGGCAAGGTCCAGGGACTGATCTACAGGCCATTCATGGCCTGGGTCAGCTCACAATTCGGATTCAAATGCCAACTGGTCGAGAACACGCCGATCCAGGAATCTGTCCGAGCGGTGCGCCCCGGGCAAGCCCTGATCGCTTCAGTGTCTCCTGAGATTCGCGACCCAAGCACCTACAAACCGCGACGGGGAGGGCATCTCGTGCTGATTCATGAAGTCCATGGCGGGACGGTGCGGTTCCATAATCCGTCGGGCTACTCCCACAATGCAGACTCCGCATCGCTGCCCATGCACGTATTCGAGCGCTTCCATGCGAGACGAGGAATCCTGGTCAGCGCGACACCGTGAGGCCAGGCCCTCTCTGTCAAAGTAGGTCGAGTCAGGCATACTGGATGATTTATTGAGTCGAGGGCGGAGAAGGAGTTGTGCCCGGGTGGTCAGCACGAAT
>NZ_JBIVOW010000058.1:0-3140 GCF_044754325.1 Streptomyces sp. NPDC093097
CTAAGTGGTCGGATCCGTAAATCCTTCGGGGGTTGATCACGCTGCCACCACAGCGGAGGATTCTTCGTGGTGATCGGCGGTGTGCTGGTCGAGCCTGGCCAGCAGAGCGTCCAGGTCGGAGGTGGTGAACTTCCACTGGAACGGCTGTGCCGCGGCGTTGTAGCGGACTTCGAAGGCTCGGAGCCGGTGCCTGACCTCGGTGAGGTCGGTGAAGTCGTTGGGCGAGACCACCTTGCGCTGGACGACGGAGAAGTAGATTTCCACCTGGTTCAACCAGGAGGCGTGCACGGGAGTATGGACCATCACGGCGTTCGGGAACACCGCGGCCAGCCGGTCGGCGGCCTTCTGCCCGCGATGGGAGGAGCCGTTGTCCACGATCCAGAACACGCGCTTGGCACTGGCATAGGGCTCCTGGCTCATGACCTGGGTAACCAGGTGCATGAACGGGACGACGCCGGTCCTGGGCTCGGTACGGCCGAACACGCGGGCGTGGTGGACATCGTAGGCGGCGAGGTAGGCCAGGGCACCGCCACGTCCGTAGGTGTGGTTGACGCGCATCGCCCTGGCCTTGCCGGGGGCGAGGGTGGGATGGCAGCGGCAACGGGCCTGGACGGAGGTCTTCTCGTCCGCGCTGATCACGTACTCGTCCTCCCTCAGCTGTTCGCCCTGCCAGGTGCGGGCGTACAGGTCCAGCACCCGGGCGGCCTTCAGACGGAAGCCGGGGTCGGTGATGAAGATCCAGGAGCGGTGCTGCCAGGGCTTGATCGCGTCCTGGGCCAGCCAGCGGCGCACGGTGGACGCCGAAATGAACGTGGTGATGCCCCGCCGGACGGCCTCGCGGGCCAGTTCCGGGCACGACCAGCGTGAGACTGGCACTCCGGTCTCGGCGGGCAGTCGGCAGGCCAGCGCCTTGACCTCGGCTGCCTGCAGGGGTGTGAACGAGGCGGGACGGCCGCAGCGTTGACGGTCGTTGAGGCCGGGCAGGCCCGCCTGGGCGAACCGGCCACGCCAGCGGCGCACGGTGTCCAGGTGCAACCCCGTCTCCCGGGCGATGCGCGCGTTGGAGCGCCCGCGCGCGGCGTGCAGCACCACCTGCGAGCGCACCCTCAGCCGGTGCTCGGTCTTGTGGCCGTAGGCCATCTTCTTCAACCGCACGCGTTCAGCGGCACTCAGGGCTATCGGACAGGCAGTGCGGACGGGCATGGCAGGCGAACCGATCGGCCGAAGTGGATCACTGGCAAACCTCAGCCTGCCTCGCCCCACCGCCGGTGCGGGGCCCACATGTCGCGGCGAGGGCGGATCGGGCAGGAGAGCAGCGCCGTGCTGGAGCCGAGGAGCCCCGGATGGTGCGCCCTGGGCCTCGAACCCGAGGCCCTCCAGACCGGCGAGCTCTGGATCGTAGATTGTTCCCATGATCGAGGAGACGTCGCCCGAGCGAATAGAGCGGTCCACAAGACGGAGGCACGCCGCCCCGAAGCAGGCGAAAGGCGGGGGATTGCTGCGTTCGTCTGCGCTGATGGCGGCGGGCACCGTGGTCTCGCGTGCTACCGGACTGATACGGCAGGTGCTGCAGGCCGCCGCACTGGGCACCGGGCTGCTGGCCACCACCTACAACCAGGCCAACACGGTGCCGACCAGTTTATACTTCCTGCTGATCGGCGGCGCACTGAACTCTGTCCTGGTTCCCCAACTGGTCCGGGCCCGCGCCGAAGACCCCGACGGCGGCGCCGCTTTCGAGCAACGCCTGGTCACCCTGGTGTTGTGCGTCCTCGGTGTGGGGACCGCTCTAGCCACGTGGGCCGCCCCTGAGATCATCAGCGTCTACCAGCGCGACACACCCGCCACGCACGACGCGTTCGAGCTGACCGTGGTCTTCGCCCGCTTCCTGCTCCCGCAGATCTTCTTCTACGGCGTGTTCAGCATCTTCGGCCAAGTCCTCAACGCTCGAAGCCGGTTCGGCGCGATGATGTGGACACCGGTCCTCAATAACCTCGTGCTGATCGCCATGTTCGGCCTCTACCTCGGCCTGATGACCGCCCCCGAACAGGTCTCGGACATCACCGACACCCAGGTCCGGCTGCTCGGGATCGGGACCACCCTCGCACTCGCCCTCCAAGCCCTCGCCTTGATCCCCTACGCACACGCGGCCGGCTTCCGATTCCGGCTGCGCTTCGACTGGCGAGGAACCGGCCTGCGCAAGAGCGTGAACGCCGCCCGCTGGACCCTGCTGTTCGTGCTGGCCAACCTCGCGGCGAGCACGGTGGTCACCCGCCTGGCCTCCGCCGCCGATACCGCCCTGCCTCGCGACGGCGTCGGCTATACCGCTTATAGCTATGCTCAGCAGATCTGGATGCTGCCCCAGTCGATCGTCACCGTCTCCCTCGTGACAGCCCTGCTCCCACGCATGAGCCGGGCGGTGACGGAGCACCGCATCGACGACCTGCGCGCCGACCTGTCACGCGCGCTGCGGGTCAGCGGCGTCATCATCGTCCCGGCCGCCTTCTTCTTCCTCGCCTTCGGCCCGCAGATCGCACAACTGCTGTTCGCCCACGGCACCGCCGACGCCGGCTCCACCGTCCCCTTGGGCCACATGCTGCAAGCCTTCGGCCTGGGACTGATTCCGTTCTCCGCCCAGTACCTCCTGCTGCGCGGCTTCTACGCCTTCGAAGACACCCGAACCCCGTTCCGGATGGCGGTGTGGATCAGTGCCGTCAACATCGCTCTCGCCGCTGCCTGCCACCTGTTGTTGCCCCCGCGCTGGGCGGTCACGGGAATGGCCGCCGCCTACGCTCTGTCCTACGCGATCGGCCTGCTGCTGACCGCCGTGCGCCTGCGGCGACGCACCGAAGGGCTACTCGACGGGCGGCGAATCTGCCGCACCTACGCAAAACTGACCGCAGCCGCCACCGCAGCCGGGGGTGCCGGGTGGCTCATCGCCCGCTCCTGCAGCCAGAACCTGGCAGCAGCCTCTTGGACGCCCGCGCTTTCGCTGGCTGCGGGCGGCATCGCGATGGCCCTGCTGTTCCTGCTCTTCGCACGGATCTCGCGGATCGCGGAGCTGCGCAGCCTGCCGGGGCTGGGGTGAACCTGGCACCAACGAAGTCAACCCCCGAAGGATTTACGGATCCGACCACTAAGCA
>NZ_JBIVOW010000059.1:0-3099 GCF_044754325.1 Streptomyces sp. NPDC093097
GCCCGGGGAGTAGCGACGACATCCCGGGGCCCGCGGCAATGGATACCAGCCGGATCAACGAGGCTGAGGCCCCGCCGTCACGCGGTCGCCTGCTGCGGTTCCTCCAGCACCCCGGCGACCTTCCGCACAGCTGAGGCGCGGCGGGTGGGGGACGGTCATAGTGCTGTACGGGTGCCCGCGGGCTCATGCGGGTGTTGGCGCCGGCGCCGGGCGCAGCGCCGTGAGTGGCGAGCGCTGGCCCTTCTTCACCGCGCGCAGCTGCTCCCAGTCGACTTCGGGGTGGGCGGGGATGATCGCGTCGACGGATGCGGTGGTGTAGAGCGTGACGTCGATGGCCTTGGCTCGGCTGGTGCCGAAGCGGACCTTGATCGACTGCGGGGAGCAGACCCAGCCGAGCCGCACCATGTGATCCCAGTCCGCGCGGCGTACTCGGAGCCTTGCTGCGGCCTGCTCGGGTCCGAGCGGGGTGTCGGCGGCGACCAGGTCCGCCAGGTCCTCGCGCTGGCAGACCTCCGCGACCTGGTCGGGGTGGTGCAGTGTCCCGTATGGGTTCGCGCTCAGGTCGACCAGCAGGCCGCGGTCGACGAACCGCCGCACTGTGAACGCCGTCACGTTCGCCTTCTCGCCGGCCACGTTCGGGGTGCCGAGCGCGTCGGCGATCCGGTCCGCCGCCGCGCCGCCGCCGATCGGCGAGGAGGGCATCGCGGCCCGGATGGCGTCGGCGTCCAGCACCTCCACAGTGGCCCGCGACCACTGCCAGGAAGACGCGTCCGGGGCAGGGATGAGCGCGATGTGCCGAGCCCACCGGAAGGCAGCAGCGGACACCCGCAGGCGCTTGGTGGCCTGCTCTGCGTCGTACTCGGCCAGCCGTACTCGTGCCATGAGATCACCTCTCGCTCGTTCGCCTCGGAAGCGGCGGAACAGAACATGACAGAACAATCTAAAACGTGTCAATACCCTTTGAAATTAGGCAAATTGGACCGGTGCAGTGAGAACTGCGCCCGCGCACACGAGGGTGAAATTCACCCGCCCGGTCCGGCGTCGCGCCACCCGGCACACCTGGCTCGGTTCCCTCAAAAGCCGCCGTGCTGCCCGTCCAGCCGCCGGTGTAGATGAACGCTCCAGTTCGGCACCGAACGTCAGGAAAGGACATCGGCGACGCCTTGGGCCGCGAAAGGATGGGGCATGATTCAGTTCCCCACCCTTGCCGCAGATCGGGCGGGCGACCGCACGGTCCAGCTCACCGTCACCCAGGCCCGACGCTCCCAGCACCCGGACCGCACTACCTGGGGACCTGATGACCCGGCGCCGGCGGACGACTACTGGGACTGGCAGGAGTTCGTCGTGGACGGCGAGGGCGATCTGTGGATTCGCCTCACCGGCGACGGCCCACACAAGGGTCAGTGGCAACTGCGCGGCTACAAGCCGCGGCTGCCCTTCGAAGAGAAGAGCAAGCCAGTGCCGTGGCAGGACCTGGCCGCCGGGTACGGGCCACTTACGAACCTCCCCAGCGACTGGTACCGCCAGCGCAACGAGATCCTAGAAGCGATCGCCGGCGCGATGAGCGACATGGATGACATCCTCTTCCACGCCTGGGGCGCCCACACGCTCGGCACCAACCGCGATCACCTCCCGTTGGTCGACGACGACACCGCGGACGACGACATCGTCCGCCACGCCCAGAACGTCGCCGACCGTCTGACCCAACAGGCCGCCAAAATTCGCACGTCCTTGGCGTCAGCACACCTGGTTACGCCCTCTGAGCACACGAGCTGACCATCCGCTGCGGCCCGTCCCGGCGTTGACACGGTGAGGACCGCATCCAGCGCCTCCGCAGCGGCCCGGGGCCATTGGTAGGACGACGTGCCCGGGGGCGGGATGTGCCGGGCCCATCTACGGTTCGGTCGCGCTGGTCGCCGCGTCCGGGGCATCGGGGTGAGCGGCATGGTGATGTCAGGCATGACGGCTCCTCATATTCGGGCCGCCCCAGTAGACGGGCTGCTGGTCGGCGTCGTGCCCAGTGCGTGAGTCCAGTTCCGGCCTTTTGATCGTCGTCGGTTTCGGGGCACCGGCCGTCTTGTGCGAGCCGTTTGCGGTTCAGTTGGGGCGGAGGATCTCGTTGCGTAGTGCGCGCAGCAGGGTCAAGGCGTCGTTGTTGTCGGCGTCGGTGAATGCGTGGATCGTCAGGAGGATGGATCGGGCGATCAGCTTTGTGGTGGCGGGGTCGTCGCCGGCGAGAGCGGCCTGATTGTGCAAGGTATCGGTCAGGACGAAGAGCATGCGGGCTGTCGGATCACTGTTGATCTCTGTGACCAGCCGGCCCGTTTCGTCGTAGTCCATGGTGGCGTCGATCCCGAACGCGGTGATCAGGATGCGGTGGAGTGTGTGTTGCCCGTATGCGGCCAGCAGCTTTGGCAGCGGGCGTTCGCCCGCCCTGCCCGCCAGGGCCGCCAGGGCTTCGTCGTTGTTTCCGGCGACGGCCTCCAGCGCGGCTACGGCCCGCAGGTGGTCATCGTCAGTCAGCTCGATATCCATGGCACCGCCGGGTAGGGCAGCGCCCACAACGCGCGCCTCGTGTGCGTCTTCCTCGTGTCTGGGGTCGAGGGCGACGACCGAGGTGGCCTTCCCGCGGGCACTGGCGGTGCACAGGACCATGCGCTCAATGAGCCGGGAATCGTGTGCACGGAGCCCCTGCAAAACGGCTACAAGAGGGCGGAAACTGGCGGAGGCCATCATGTCTTCGGGGTCTTCCCCGGGTTGGAGGAAGACCGGCACGATCAGCCGCGCCACCTTTCCCTCACCGGGGGCTTGGCGCAGGCCGCGGCCGGTGATCTGCACGATCTGGACGGGCGAGGAGCGGGTGTCGGCGAACACGACGCCGTGGACGCCGCGCTTGCCGCGGATGTCGACGCCTTCACCCAGCACCTGGCAGGACGCCAGGATGCCCAGATCGGTCACCCACCCCTCGGCGTCGAGGCCGTTCGCGAACCGGTCGAGCACCACTCGCCGGTGCGCCGCCGGGTGCTCGCCGCACAGCCACTCCGCCCCCACCCGCTTCGGGTAGATCGCGGAGTTCGTCTGGTGTAGCTCCGCGGCTGT
>NZ_JBIVOW010000060.1:0-2388 GCF_044754325.1 Streptomyces sp. NPDC093097
GAGTAGCATGCTCAAGACCCGAAGCGGAGTGATCTAGCCATGGGCAGGTTGAAGCGGAGGTAAGACTTCGTGGAGGACCGAACCCACCAGGGTTGAAAACCTGGGGGATGACCTGTGGTTAGGGGTGAAAGGCCAATCAAACTCCGTGATAGCTGGTTCTCCCCGAAATGCATTTAGGTGCAGCGTCGTGTGTTTCTTGCCGGAGGTAGAGCACTGGATAGGCGATGGGCCCTACCGGGTTACTGACCTTAGCCAAACTCCGAATGCCGGTAAGTGAGAGCGCGGCAGTGAGACTGTGGGGGATAAGCTCCATGGTCGAGAGGGAAACAGCCCAGAGCATCGACTAAGGCCCCTAAGCGTGTGCTAAGTGGGAAAGGATGTGGAGTCGCAGAGACAACCAGGAGGTTGGCTTAGAAGCAGCCACCCTTGAAAGAGTGCGTAATAGCTCACTGGTCAAGTGATTCCGCGCCGACAATGTAGCGGGGCTCAAGTACACCGCCGAAGTCGTGTCAATCCAGCATTAACTTCCAACGAAGGCTGGGTTGGGTAGGGGAGCGTCGTGTGCCGGGTGAAGCAGCCGTGGAAACGAGTTGTGGACGGTTCACGAGTGAGAATGCAGGCATGAGTAGCGATACAAGAGTGGGAAACTCTTGCGCCGATTGACTAAGGGTTCCTGGGTCAAGCTGATCTGCCCAGGGTAAGTCGGGACCTAAGGCGAGGCCGACAGGCGTAGTCGATGGACAACCGGTTGATATTCCGGTACCCGCTTTGAAGCGCCCAATACTGAATCAGGCGATGCTAAGTCCGTGAAGCCGCCCTGATCTCTTCGGAGTTGAGGGGAGTGGTGGAGCCGATGATCCAGACTTGTAGTAGGTAAGCGATGGGGTGACGCAGGAAGGTAGTCCAGCCCGGGCGGTGGTTGTCCCGGGGTAAGGGTGTAGGCCGTGTGGTAGGTAAATCCGTCACACGTTAAGGCTGAGACCTGATGCCGAGCCGATTGTGGTGAAGTGGATGATCCTATGCTGTCGAGAAAAGCCTCTAGTGAGTTTCAAGGCGGCCCGTACCCTAAACCGACTCAGGTGGTCAGGTAGAGAATACCGAGGCGTTCGGGTGAACTATGGTTAAGGAACTCGGCAAAATGCCCCCGTAACTTCGGGAGAAGGGGGGCCATTTCCGGTGATGGCATTTACTGTCTGAGCTGGGGGTGGCCGCAGAGACCAGCGAGAAGCGACTGTTTACTAAAAACACAGGTCCGTGCGAAGCCGTAAGGCGATGTATACGGACTGACGCCTGCCCGGTGCTGGAACGTTAAGGGGACCGGTTAGCTCCATTTCGGTGGGGCGAAGCTGAGAACTTAAGCGCCAGTAAACGGCGGTGGTAACTATAACCATCCTAAGGTAGCGAAATTCCTTGTCGGGTAAGTTCCGACCTGCACGAATGGCGTAACGACTTCTCGACTGTCTCAACCATAGGCCCGGTGAAATTGCATTACGAGTAAAGATGCTCGTTTCGCGCAGCAGGACGGAAAGACCCCGGGACCTTTACTATAGCTTGATATTGGTGTTCGGTTCGGCTTGTGTAGGATAGGTGGGAGACTGTGAAGCGCCAACGCCAGTTGGTGTGGAGTCGTTGTTGAAATACCACTCTGGTCGTGCTGGATGTCTAACCTCGGTCCGTGATCCGGATCAGGGACAGTGTCTGGTGGGTAGTTTAACTGGGGCGGTTGCCTCCCAAAGGGTAACGGAGGCGCCCAAAGGTTCCCTCAGCCTGGTTGGTAATCAGGTGTTGAGTGTAAGTGCACAAGGGAGCTTGACTGTGAGACTGACGGGTCGAGCAGGTACGAAAGTAGGGACTAGTGATCCGGCGGTGGCTTGTGGAAGCGCCGTCGCTCAACGGATAAAAGGTACCCCGGGGATAACAGGCTGATCTTCCCCAAGAGTCCATATCGACGGGATGGTTTGGCACCTCGATGTCGGCTCGTCGCATCCTGGGGCTGGAGTCGGTCCCAAGGGTTGGGCTGTTCGCCCATTAAAGCGGTACGCGAGCTGGGTTTAGAACGTCGTGAGACAGTTCGGTCCCTATCCGCTGTGCGCGTAGGAGTCTTGAGAAGGGCTGTCCCTAGTACGAGAGGACCGGGACGGACGGACCTCTGGTGTGCCAGTTGTTCTGCCAAGGGCATGGCTGGTTGGCTACGTTCGGAAAGGATAACCGCTGAAAGCATCTAAGCGGGAAGCCTGCTTCGAGATGAGGGCTCCCTCCCACTTGATGGGGTAAGGCTCCCAGTAGACGACTGGGTTGATAGGCCAGATATGGAAGCATCGTAAGGTGTGGAGTTGACTGGTACTAATAGGCCGAGGGCTTGTCCTCAGTTGCTCGCGTCCACTGTGT
>NZ_JBIVOW010000061.1:0-2252 GCF_044754325.1 Streptomyces sp. NPDC093097
CCCGCAGTACCGGCCCGAGACCCTCGACGGCTTCATAGCCGGCACCGGCCTGACCCTCGACACCCCAACGTCACCCTGACAAGCCGAAGTCAGTAGCTGGCTGACCGTTTGGGCGTGGCACCCCTTCCCGCATTCCGGGAGCCGGGCGCCACGCCCAGGCGTCAGCCGATGTGTGACAGGACCGCCATTACTCCGGCCCACAGGCCAAGTACTGCCAGTGAGGCGACAGCGGCCGCTATGACCAGGCCGGCCGAGAGAACGCGTTCTTCGCGCTCTTGGTTTTCGCGTTGGGTTATGGCCTCTTGGTGCGCCTCGGCATCACATTTGGGGCATCCGGTGATTTCGTGCGGTATGCCGTCGTGGCTCATACGGTCTTCCTGCCCGGACGGATGAGCCCCGCTCACGCGCTACGAGGGGCAGTGCGCGAACGGGGCCGTTTCAATCAGCCTCTCCGGCCGTCAGCGGCTTGGTTTTTGTCTCCGCCGCTGGGCTGCGGGGCGGGGTCGCGGGGCGCCTCGGGGGGCATCGGGCCTCCGTCGTGCTTCCCTCCGTCGTCCTCGGCGACGACCACGAGGTCCGCCGGGTGCCGGAACGGGATGCCGGGCCAGCCTTCAGCGTCTCGCAGGCGCGTCTCGATCGTGTCGACCTGTAGTGCGCTCATCTCTCAACCTCCTCTTTCGTGAGGGGCCGTGCCGCCGTACCGTCGAGGCACGGCCCAAAGGTCCGCAGGTCTCCTGCGGTGGGGTCACCCGCCCCGGCTGCTCGACTGTCCAGGTTTCCGCCGCCGGGGCGGGAGTCTCATGCGCCGGTCATTTGGGCGCAGGCGCGGCAGCCTCAGATGTCGGGGGCTTCCTCTGCCATCGGGTGTCCGCGCCGACAGAGCACCTACTGACGTCCTTTGGCCTTGCAGATGTCGCACGGGAAGGGGCACGGCGGCACCTTCCTGCCCTGAGGGATGGAGACGACGCCAGAGGCCACGTCCAGCCGGCCGCCGTACTCCGTCCACCAACCGTCGTGAGAGCCCATGCGTAGCTCATTCGCGTTTTCAGCCGGGGGAGTCACTGGTGTCCGCCCTCGTGGTTGCGGATTCTCCGGTCGGCGGCGCAGGCGGAGCGCCAGTCATTCTGCTTTAGCGCTTGGTTGCGCTGGGTGGCCTGCGATTCGCAGACCTCGCAGTCAGGTTTGGGTTTGCCAGTCAAAATCCAGGGGTCCAGCGGCAGTTCAACTGGTTCTTGTGAGTACCTGACTGGTTCGGTCATGGCTTGCGCTGCCTCCTGGTTGGGCTCTCAGGTGCCCATGGTCTCGTGAGGTGCAGCGCGGATCTGTGTTTATGCGCGTCCTGGACTAAAGATCATGATCGGTACTGGCTGGCCCATTTGGCGAGCCGTTCCCTTGCTTCCTCTTCGTATAGTGCGTAGCTTTCCAGGGTGCAAAATAGTTCGAGGTGCGCGGCGATATCCCTGGAATCTCGGTGGATTACGATTCCAGTGGTGTTCTCGACCGTGGCCAGCGTCTCGTCATAGATCGTGAATGTGTCCATCGGGGCTATCGGCATATGGCCGCCGATGGGGATCACTCCGAGTCGGACGTTGGGTAGGTAGGTCAGGGAGGCGAGTCGGTCAATCTGTACGGCCATCACTGAGGGGGCTACGAGCGGCCATCTGACTGCCTGTTCCGTCAGGATGAATGTGAAACGCTTGGTGGTGTCGTAGAGGATCTGCTGGCGTTCCAGTTTTCTTGCGACAGTCTTGCTGGTGTCGACTGGGGAATGAGCAAGACTCCCTCGAATGTACTCGGGGGTCGAGAGGAGTCCCGTGATCATCGAGAGCAGGAAGAATCGGAACTCCGTCGTTGAGGCTTCGAGCGCTGCTAGCTCTTGCTGCTTCTTGTCGAGCCCTCTCTTGCGGAGACTCCGGATGTCCTGCCATTCAGTGTTGGCGATCCGAGCAAGAGTCGTAACCTCTGCGACAATCCCTGAAGGGGCTTCGACTGCCCTGAGGATACTTTCTACGTCCAGCAGGCTTGGTCGCACTTTCCCATTCTCAATCCTGCTGATCTTCGATTGAGACATGCTGCAACGCTTAGCGAGCCGGTCCCCGGAGAGGCCGGCTCGCTTGCGCAGGTCTTTCAGAAGGGCGGCCAGCTCGTGCTTGGACTGCCCTAGCTGTTCTGTCCGGGGAGGTTGTGGACAGTGAGCCAGGTCTCGGCCGTGGGATCTTGAACGGGTGAGGGCCTTCCGGGTTCGGTGTGGA
>NZ_JBIVOW010000062.1:0-1949 GCF_044754325.1 Streptomyces sp. NPDC093097
GGTGAGTCGGCGGCGGGAATCTCACCCGCCGCCGCTCGCAGAACCGTGCGGGAGCCTCTCGGCTCACACGGCTCCCATCGCCCAGCCGTCAGGCTTGAGACCAAATCGCCAATGGGCGAACAGGTTTGGATACCGTCGGGCAGCTTGTGCCAGCAGTTCCTTCGCCCGCCTCTCCCGGCGGTGAAGTCGTTTGTACTTCCGGCAAGCCCAACGCACCAGGTGTTCGTTGATGCGTCGGAGAAGGGGATACAACATGGACTTGTAGAAGCGCCCGTAATAGTTGACCCAACCCTGCACAATGCTGTTGAACATCCGCGCAAGGTCACCGAGGGACTTGTCACTGCGTCTGGAGATGTGCCAGGAACGGATTTCCTTGCCCATCGCCTTGATTGCCGCCTTGCTGACCGCGGGCAGGAAGTTCACGAAGTGCTTCCCGTACCGGTTCTTGGCCAGCCTCGGACGGAACGTGTAGCCGAGGAACGTGAACGACGTGTGCTCGTAAGAGCCGCGCCGGTCCGCGTCCTTGCAGTACACCACGCGGGTCTTGTCCGGATGCAACTCCAGACCGACTTGCGCCAATCGCACAGCGAGCGCGTCCCGCACACGGCGGGCCTGGTACTCACTGCGGCAGTGAATCACCGCATCGTCGCAGTACCGCTCGAACGTGACCTGCGGGAATTCCCGCACCAGCCACATATCGAACGCATAGTGGAGATACAGATTCGCCAACACAGGCGAAATCGCTGACCCTTGAGGAGTCCCGCGACCCCGTTGCTGCACCTCTCCGTCCGGCCTCGCCAGCGGTGCAACCAGCCACCGCTTCACGTAAAGCAGGACCCACTTCCCGTCGACATCGACGTGCCGTTCGACGGCCTTGAGCATCAGCTCATGGTCCACGCTGTCGAAGAACGCTCGGATGTCGAGATCGACCACCCAGTCGTTCCTCCAGCAGCGCCGCCGGCAGGTCTCCACCGCATCCAGCGCCGACCGCCTGGGCCGGTAGCCGTAGGAGTCCGGATGGAACACAGGCTCCACCCGACGCTCCAGATACATCGCGGCCACCGTCTGAGCGATCCTGTCGGCCACGGTAGGCACCCCAAGAACACGGACACCTTTCCCGCCCGCCTTGGGGATCTCCACGGCCTTCACTGCCGGAGGGAAGTACGAGCCAGACGAGAGCCGATTCCACAGCTTGTACAGATTCCCCTTGAGGTTCTGCTCGAACTGCTCAATCGACACACCGTCCACCCCAGGTGCACCCTGATTGGCTTTGACCCTCAGATACGCCTCCCACACCATCGACTTGGGAATGTAAAACGACTTGGTCATGGCCTGCGGCCTTGATCCGTTCACCTGGCTCCTCCCGGCAATCTCCGGTTGACCACCAAACAAGATCAGGACGACCCGCCCCCTTCGCTCGACCCCCATTACAGGGGCTTCCTCGCTACTACAAGGCGGTCCGTCCCCCTGCCACGCATCGGTACTCTCCCCCTTACAGTTTCAGCTGCTTGAGGTTCTCCCTTAACACCAACCAGCCCTCAACAAAGGCCAATTGGCAGCATCGCGGCGAGGGGTTCCCACGTTCCGCACCAGTGCCTGATACCGAGCTCGCGCCACCTCTATGCCGGGCCGCCGCCTGGCCAGGAGCACAGGAACCCGCCAGACTCGTCCCGGGGCAACAACAGGACCCCAGTTTCGGCGACCACTCATACGCTTACGACATTTCCTCAGTGGTTCACTTGCGTTCGTCTTCTCGGCTCGCACCTGACGCATCTTGTGCGCCTTTTCCGCAGTGCTCATCACCCCGGCTCATTCACCGAAGCAACCTGCGGGGGTTTGAGACCTCCCCCTGCGTGGGCGGTCCCGGAGGGCCTACCTCCATCACCAGTGCAGCATCACGTCGGAAGACTTCGTCTACATCGAAACCTCCCGTTGTGTTCGTGGCGCAC
>NZ_JBIVOW010000064.1:0-1286 GCF_044754325.1 Streptomyces sp. NPDC093097
CCGGTCGCCCTGGGCAGGGGTGCGGATCTGGGGAAGTGTCCAAGCCAGTTGGGTCTTGAGGGTCTTGAAAGCGTGCTCGACGTCGAACCTGCGCAGGTAGGTCTTCCACAAAAGGTCCAGGTCGAAGGCGGTGCTGTCGGGGGCGGTATGCCACAGCCAGACATCTTCGGGGGTGCGGTTGCCGGGCAGGCGGTCGACACGGATACGAATCACCGTGCCAGGCACCACCGGCAGTTCCTGGTCGGCAGGCAGACCGGCCCAGCCGCCGTGCCGCGCCAGCTTTTGGTGAAGGCCGTGCCAGGCGCACACCTCAACAGCACCGTAGCGGGGGTTTGCGGCATGCAACCGCTCATCGGGGGCCGACCAGGACGCCACGTCGGCCAGCGCGTGGCGGTCCCCGTGCCGGGGCGGCCGCCCCGGTTTGCCGTCCCTGCGACAGCGGGGCGCTGTGGCGTAGAAGACTCGGTCGGAACGGACCCTGCCCAGTACCTGCACGTGCAGGCTCTCCTGCCCGGCCAGGTAGCTGATGCGGGTGAGGTCGTAGCCGGAGTCGAACACGAACAGCGGTGCGGGCCGGCCGGCGAGCAGACCAGCCGCGTCCAGCCGCCCGGCCACGCGGGCGAGTTGGTGCACAGTCACCACGGTGGCATCCTCCTCCGGGCCGATCCGCACCGCGTCCAGCGGCGCGGTCCACGCACTCGCACCCCACTCCAGCCCCACCGCAACGGAATACGGCCACCCGGGAAGCGTCTTGCGGGACCCGTCGCACCGACAGGAGGTGTAGCAGTGGCACCGCTCCGGACTGGTCTCCGCATCCGGACGCGCCCACGGCGAGACGTCCACGGCAATCTTCACCGGCCCCGCATCCACCGGATGCCACGCAGCCACAAGCAACCGGCCCAGGGCTTCGGTATCGATATCACCGCAGGCCACAGCGTCATACAAAGCCCCGTGCCCACGCCGGAACACGTGCTCCTCACACAACGCCACCAGCGACTCGGCCCGGCCGCGCACGGTCAGCACCGCATCCGCTAGTTCGAACAACGCATCCGCACGACGTCGCAAACACCCGTACAAGCCCTCGCGGAAAGACGTCAACTCCCTACACCGACCCGCCCGTTCATCCTCGACCAACCCGCCGGTACCTGGCATCATCAGTCCCACGGCCACCCCACCGTTTCTTCGTAGCTTCAGCACTCCGAAGAATTGCGGGTGGCCGCCTCCATGTTCAGGGCCTCAGCATCAAACCCCACCAAGGAATGATCTTGGCGGGGTTAAAAGTAAAG
>NZ_JBIVOW010000065.1:0-1286 GCF_044754325.1 Streptomyces sp. NPDC093097
GACTACTACGAGCACTCCGTCGCCCTAGGGTTCGCACCCCGTAGGCGATCCCACGTTCGTCCTTGTTGTACGTCATAGCGTGACGTAGGCGCCCCACTCATCTCCTTGAATGTCCTCACTGGACATCGCCCCATGTCGGGAAGGGTGCGTCGGCCCGCAATCAAAGCCGTCGCAAGACATGGCATCGGTTTCAGTGGCCTTTCCGATGGATGCGAACTTTCATCGACTGGAGATTGGGGTTCAGGCAGTTCAGCTTTCGCCGTATCACGCGGGCCCCTCAGCGCACCGTCCCTGGCAACTGGGCCCGGTCACTGATTGTCTGGCATGCTCTGGTCCCCATCACCTTTCGGTTCCAGGTGAGCCATCAGGCCCAGGAATGTCCCTCCAATTCCTCCCGACTGAGCCGGGGATACAACAAGGCGCCTCGTGGCGCACATCGCGCGCTCGACGGTGTTCCGTTCCTTGTAGAGCTCGACGTCATGACTGATGGGTCTGCCGCCCCTGCTGCCTTTCTTCTTCCGGTGGGCAGCTTGGTCCTTCTTCTCCGGGATGATCGCCTTGATGCGGCGCTTGCGCAGGTAGGAGCAGTTGCCGCGGGAGGAGTACGCCTTGTCCCCGGCGGCCGCGTCGGGCCGGGTGCGCGGACGGCCGGCAGGCCCCCGCACCCGCACCTTTTTGAGGACGGGGATGAACTGCGGGCTGTCCGCGGCCTGTCCGGCCGTCAGGATGAACACCAGCGGGCGGCATTTCCGTTCGGCGGCAAGGTGGATCTTGGTGGTTTGTCCGCCCCTGGACCGACCGAGCAAAGCGGCCTTCAGCCGGAGCTTGTGCCGGCGGCGCAGGCGTCGCCGTTCCTCCCGCCCGGGGTCGTCTCCTTCGCCCTGCCCGTCTTGTCCCTCCGGGCTGCCCCCTTTTGCCGGGCCTTCTCCTCCTGGGCGGCGGCCTCCTCCATGGCTGTGAGGAGTTCCTGGTCCAGCTGCATCCCGGCGGCGTCGTGATGGGCCCGGGCGGTAGTGGAATCCACACTGACCAGGGACAGGTCCACCTCTCCCCGTTTCGCGGCCTCTGTGATCATGCCTTCCAGCAAGGCTTCGAAGACGCCGGCGTCCCGCCATTGCCGGAAACGGTTGTGAACGGTGGGCCAGGCACCGAACTCGGCCGGCATCTCCCGCCACTGTCCGCCCGTCTTGAACCGCCAGAGCACGCCTTCGAACTGTTTGCGCAGCCGCTCGGGGTACGGGCCGAACCTGCCTATCGGCAGGTAGGGCTCGATGAACTCCCACTCC
>NZ_JBIVOW010000066.1:0-1270 GCF_044754325.1 Streptomyces sp. NPDC093097
CGGGGTTGCAGGTTCGTTCGTTTGGTCGTTGCCTGGTCGGCGTAGTGCTTCTCCTCGAACTCGACGGGGCTGAGGTAGTCGAGCCGCTTCTGGATGCGCCGGGAGTTATAGAAGCCATCGATGTACTCGAAGAGCGCGAGGTTGGCCTCGGCATGGGTGGTGAAGGTGCGTCCGCGGATGCACTCGGTTTTGATGAGCATCCAGAGGTTCTCCGCGAGGGCATTGTCATACGAGTCGCCGACGGAGCCCATGGATGCCTGAACTCCCGCTCGTAGAAGTCGAGTCGTCAGCTTCACGGACGTGTACTGGCAGCCGTGATCGGCATGATGAATCAACTGTCCGGGCTCGAACTCGCGGGAGGCGAGCGCGTACTCCAGCGTGGTCAGGACCAGGTCGGCGTCCGCGCGGGCGGAGGTCTCCCAGGCCACCACCCGGCGGGAGAACACGTCCCGGATTGCGGACAGCCACAAGGGTCCCTCGCCGGTCGAGATCATCGTCAGGTCGGTGACCCACAGCCGGTTCGGCGCAGGCGCGGTGAAGTCCCGCTCGACCAGGTCCGGGGCGAGGGCGGCCTTCGGGTCGCGGCGCGTGAAGCCCTTGCGGCGCGGACTGATACCCGCGATGTCGGCCTGGCGCATGAGGCGCTCGACCCGCTTGCGGCCCACATGGACACCCTCGCGTTTCAGTACGGCGTGCACGCGCGGGGATCCGTAGACCCCGCCGGATTCGGCGTGGATTTCCTTGATCTGCTCGGTGAGTTCGGCGTCGCGGCGCACGCGCTCGCATGGTTCGCGCTCGGCACGGCGCCAGCGGTAGTAGGTGGAGGAGGCGATGGACAGTTCCCGGAGGACGGGCTCGACCCCCAGGTGAGGGTGCTCGTCGAGAAGCGCCGTCACCTGGGCCGGGTCGGGTCGAGCTGGGCCGCGAAAAAAGCGGACGCCGTCCGCAGTACCTCGTTGGCCCGCTTGAGCTGGACGTTCTCCTTCCGCAGCGCCGCGAGCTCAGTACGTTCATCGGTGGTGAGTCGGTCGTCGCGTTCGCCGGCATCGGCCTCGGCCTGCCGGATCCAGCCACGCAGGGCCTCCGGATGCACGCCGAGATCGACGGCCAGCTTCTTGATCTGGGGCTTCGGCTCGGCGGTGCGGTACATCCGCACCGCACGCTCACGCAACTCCAGCGAGTACTTTCTGGGGGCGGCCATGGTCAAAGGTCCTCTCATGAGTCCCATCTGACCCTCTGTCAACATCCTCCGCATCTCGGGGGAACCTCA
>NZ_JBIVOW010000067.1:0-1192 GCF_044754325.1 Streptomyces sp. NPDC093097
ATCCAGAAGCGGCTCGACTACCTCAGCCCCGTCGAGTTCGAGGAGAAGCACTACGCCGACCAGGCAACGACCAAACGAACGAACCTGCAACCCCGCCAACCCGTACTGACCAGCTGATCAGCACCTCCCGCACGCCGGGGGAACCTCACCCGGAGCTTCACACCCCGCCGTTACCAGCGACGCATGTCCGGGTGGGGACAGGCCATCGGACACTGACCCGGGGCTACTCTGTCGCCGACGCCATCGCCGACCCCCTCTCCAAAAGAGCCCACTCAACACACGCGACCTCGTGTCGCACCTTCACCTGGAAAGTGCCTCCGGCGGTAGCGGGAACAAGGACCTCAGCAATCCTCATTCTCGCTGGTCAGAGCTGGTCAGAGGCACTTTCTGCTTTCTTGATCACCAGTCGGACAGTCCGCCTCGTGTAGGGTCGGGGGCTGGCGCGGTGGCGGAGTACGTCCGCCCCGTTTCCAGCCCCCGCCGCATCGAACCGTGCGTGCGGTTCTCCCGCACACGGCTCACCGACGCCGTTCACCACCGGCATTCGGCCTGCCCCGCCAGTCCCGGAAGGGTCTGGGTGCAACGACGGTCCCGTGCAGGGCGATCAGTCCCAGGGAGTCCTGGGCGGCGAAGGCAACCACCGCCCAGCCGAACTTCCTGGTGCGCCGGTGCTTCTTGGCGAGGAACCCGCCGATCCGCATCCGCGCGTACGAGCCGATCTGGTCAAAGACATGGGCCGAGTTCCCGAACCGGAAATACGCAGCCCATCCGCGCAGGAACGCGTTCACGTCCTCCACGATCACCTTGACCGGCCGCAACAGCCTGCGTCGGTCCGTGAGTTCACGGATCCGATCGCGGGCATGCTGCATCGCCCTTGCCGAGGGCCAGCGGGCGAGGAAGGCAACCGGGCGCCGGTTGCCGTGCGGCCGGGACGCCACCCACCGGTGGTGGAAGCCGAGGAAGTCGAATCCCTCGCCACCCACCCGCAGGTGCACGATCCTGGTCTTGGCCGCCTTCGGCTCCAGGCCGAGTTCAGCCAACAGGTTCCGCAGCCGCTCCAGGGCGGCCTCGGCCTGCTCACGGCTGGCGCACATCACCACCGGGTGAGTCGGCGGCGGGAATCTCACCCGCCGCCGCTCGCAGAACCGTGCGGGAGCCTCTCGGCTCACACGGCTCCCATCGCCCAGCCGTC
>NZ_JBIVOW010000068.1:0-1171 GCF_044754325.1 Streptomyces sp. NPDC093097
TGACTTCGGCTCGTCAGGGTGAACCTTCGCGAAGGCCCTGATGAGTCTGGAGCGGTGGCTGTATCCGGTGGTGTGTGAGATATGCGGATGGGGGCGGGCTGACCGCCGCGGGCCGTGAGCGCCGGGAAGTGGTACGGATCCAGGCGGCCGAGCTGTTCGAGTGGGGAGTCAAGGCACCGGAGGTCGCGCGACGACTGCGGGTGAGCCCGAAGTCGGCCTACCAGTGGCACCAATTGTCGCGGGAGGGTGGGGCCGGGGCACTGGCCTCCCGCGGCCCGAGCGGATCTCGATGCCGTCTGTCCCCGCGCTGCCTGGAGAAACTGGCCGTGTACCTGGAACAGGGCCCAGCAGAACACGGTTGGGTGGAGGACCAGGTGTGGACCGCGGCGCGGGTGGCCACGCTGATCGGCCGGAAGTTCCACGTCTCCTACAGCGTCTCGGGCGCCACGAGGCTGATGCACCGGCTCGGCTTCAGCCCGCAGGTCCCCGCGCGGAAGGTCGCTGAGCGCGACGAGCAGGCCGTCACTGCGTGGAAGGAGGCGACCTGGGCGGAGGTAAAAGAGCGCGGGCGGCCTGCGGGGGCTACATCTGCTTCGAGGACGAGGCAGGCTTCACCCGCCGGCCGCCCAAAGGACGCACCTGGGGCCGACGGGGCCGCACCCCTGTGTCGTGACGGTCAGCGGCCGGCGCTCGGGACGTCTGTCGGTGGCCGGGCTGATCGCCATGCGGCCCGGCTCCCGTACCCGGCTGTGCCACCGTCTGCGATCCCATCCCGCGGGCAGAGGCAAGCGCCGCAGCATGGGCGAGCGCGACTTCATCGCACTGATCGACGGCGTCCACCAGTTGGTCAAGGCGCCGATCGTGCTGGTCTGGGACCGTCTGAACACCCACGTCTCCCACGCCATGCGCGACTTGATCGCCGAACGTGCCTGGCTGACGGTGTTCCTGCTGCCCGCCTACTCGCCGGACCTCAACCCCGTGGAGTGGGTCTGGGCACACGTCAAGCGCAGCCTGGCCAACCTCGCCGTGGTCGCCCTCGACCGACTCGAGGCCCTCGTCCGCAACCGGCTCAAACGCCCGCAGTACCGGCCCGAGACCCTCGACGGCTTCATAGCCGGCACCGGCCTGACCCTCGACACCCCAACGTCACCCTGACAAGCCGAAGTCAGTA